>CAZTSL010000089.1:0-5489 GCA_964616915.1 uncultured bacterium
AGTCCCGGCACCTTCCCGCCGATCCCCCCCCCCTTCTGCCACCGCACGCCCCCCAGCCATACCCCCAGGGTGAGGGCGACCGTCCAGA
Organism: uncultured bacterium; assembly: GCA_964616915.1. Classification (GTDB taxonomy): domain Bacteria; phylum Myxococcota_A; class CAZTSL01; order CAZTSL01; family CAZTSL01; genus CAZTSL01. Next base: position 89 of record CAZTSL010000089.1, read on the forward strand.
GGGTGGAGAGGTAGTACCACGGCTGCCGGTGCCAGAAATAGAGGCCGTAGAAGAGGAAGAGGGCAAACGCGCCAGCCGGGAGGAACCCAATCGAGGAAAGACGCCCGTCCCCCCATCGAAAACGCCCCTCGCCGCGCCGGACGAAGAGGAAAAGAAGGAGCAACGGGAGCGCATTGCCCCATCCCATCCCCTGATAGCGGACCAGCCGTTCGAGATAGGCCACCGCTGTTTGCCAGAGGTGAAAGGGCAACGCCGAGGTGAAGATTCCACCATGTGCCATCCGGAAGAGTTCGTGACGCTTGTACGCGATCGCAGCGGCGCTGTCCTGGGAGATACGTCCGAAATGAGCGAAATTCCAGCAGATCCAGGGCAGCAGGAGGAGCGTTCCGGTAAGGAGCGCGGGAAACGCGCAACGCAGCGCCCAGCCAGCGGCCCGGATCGAGGAGCGCGGCCTTCCCGGCCCCGGAGATGCCATGAGCCACGCGAGGAGGGCAACGCCAAGGAAGAGGATGAAGAAGAGCGTATCGGTCCGCGAAAGGAGGGTGAGCGCCCCGAGCGCACCGAGCCGAACCCAGTGAGCGGCGGGCACCTCTCCCCCCGCCTCCAGGACCCCGCGCAGATCGAGGGCGGTGAGCGTCGTGGCCGCAAGGAAGAAGACCGCCAGCGGGGCCTCCACGCCCGCAAACGTGATCGCCGCAATCAGCGGATTCCAGGCCCATAGCGCCGTTGCCCACAGCGCGGCCTTCCTCCCCCCCAACCGTTCCGCGATCCGATGCAGAAGCCACAACGCTCCGAGATCGGCGAGGAGGAGCAACCCCTCCGCCGCATAGATCATGACCGCAGACCCGGAGAACACCTTCCCCAGGAAGACGAGGAGGAGAAGGTAGAGGGGGTGAAACCCGTTCGTCGGTGCACCGTCGAAGGTCACGCCATGGCCGGCGAGGACGTTGCGCGCCAGCGTGAGGTAGTAGAACATGTCGTCGGCCAGGAGATGGGGCACGAGCCAGGAGACCGGATGCCACAGGAAGGCGATCCGAAGGGAGAGCCCCCCCAGGCCGATACAGAGAAACCCGATCCCGATCCGTGCGCTCGCCCGATCGACCACGTCTCCCCCCTTCACGGACGGCACCTCCGCCGGTAAGCCCCCACCCCTGGCGTGGGGGCCTCTCCATGCTTCACGGAACCGAGTCCACGCTCCCGAAAGGACGCCTCTCTCATCGTCCACTCCTTCCGGCTCTGCAGGAAGACCGCTCATCGTAGCATGATCGGCCGTGGTTTCCAAGTGTGATCATTCACCGGAAGGGCCTCCAGCGTGATGCTCCTTCGAGGGCTCCGTTGCGGAACTTTCCGGATCGACTCCCGGGTTCGCAGGGAGTTCGAGCGCTCCGAAGTCGGGGACGAGGATCACATCGATTCGCCGGTTCAATGCACGTCCCTCAGGGGTATCGTTGGGGGCGATCGGCTGATAGGGACCGAAACCGGCCGCAGAGATCCGATCGGGAGGCATCCCCTCCTCGATCATGTAGATGAGCACGGAGAGCGCCCGCTCCATCGAAAGACGCCAGTTGAAGTCCGGCGGACCCGTGGCATCCGTATGACCCGCGATCTGCCAGCGGCGCCCCGGCAAGTTGCGGATCGCAGCGGTCAACTCCGCCACCGCCTTCTTCCCGTCGGCCTTGAGACGCGCCTCGTTCACGTCGAAGAGGACCCGTTCGTTGAGACGAACCAGGAGGAGACCATGAACGATCTCGACCCGGACGGTCCCTGCGTCCCGCATCGCCTTGAGCGAACGGACCAGGTCGTTGAAGACCGCCTCCCGTTCCGCAAGAAGCCGTTCGAGCCGCCGGGAACGCTCGAGGGTTGCCTGCAAGTCCTGCGAGAGTTCCCCCTTCTCCATCTCCTGCAGAAGCCATTCCTGCCGGCATTCGTCGAGTTCGCTCTCGAGAACCGCCGCACTCTTCGACGTATCGACGAGTTCCTTCTGCACCCGAGCCGTCAGGGCGTCGAGCGTCTCCACACGGGCGTTGGCCGCCGTGAGACGGTGGCGGCAATTCTCCAGTTCGAGGGCCAGCTTCGTACGCAGCCGATCGGCATTCTCCAGTTCCGTACGGTGGCGCGCGGCAAGCGCTTCGAGTTCCTGCCGATGCGTCGATTCGAGCATGAGACAACCCGATCCATAGAGACAGATCACGAGCACGATCAACTGCGGTCTTCCTCGAAGCATCTCTCCTCCATCCCCCCTTGGGATCGCACCTCTCTTTCCCCTATTCTGCACGAGATGAGCCCATCATGCAAACCCGATCGTTCTCCCCCCTTCCCACGAACCCACGAGTCGCGAAATCCATGGACCCAATCGCTCAGGAATCCGCACGGACACATGGCGCCAAACGGGTTCTTGACAAATCTCCTCCCACGATATATCGTCTCCCCGTTCCGGTGACTGACCAGTCAGTACTACTTCCGCTGGGTCATCGCGGAAGGGATCCAGGGCAGGAGCAATGGCGGAGGAGAAGGCAAGGATGGGTGAAAAAGGGCTGAAGCAAGGATCGAAGACCCCGAATCTCCAGGCCCTCCCCACCCCTCAGGAGGGGGAGGGGGATATCCGCGCGGAAGACGTCGTGACCTACGTGCGCGCCTACCTCAAAACGCTTCCCCGCGGGAAGGAACGCGGAAAGATCGGGTGGGAGGAGATTCTCGAAGGGTACCGCTCCCTGGTGGAACGCTGGAACCAGGAGATGATCCCCATGGAGAGCCTCCTGCCCCTCCTCCTCGAAGCGGGCGTCCAGCTCGCCGAGGCGTTCCAGGCCGATCGCGGCCGACTCCTCGGCGCGATCTCCGACCTCGTGCTCGAGCAGCGCCAGGAGAAACCACCCGCTTCCCACCCCACCGCCGAGCGGATCCGCATCGCCGCGTACCAGGTCTTCGCCGCCAAGGGGTTCTACCAGGCCACCGTCGAAGAGATCGCCCAGAGCGCCCGCGTCGGAAAGGGAACGGTCTACCGCTACTTCGAATCGAAGGAAAACCTCTTCCGCGCCGTGGTCGAAGACCGCCTGCGGGAACTCGTCTGCCGCATCCGCGATGCCTTCATCCACGCGGAGGACGTGCTCGGCGCCATCCGGAGAGCCATCCTCGAATACTTCCGCTTCTTCGAGGAACACCAGGAGTTCTACCGCATCCTCGTCTACGAACAACAAGGCTTCGGCGCCGAGTTCCGCGCCGGATACATCGACGGTATCCTCCAGAACGTCCCCGTCATCCGCGACATGGTCCTCGAAGCCAGTGAACGCGGACGCCTCAAACCCCTCGACGACTTCTATACCGTCTTCTACGGCCTCGTCGGCTTCCTCGACGGCGTCATCCAGAAATGGTTCCGGAACGACTGCAACGGCACCCTCGAAGACGAAATCGATACCGTCATCGAAGTCCTCTTCTACGGATTCGCCAAAAATGGCCGCATCCGTCCATGACCCCCATCGAATCACCCGATCGACAACCCAAGAGAGCATATCAAGGAAGTCACGATGGAACGAATCTTCCGCTGCGCAAGTATCCCCCTCCCCTTCAAGGGGACTGACCAGTCGGTCTCACCGACACGCATGGCGGGGGGGAATCCCCCGGACCGGGAGCACTCCGGCTTCGCTCGGAGCGATTTCACGGATACGCCGCCCCCCGTCGCCACGGCGGTGGCAGGCGGAATCTCCGGCTCCCGGCAACCTGCGGGGGCCCCTGCACGACCCACGGGAGCCGGCGTGGCATACCGCCCGGAGATCATCCGGGGGATCGCCCGCGAGGTCGAACGTGGCGCCGTGGCGGTCGTGGGAATGGGTTTTCTCCTCCCCGGTGCGGAGGCCCATGAGGAGCGATTCTGGGAACTCCTGCGCACAGGGGAGGTGGCGATCACGAAGGTCCCCGATCGGGTCTGGCCGCCGGCGCGCTTCCTCGACCCCTCCGGCACGGATCCCACGCGTAGCTACACGGACCTTGGGGCATTCCTCCCCGATCGCCCTTTCCCGGCGCGGCGCTTCCGGATTCCACCGGCGAGCGTACCGTTGCTCGACAAGAACCAGTGTTCCGCGCTCGAAGCCGCGGCCGCGGCCCTGGCCGATGCGGGGAATCCGCAGGAGGACCCGGAGATCCGGCGGAGAACCGATGTGATCCTCGGAATGGCGCAGGGAGACGATCTGCGGGAGCGGACCGCGGCCCGGATCATGCTCGATGCCCTCGAGCGAGACGGTGGCATGAAACTCCCCCTGGAGCGGCTCGGTTTTCCCCTGCCGCAGGTCCGGGAGGATTCGATGCCGGGGGAACTCGCCAACGTCGTGGCAGGCCGGATCGCCGCCACCTTCGATCTGAGCGGGGCGAACTTCACCGTCGATGCCGCCTGCGCCGGTTCCCTCGTCGCCCTCGCCACGGCGATCGACCGTCTCCGCTCGGGACGGGCGGACTGGATCCTCTCGGGCGGGATCGATCGCAACATGGGGATCGCCGCGTACACGAAGTTCTGTCGCCTCGGCGCCCTGAGCCGGCACGGCTCCTTCCCCTTCGACCGCCGTGCGGATGGCTTCGTCATGGGTGAGGGGGGAGCGGTCTTCGTCCTGCGGCGTCTCTCGGATGCCCTGCGCGACGGACAGCGCATCCGGGCGATCATCCTCGGTGCCGGTACCGCCAGTGACGGCCGGGGGAAGGGGATCACCGCGCCCAATCCCGCCGGCCAGATCGTCGCGATCCAGCGGGCCTGGGAGGATGCGGGAATCGATGCCGAGGCCCTCGGACTCATCGAGGCACACGGCACCGGCACCCCGGTGGGGGACCGGGCCGAGATCGAGACGATGCGCACCCTCTGCGGATGGCGCCGTGCCCCACTGCCCATCGCCTCCCTCAAGGGGAACCTCGGCCACCTCAAGGCGGGTGCCGGGGCTGCGGCCCTCGCCAAGATCGTCCTCGCCCTCGAAGCTGGGGTGATCCCCCCCTCGGGAGGATTCGAGGCGCCCCATCCAGACAGCGGCCTCGATGGCAACCCCCTCTATGTCCCCGTCACCGCCGAAGCGTGGGGGGAGCGCCCCCGGACCGTCGGAATCAGCGCCTTCGGTTTCGGGGGGACGAATGCCCACATCGTCGTCACCGCAGGGGATTCCGGGACCCCATGGGAGGGGAGGATGCAGATCCCTCGTCCGTCGGATGGAGAGACCGGCCAAACGGACGCCACCCGAGGAACCCTGCCCCCTTCACCGGAAATCTCGCCGGCACCCCAGGGCCCGGCAGCGCCGAGCGTCCAGGCACCGCAAACACACCCGGGGGCGTCGATCGGAGCGCCCCAGGCCCACCTCGATGCGGCGCCACAGCGAAGCGAAGGGGAACTCCTCGAGGAGCTGGCCCGGATCGTGGCGGCGAGCACGGGCTA
>CAZTSL010000089.1:5589-14850 GCA_964616915.1 uncultured bacterium
GAGTGATCCGCGACCGCTTCGGGCTCCCCGAGGATCCCGATTTCGCCCTGGCAGAAGCCCAGACCCTCCGCGCCGTGGCCGCCTACGTCGCCCGCAAGACCCGCTCCACCGCCCACGAGGCCCCGGAGGTTTCCACCTCGCCCCGGCCGATCCCCCCAACTCCCACCGGAAGCAACGGCAAAGCGCATCTCACCGGACGAATGGCGCCTCCAGAACCGACCCCTCCAGCGCCCCAAGTGCATTCCGAGGTGCCGATCGGCTCGCCCCAGGCACACCCGGATGAGATCCCGGCTCGGCGCGAAGGGGAACTCCTCGAGGAGCTGGCCCGGATCGTGGCGGCGAGCACGGGCTACGATCCCGAGGAGATCGAGCCCGATCTGGCCCTCGAGGCCGATCTGGGGATCGATACGGTCAAGATCGCCGAGATCATGGGAGTGATCCGCGACCGCTTCGGGCTCCCCGAGGATCCCGATTTCGCCCTGGCAGAGGCCCAGACCCTCCGCGCCGTGGCCGCCTATGTCGCCCGAAAGACCCGCTCCACCTCCCAGGAAACACCGGACGTTGCCACGTCGCTCCGGCAGATCCCCCCACCCCCGGCGGGAAGCAACGGCAAAGCGCATCTCACCGGACGAATGGCCACTTCAGAGCCGACCACCCCCGCGCCGCAGGCGCACCCGGCGGCGTCGATCACTCCGGAGCCGCAAGCACACCCGGCGGAGACGCCCAAGCGAAGCGAAGGGGAAACACCCGAAAGGAGGGATCTCGTCTCTGCTCCCCACTGGTGGAGCGAGACGAGGAGAGAGGTGTTCCGGAGTGCGGCGCCCGATCGGGCCTCCCTGGCGGAGAATGTCGGCACAGGGCGGGAAGGGGTCGAAGGAGCGATCCGTTTCGCCGCGTACCGCCCCACCTTCACCCCGGAGCGGGGCCGTGAGGGGATCGAGCGGGGGTTCCCGCCCGCTCGCTGGATCCGCAGCGGCGCCTCCCTCTTCGATACCCGGGCGCCTCGGCGGGGATGGGCCTTCCTCTTCCCCGGTCAGGGGAGCCAGTGGCCCGGGATGCTCCACGATCTGGCCTCCGTCGATATCGTGGCCCAGACCGTGGCGGAGGCCCAGGAAGTCCTCTCCAAGGTCCTGGATCTCCCCCTCTCGACGTTCCTCTTCGATCCCGCCGCCACCGACCTTCCCCTGCCAGAGATCGAAGCCCGCCTGCGGGAGACCCGTTACACGCAGCCGGTCCTCCTGACCGTGGAGATCGCGCTCTACCGTCTCCTTGCAGCCGCTGGGATCCATCCCGCGATCGTCGCGGGGCACTCGCTCGGAGAATTCGGCGCCTGTGTGGCCGCAGGCGTCCTCGAATTCGCCGACGCTCTTCGGATCGTGGCCGGCCGGGCCGAAGCGATGGAGGCGGCTGCCAGGAAGATCGATGATGCCGGGCTCCTCGTGGCCGTGGCGCTCGACGGGGCGGCCACGAGCGCCCTGCTGGCGGAGCTTGGGCTCGATGCGCTCGCGCCGGCGAACTACAACGCGCCGGGACAGACCGTCGTGGGCGGACCGACGAAGCCGGCGAATGCGCTGATCGAAGCGCTGAAAGCCCGGGGAATCCGGCACAAACGCCTCGCCGTGAGCCATGCGTTCCACACGCGGATCGTTGCGCCCGCCGTGGAACCGATGCGCGCCCTCCTCTCCGGGATGAAGGTTCGTGCCCCGCGCATTCCGATCGTGAGCAACGTGACGGCCCGCCCCTATCCCGACGATCCCGGCGAAATCCGGGAACTCCTCGCCGTGCAGCTTGCGCGGCCGGTCCGCTTCGTGGAGATCGTCGAGCATCTGGCCGATCGAGGGGTCACCGGTTTCCTCGAGGTGGGACCGGGCCGGGTGCTGATCGACCTGGCTGCGGACATCCTCGATGCCCCCCTCACCTGGCCCACCTGCCTGCCGCAGCGGGAGGCGCAAGAGACCCTGGCCAGGGTCTGGGGGGGGGCCTGGACGCATGACATCCTTGCCGATACCCAGCCCACCGTGGCGGTCACGCCGCAGCTTCCTCCCCTCCCCGATCCCCCTCCGCTCGCGGGGGAAGAGATCGTCATCAGTGGTCTGTCCGGGGGGATTCCAGGGCCGGATGATCCCTTCTCCCCCAGGGCGCTCGACGCCCTCATGGCGGGGAAAGACCGGATCGAGCCCCTTCCCCTCGAAACGCGCCAGGCGATCGTCGCCTTCGGGCTCGAACGGATCGAGAAGGACGCCGATGGCCGGATCCAGACGGTCCGGATCACGCATCCCGACGAGACGATCCACTTCTCGGGCCGGTTCCCCCCCTCGATCGACCTCTCGCGCCATGGCCTTTCCGGGCGGATCGCCGCGGAGCTGGACGAGACGACGCGCCTTGCGGTCGCGGCAGGGTTCGAGGCGATCGCAAACGCCGGACTCCCCCTCATCCCCCGGGAGGAAGGATTCCGGTACTATGGCCGCTACCGGCTCCCCCCCTCCGTCGGAGCGCGGATGGGAATCGTCTTTGCCAGTGCCTTCGCCGGAGCCGAGCACTGGCTCCATGCGGCCCACGCCCACCAACGGGGGGAGGGGTTCGACCGTCACTTCCTCATTCAATGCCTCGGTATGGGGCAGAGCACGCTGGCACGTTTCCTCGGGATCACGGGACCCACGTTCCGCCTCCAGGCCGCCTGTGCCTCGACCCTCTCGGCGATCGCCGTGGCCGAGGACTGGATCGCCACGGGACGCGCGGATCGGGTCCTCGTCGTGGCCGCGGATGCGGCGGGTTCCCCGACGCTTCTCCCCTATATCGGCGCGGGCTTCCTGGCGGTAGGGGGGGTGAGCACCGAACGGGAGATCGAACGGGCGGCCCAGCCCTTCGGGAAGGGACGGGCCGGCACGATCATCGGCTCCGGCGCGGTTGGACTCGTTCTCGAACGGGCCGCTTCCGCCCTCGGGCGTGGCGTTCGTCCCCGTGCCCGCCTGCTCGGCACCGCCCTCTCCAACGATGCCTGTCACCCCACGAAGATGAACCCGGAAGCGATCGCCGCGTCGATGAAACGCCTCATCGATCGCGTCGCCGAGGCGCATACCCTCGATCGGCGGACCTTGGCCGGACGTGCCTTCTTCGTCTCCCACGAACCCTTCACCCCGGCCCGGGGGGGAAGCGCCGACGCGGAGGCGCATACCCTGCGAACCTGCTTCGGGGAAGCCCTCCAGGAAGTACCCGTCGTCAACGTCAAGGGCTACACCGGTCACCCGATGGGCGCGAGCCTCGAAGAAGTCGTCGCGGTCGAGGCGCTCGAGCGGGGGTGGCTCCCCCCCGTGCGCAACCGGGAAGCACAGGATCCCGCGCTCTCCGATCTCACCCTGAGCGAAGGGCGACGCACCCAGGCCCATTACGCGATCCGCCTCGCCGCCGGCTTCGGCGCCCAGATCGCCTGCGCCGTCTATGGGAAAGTCCCAGGAGAAGGCCCCCGCTTCGACCGCGAGACCCTCGAAGGATGGCTCGCCGCGGAGACGGAGGGACACTACCGTGACCTCGACGCCTCGGGACGATACGCCGTTGCCGCCGGGAAGACGCTTACGGCAGGGACGCCCCCCGCGCAGCGGGAGCTTCCCGACGCCTCTCAGGAGACGCGCTCTTCCCTCGAGATCGTGATCCCGGCCTGGCGCTGGCGTCCCCTCGAGGGGGGGGGATCGGCGCGTGAGGTCGATCGGGACGCGAGGATCGCGGCCCCCTTGCGTTCCGATATCCTGGGGCCGGAGGATCTGCTCGATCTCGTTTCGGCGTGGCTCGATACCCTCCGGGAGGATCCCCCCGATTTCCTCCTCCTCCCCCCCGATGCCGCTGCTCCCTGGCAGCGGGCCGCGGCCGAAGCGATCGCGGGGGCGACCCGCGCCTATCGTCGGGAGACGGAAGGGAGGGTCCCCTGCATCCTCTGGAGTGAGGAATCTCCCGATCCCCGGCATCTTCCCCGTGGGATGGCGGAGTGCCGTCTGGCACGGGACGAAAGGGGGAAATTCCGGATCGCCGAGCGGATCTGGCTCCCCCTCCCCCTCCCTTCCCCCCAACCGGTCAGAGGTAACTGGCTCCTCCTCGGGGGGGGACGCGGGATCACCGCGCTCGTGGCCGAGGCATGGCTGAAAGCGGGGTGCCGAGGGCTCTGGCTCGTCGGCCGGCGACCCGAGCCCCCCGAAGGGGCCGCGGCCTGGAGCGACGAGGAGATCGACCGGATGGCCCGCCGCGAGATGGGAACGCAACGGAATCCCCGGCGCTTCCAGGAATGCCGGGATCGCCGCCTCGCCGACCGGGAACTCGCCGTGAACCTGAAACGACTCCGTGCCCGGGCTGGCGCGCGGATCCGTTATCTGGCCTGTGATATCACGGACGGGGAAGGGATGAGCCGGCTGGCCGAAACGATCCGGGCCGCCGGAGAGCCGCTCCACGGCGTGATCCAGGCCGCGGGGGTGGAGTTCAGCGCAACCCTGGCGCGAACGGATCGTGCGGATCTCACGCGGGTATCCGCTCCGAAACTCCAGGGAACCCTTCTGGCCCTTCGGCTCGCCAGGTCGCTTGGGGTCGAGACCTTCGTCGCCTTCGGCTCGATCGCCCATACGCTGGGGAATGCGGGCCAGACCGCCTACGCCGCGGCCAACGGGGCGATGGCGGGGTTGCTCGAAGCCTTCGATGCCCCCTTTTCCTGTCACACGATCGCCTGGGGAGCCTGGGGGGGCGCGGGGATGGCGACCCGTGGCGCGGTTCCCCGCTTGCTGGCGCGGCAGGGGATCGCCACGATCCCACCGGCCGAGGGGATCGCGGCGCTCGAGGCGGTCGTGGCCGGCCGTCCTGCGGCCCGGACGATATCCATCTCGCCGCCCCTGGGAAAACGCCTTCCCTGCGAAGCGGACGCACCGGCACCGGATGTCCGTCTCGTCGCGGCTGCGGTGACGGGGCCCACCTCCGATCCGGCGGTCTCGGATCACCGCGTGGGAGGGAGCGCCCTCTTGCCCGCGGTTTTCGGGTGGGCCTTCGCGCGCCGTGCGATCCCGGAGGGGCGTCTTGCCTTCCAGTGGCACCGCGCGATCCGTTTCCCCGGTGAGGAGGACCTGCGGATCTCCCTCTACCGGAAGGGGGAGGGGGGCTTCCTCGTGGAACACGACGCCACGGGAAGGCGACGGGGGCATCCGAGTGTCACCTTCCGCCCCGAACCGGAGCCCGTACCCCCGATCGGGGATCTGCCGGGACCGGAGGACACGCCCTGGCAGGGTGGTCCCATCGATCTCTCCGGCATCTATCCCCCCCTCTTCCACGGCCCCCGCTTCCAGTGCCTCACAGGGGGGATCCTCTGGTGTGGGGAGGGGGGATGGGGGCGTGCGCGTCTCCCGCGCGAGACGGATCCCTTCCGCTTGCGTGCATTCGCGCTCGAGGCGATCCTCCAGGCCGCCGGTCTCTTCACCCTCTACCGCGAGGGAATGGTCGCCCTCCCCGTGGCCCTCTCGGAGGGGACGATCGGGGAGGGCTTCCTCCCGGGTGCCCGGGGGATCGTCCGCTTCTTCCGTGACGGCGCAGAGGGGGAGATCCGGAACTTCCGGGGGGAGTGGTACGATGAGACGGGCCAGTGCCTCGTTCGGATCCGTTTCGCCCTCCGCCGCCTCCGCCAGGAGTCCCCACCACCCCTCACGACCACGTTTCCTGCGGTTTCCCACCTCGTGCGCCATACGGCGCCGGCGCCCTTCGGCACCGAACGGACCGCGGCGCACAAGGAGGCCTCACGGGAAGCATGGCTACGTGCCCTCCAGGAACTCGCGATCGGGTGGCTCGGCACGCCTTTCCCCTCGCCGATCGCGGGGGAGAAACCGGGTGAACCGCTGACCGTGGCAGGCGTGAGAATCTCCTGGAGCCGGAGTCACACCGCCGACTATGCGGCCGCTGTCGCGGCCCCGCTGGCACTGGGGCGCTTCGGCATCGATGTGGAAACCCGGACAGAGCGAGCCGCCCCCTTCCAGCGGGAGGTCACGACCCCGGCGGAACGCGAACGCTTCGGGACGACACCGGAGGGAACGCTGCGTCTCTGGAGCGTGAAGGAGGCGGTCCTCAAGGCGCTCGGAACGGGCCTTGCGTTCCCCCTCTCGAGCGTGGCGGTCACCGCCCTCGACGGCACTTCTGCGCGCTTCACGCTTCAGGGGCCCGCCGCTGATCGGGCGGCTCGTCTGGGCCTTACTGCCACAGGCATCGCCACGCTCCGTGACCTCTCCGGCGCCATTCTCGTGACCGCGTGGATCCCCTCCGCCACCCTCCCCCCCGAGGACCGCCTTCCCGCCTGAGCGAATTTCCAACCTTCCTCACAGCTCCCGCCTCTCTCCCTGCGATCGCATCCGATCGCGGATCGAACCTCGGGGATTTTTTCCCTCAGCTTGTCCTCGATGGAAAAAGTTTGTACACTGACGCGGTCGGTCATCGACGCACTGGCGCGTGTCATTCCAAGGGAAGAGAGAGATGAAGGATCGGATCGATGACGCCGTGAAGGCGGAACTTCTCGAGGTCGTGCCCCTTCCGATCGCCCTCTACGACGCCGATCACCGGCTCCTCTGGGCGAACCGATCGTATCGGGATCTTGGGGGGAAGACCCTTTCCTCTGGGCAAAAAGCATGTCGCGCCTGTCCCGTGATCCGGACGATCGAAACGGGGCAGCCCTCGGAATGGGAGATCCCGGCGGCAGGGGAGATCCATCCCCCCTTCCGGGAGGGGCGCTGGTTCCTCTGCACGGTCCCGGTGCGGGATGCCACGGGCGGACTCCAGGGGATCCTCGAAAGCGCGATCGAGCTTCCCGCGGAGGGGATCGGTGGCCACGAGGCCCTGCACGAAAGCCGGGAGCGCCACTACGTCACCCTGATGAGCGTCGGCGATGGCGTGATCACCACCGACCCGGAGGGACGGGTCCTCCTCCTCAACCCGGAGGCGGAGCGCCTCACCGGGTGGACCCGGGAGGAAGCGGCAGGGAAACCCCTCGAGGAAATCTTCGAGATCGTCAACGAGGATACCGGCCAACCGGTCGAGACCCCCCTCGTCAAGATCCTGCGCGACAAGAAGGTCGTGGGGCTGGCCAACCACACGCTTCTCATCGCCAGGGACGGCACGAAGCGTTCAATCGCAGACTCGGGAGCCCCGATCCTCGCCCCCGACGGGGAGATCCTCGGCATCGTCCTCGTCTTCCGGGACCAGACCGAAGAACGGCGACAAGAGAAGACGATCGCCGAACAGAACCGGAAACTTTCGATGCTGATCTCGAATCTGCCCGGCTTCGTCTACCGCTGCAAGAACGATCCCGATTGGACGCTCCTCTTCATCAGTGAAGGGTGCCGTAAGATCACCGGTCATCCCCCGGAGGCGTTCACGAAGGGAGAGATCACCTACGGGGATCTGATCCACCCCGAGGACCGAGAGCGGGTCTGGGAGGAGGTCCAGAAAGCCCTGGCCGAGGGAAGAAAATTCCAGCTCGAGTACCGGATCGTCACGAAGGGAGGGGAGATCCGATGGCTCTGGGAACAGGGGGAGGGGATTCCCGCCAAGGACGGCGGAATCGAAGCCCTCGAAGGCTTCATCATGGATATCACCTCCCGCAAGGCGGTCGAGGCAAAGCTCCAGGAGAGCAGAGAACGCTTCGATCTCCTCGTCGGCCGCCTGAACGATGTCATCTGGCGGGCGACGCCCGATGGATCGCATATCTTGGAGGTCAACCACGCCTTCACCACGATTTATGGTCATCCCGAGGAGGCCCTCCACGCCAATCCCCACCTCTGGCTCGAAACCGTCCATCCCGAAGACCGCGAGATCGCGGAGGAAAGCGACCGGAGACTCCGAGAGACCGGACGGGCCAGCGCCGAGTACCGCATCGTGAGACCCGACGGCGAGATCCGATGGATCCGCGACCGAAAATCCCTCATCTACGACGAAGCGGGCAACGTCATCGAAATGGGAGGAATCGTTGCCGACATCACGGAAGAGAAGGTCCAGGGGGCGCAGCAAGCCCTCCTCGAAGCCCAGTTGATCCAGGCGCAGAAGATCGAGGCGATCGGACGCCTGGCCGGAGGGATCGCCCACGACTTCAACAACATGCTCAGCGTGATCCTCGGCCATTCCGAACTGGCGATGATGAAGCTCACCTCCACTGATCCCCTGCGTGCTCGCTTCGAGGAGATCGCGAAGGCCGCGCGTCGTTCCGCGGATCTCACGCGCCAGTTGCTCGCATTCGCCCGCAAACAGACGATCGTTCCCAGGGTGATCGACGTGAACGATACCGTGAGCGGGATGCTCGAGATGCTTCAGCGACTGATCGGAGAGAACATCCGGATCGTCTGGAAACCGGGTGGAAACCTCTGGCCGGTTCATCTCGATCCCGCCCAGCTCGACCAGATCCTGGCCAATCTCGCGGTCAATGCCCGCGACGCGATCGAGGGAGCGGGGCAGATCGAGATCGCCACCCGGAACGTCACGATCGATGAAACCTATCGTTCCAGTCACATCGAGGCGACTCCCGGCGACTACGTGTTGCTCTCCGTCAGTGACGACGGCGCCGGGATGGACCGGAAGACCCTCGAAAAGATCTTCGAGCCCTTCTTCACGACGAAGGAGATGGGCAAGGGCACGGGACTCGGCCTGGCCACGATCCACGGTATCGTCAAGCAGAACGAGGGGTTCATCAACGTCTACAGCGAACCGGGGAAGGGTACGACCTTCCGGATCTATCTCCCCCGCCACCGGGAAGGGGGGAAGGAACGCACCGAGGAAGAAGCCACGCCCTACCCGCGGGGACGGGGAGAGACGATCCTCGTGGTCGAGGACGAACCCACGATTCTCGATACGGCGAAGGAACTCCTCATCCATCTCGGCTACAATGTCTTCGGCGCCGTGTGCGCGGAGGAAGCGCTCCACCTTGCCCGGAGATATGCCGGAAAGATCGACCTCCTCCTCACCGACGTCGTGATGCCCGATCTCGACGGCAAGGAACTCGCCCGCCGGATCGCAGAGATCCATCCCGGGATCGGGGTACTCTTCATGTCGGGCTACACCGCGGATATCATCTCCCGCCATGGTGTGCTCGATCCGGGTGTCCATCTCGTCGAGAAACCCCTTCGGCTTCAGGATCTCGCGGTCAAGGTCGCTGCGGCTCTCCGGGACAAAGCATTCCCACCGGACGATGCCGGCTCGTGATGCCCGCTGCCCTCTCATCGTTGGGACATCGCTTCCATCATTCCCGCACACTGCGCGACC
>CAZTSL010000089.1:14950-20701 GCA_964616915.1 uncultured bacterium
AGGGAGCAGGGAGCAGGAAGTGAGGGAGCAGGGAGTCAGGGAGAAGGGAGCAGGGCGAAGGAAAAGCAGATTGCACTTTCCACGTCGTTGGAATATAGTGGGCTGTAACGATCGTAACGAATTCGGGAGGATGGCCATGCGACGATTCCCCTTCCTGCTCTCCCTTCTCCTCCTTGCGCTCTTTCCCGTAACGGCGCGAGGAGAGGGGTGGTATCTCTTTGCGAACCACATCCACTCGAGTTACAGCGAGGACAACGAGGAACTGACCCGTTGGAAACGCACCCCCGGCGAGTTGATCGAGATGGCGGACGAGCGTTTCCGCTCTCTGGGGATGTCGGGCGGAATCGCGATCACGGATCACCGCACCCTGGCGCAGACCCGCGACCCCGGCTTCGCGCCCGTGGGGGTCGCCCAGCCGATCGTCGGGGTGGAGTGGGGCGTCTCGGGCGAGTTCAGTGGGCATGCGGGGCTCCTGGGCCTCTCCGGCGAAGATCCCCCCTCGAGCGACGGCGGTCCCGAGAAGTTCCCCCGGATGATCGAAGAGACGCACGATCGGGGGGGGATCGTCATCATCAACCACCCCTTCAGTGACGGCACCCCCTGGACGGGGGGATTCCTCCAGGGGGAGGACGCCATCGAGATCTGGAACACCGTGGTCTATCCCGGTATCCCTCGCCGGCGTTCCTCCGAGGCGACCTTCAACGCCAAGGCGATGGCCTTCTGGCAGCAACTCCTCGAGAAGGGCCACCGTGTGCCGGGGGTGGGGGGGAGTGACTACCACTTCGATCCGATCGACCCCTTCGGGATCATCAACCTCGTCTGGGCGCAGGACGACTCACCCGCGGCGATCATCGATGCGGTGCGGGAGGGGCATGTCGTCATCCTGATGAAACCGGAGGCCCCCCGCGCGATCCCGGAGGTCGATCTCGACGGCGATGGCACCGTCGATCTGCGGGTGGGGGATCTCATCGAGATCGATGCGCCCCGAAGCATCACCTTCACCGTCCGGATCGAACGTGCCCGGGCCTCGAACCTCCTCAAGGTCTATGAGCCGGGGGGACGCAGCTTCGTGCGCCGCGTCACCGGAAAGACGACCCTCCGCTTTTCCCGGGACTACACGCCCCGGGACCGTTCCTTCTTCCGCGTGGAACTCTGGTCGAGCGCGGGGGTTCCCCGTTCGATCTCGAACCCGATCTATATCGTCGGCAGCGAGGCGCCCGCCCCCGATTTCGACCTCGATCCGCCCGAACCATGAGGGGATCCCGATGCGAAGCCTCCTCTCCTTTCCGGTGTTCCTCCTCCTCTTCTTCCTCCTGCCCCCTTCGGCATGGGGGGAGCGTTCCTGGTTCCGGCTTCCCACGACGAACGGCCACACCGCGGTCGTCTATGACGCGCAAGCCCACAAGATCGACACGATGCTCCCCCATCTCTACCGCCAGTATCACGAAGGGACGGCCGAGACACCCGATCTCTGCTTCGACACCTACTTCGGCGTGCGGCGGGGGGGGGAGAACCGCTGGCTCGACACCGTGGCCGAGGATACCCTCGGGTACACGGATCGCAACGGCCGTCCCGGAACGGGGATCATCCGGAGCGTCCAGCGGGTACTCGACTACGAGATCACGAGTTACTTCTTTGCCCCCTTCGAGGCCCCCGGCGACCTGCTCCTCATGCTCGTGCATGTCCGTAACGTGGGGAATGCGACCCCTGGCGCCCTCTTTGCGCTCATGAACTTCCATACCGGTCCCGGTGGCACGGAGGCTGGGGAGTCGATCTCCTATGCGCCCGACGAGTTCACGGAGCGGGGCGCCTTCACGATGGTCTACCGGAGTCTTCGCCCCGCCACGCACTACGCCGCCGATACGGGTCCCTCGGAGCGGAATCCCTGGAAACTCGTGGAGGCCGGCGAGACGCTCGACGATCATGTCCTTTCCGGGACCCACGACGATCTCGTGGCGGCCTTCCAGTTCGACTTTTCGCTGGGACCGGGGGAATCGACCTGGTATGGCGTGGGGATCGCCCACGGGGAGTCGGATGCCGAGGCGGCCCGCCGGCTCATCGACGATTTCGTGGGGGGACGAACTCCCGAGGCCCTCCTCGAAGCGGAGTTCGCGCAATGGGAGGCGTGGCATCGCCGGGAGACGCTCCCTGCGGGCCTCTCCCGCACAGAGGAGGATCTCTTCCGGCAATCGACCGCGGTCCTCCGGATGGGGCAGGTCCGGGAGCCGGGGCGCGCCGAGGGGCAGATCCTCGCATCCCTCCCCCCGGGGCGCTGGAACATCTCCTGGGCACGGGACGCCGCCTACGCGATCGCCGCCCTCGTGGAGAGCGGACACGAGGCGGAGGCCCGCGCGGCGCTCCTCTTCATGCTCAAAAACGACGCCGGCGCCACGGGACGCGATTATAGCGCCTTCGTCGGCACGAGCGACTACCGGATCTCCGTGGCCCGCTACTACGGAAACGGCGACGAATGGAGCGACGGCGGGGACGACCCGAACATCGAGTGGGACGACTTCGGCCTCTTCCTCTGGGCTCTCGGCCGCTACGCGGAGCGCTACGGCATGGCGGAGATCGTCGAACCGAACTGGGGGATCGTCTCGCATGAGATCGCCGACGTCCTTCTCTCCCTCATCGATTCCGACGGTCTCCTCGTGGCCGATTCCTCGATCTGGGAGCGCCACTGGTATGCGATCGATGGGGGACGAAAAAAGTTCACCTTCTCCTCCCTCACCGCGGCACGTGGACTGCGGGAAGCCGCCAAGATGGCCGAGTTCATGCGCGACCGTGAACGCCGCAGCACCTATGAGGCCGCCGCGGAGAGGATCGAGACGGCGATCGAAACGCTCCTCGTCACCCCGGCCGGGGAGTTGCGATCGAGCAAGGAGGAGACGACCGACTACTACGACGCGGCAGTGGTCGAGGCCTTCAACTTCGACGTGCTCGACCCTCGCGGAGCCGTCGCAGACGCCACCCTTGCCGCCTTCGACCTTCACCTCCCGGCTCCCGCGCCCGAGTCCCCCGGCTACATCCGGAACGACGACGGCTCCTTCTACGACAGCCAGGAGTGGGTGAAGGTCGATCTACGGGTGGCGAACGCCTGGATGCGTCTCGGAGATGCGCGCAGGGGGGGGGAGATCTTCGACTGGATCGTGCGCCAAGGAGCCGACAACTTCTACCTCCTCTCCGAACTGCTCGACGCCGAGGGGCGCTATGCCGGAGAGGTCCCGATGGTCGGTTATGGCGCCGGGGCTTTCATCCTTTCCCTCGACGCGCGCCGATCCACGAGCGATCGACCTGGCTGCGGCTTCTTCCTCTCCACGCACCGGCGGCGTGCATCATGGCCGATTTTCCTGGGGCTCCTTGCTGCCCCTCTGGCCGTGATGTCGTGGCGCCGGCCAGCGTGAGACGCACCAGGACTCCTGCCTGTTTCAGGCCTCCTGTAGGGCCTTGCGGACGATCAGACGAAGGTCGAAGAGATCGATCGGCTTTCGGATGTACTCGAAGGCGCCGAGGTCGTTTGCGGTGATGTAGGTATCGAGTTCGGCGTAGGCGGTCATCATGATCACCTTGGCAGCGACCTTCCTGCGTGCGAGTTCCGCGAGGAGTTGCATCCCGTCGAGGTTGGGCATCCGGATGTCGGAGAGGATGAGGTCGAACGGTTCCGCTTCGATGCGCTCGAGGGCCTCCAGACCGTCGTTCGCCTTCTTGACCGCGTACCCTTCCTGCTTGAGGATCTCGGCCATGATGAGGCTCGTGTCCTCTTCGTCGTCGATGACGAGGATCTTCTTCGGTGCATCCATTCCAGGACCTCCTTCCTCGAACGAGGGGAAAGGGGTTAGCGGAGTTTCCGAAACGCCGCCTCGAGGCGTTCGAGGCCACGGGTGATCTCGGAAAGTGACGTGGCAAAGGAGAGGCGGATATACCGGTCGGCCCCGAAGGCGATCCCGGGGATCACGGCCAGACGGGCTTCCTCGAGGAGATAGGCGGCCAGATCGAGGGAACCGGCGATCGTGCCCCGTGCCGTCTCGGCGCCGAAGATGGCCGACACGTTGGGAAAGGCGTAGAAGGCCCCATCGGGGGGGACACAGGAAATCCCGGGAATCGCCGCGAGCCGATCGAGCATCACGCGCCTGCGCGCCTCGAAGGCCTCACGCATCTCGACGACCACGTCCTGGGGACCGGTGAAGGCGGCCAGCGCTCCCTTCTGGGCAAACGACGTGGGATTGGAGGTGCTGTGACTCTGGAGCCGCTTCATCGCCGCGATGATCTCCACCGGGCCGGCGGCAAACCCGATCCGCCATCCGGTCATCGCATAGGCTTTCGAGGCCCCCCCTACGACGACGGTGCGTTCCCGCAGAGAGGGCGCGATCCGCAGGATCGAGGGAACTTCCCCCACGTAGGAGAGTTCCACGTAGATGTCGTCGGAGATGACGACGACATCTTTGTAATCGTGCAGTTCCTGAGCGATCGCCCCAAGGGTTTCGGCTGCGTAGACCGTACCCGTCGGATTGGCGGGCGCGTTGAGGATGACGGCTCGCGTCTTGGGGGTGAGGCAGCGGCGCAGCGCCCTGGGATCGATCTGAAAGCCCTCCGCCTCCGAGGTCGGCAGGAAGACGGGGATCCCCCCGGCCATCCGGACGATCGGTGGGTAGGAGACCCAGTGGGGGGTGATCACCACGACTTCGTCTCCGGGATCGAGGAGCACCTGGGCGAGGTTGTAGAGGGCATGCTTCCCCCCACAGGTGATGATGACCTCCTCAGTCCGGTAGGGAATCGCATGACGCGCCTCGAGCCTGCGGGCCACGGCCTCCCGCAGCTCCGGAATCCCGGCCGCGGGGGTGTAGCGGGTGAACCCCGCTTCCATCGCCTCGGATGCGGCCCGCCGGATATGCGCCGGGGTCGGAAAATCGGGTTCCCCCGCGCCGAAACTCACCACATCGATGCCCGCCTGTCGCATCGCCTTGGCCCGTGCCGTGATCGCCAGCGTGGGCGAGTCCTCGATCGGAGCGATCCGGCTGGCGAGTCGAATCATGATCCCTCCTGCGAAGCGGTGAAGATCGATACCGCCGTGTCCCCATAGCGGCGCAGTCGGTAGGGACGCAAGGCGTCGGGGGGGACGATCTCGAACTTCTTGTGGTGTTCGAGCACGAGCCATCCCCCCGGCTCGAGCAACGCCGCGTGAGAAAGCCGTTCGAGCCAGCCGCAGAGACGATCCCCGAACCGGTAGGGGGGGTCCGCGAAGATGACGTGGTAGCGCGAGCGGGAAAGACGCTCGAGCCCCTGGAAGGCGTCCGCGCGGAGAACACGCCCCCGCTCCGTTCCGAGGAGACGCAGATTCTTCTCGATCGTGGCGACCGCCCGCGGATCCCGATCGACGAAGAGGGCGAAACCGGCTCCCCGGCTGAGCGCTTCGAGCCCCAATCCCCCCGTGCCGGCGAAGAGATCGAGCACCCGATCCCCTGGGGTCATGGGGGGGAGCATATCGAAGATCGCCTCCCGAACCCGCTCGGAGGTGGGGCGAAGGTCCGCTCCCTTGAAGGTCGTGAGCCTGCGCCCCTTCGATCTTCCCGCGATGATTCGGATCATGCGCCTCCTTTGCCACTCATCGGTTCCGGGAGTTTCCCCGCTCCCCACCGCGCCGCTCCTTCTCCCCCTTGCGCGTAGCTGGCCGAAAGAGCCCTTCGTCGCAAGCGTCCCCTTCAAAGCGCCACCTGGCTCCCCCTCGCCCCCCCGGCTCTCCCTGGCCCCCCT
>CAZTSL010000090.1:0-20468 GCA_964616915.1 uncultured bacterium
GGCCTTCCCGCTTCCCTTCCCGCTTCCCTTCCAGGAGGCCTTCCCGCTTCCCTTCTTCGCGGAACTTCTCTGCAAGGTTCATGAACACCTCCCTGTCGATCCGCTCGAAGATCTCTCGAAGCCGATCCACGTTCGACAAGTCCTGGCCGATCAAACGCCGCCACGTCTCGGCTTACCCGGGGATCGAGGTCGGGTGCGCAGGACGGATCACGGAAAGAGACTCGATCGGGTGCAAGGGGGTGGAAGAGAGAAGGATCATGGGAACCCCGGACACGCCGATTCCCCCGGAATCGCATAGACGAGGAGGGCCGTTCGGGCGTTCATCGCTTTCTCGACCCGGGCGCCTCCGTTTGCAATCGTGGCGATCTTCCGGTCGTCCCCTTCGGGATCGAAGAGGCAAAGCGCCGTGCCGTCGGAAAGACCGTAGTCGGCCGCCGCGATCTCCGCGCTGAACTGGGCGTCACTGTCCGTCCAGTTCGTCAGGTAGAATCCCACGCTTCCATCCTCGTGCCGATAGGCCGCGCCAACGATCGCAGCCTCTTGCCGGACGGTCATCTGGTCTTCCGAACAGTCGGAGAGCGTGAACCCTTCGCATACGGTGAGGGGAATGGTCGAACTCTCGATCCGGGGTGGACGGGCCAGGCGAGCATAGAGGCTGAAGTGGCTGGAGGCATAGAGGAGATCGGAGAGATCGCGCAGATAGATCTTCGTGCGCAGCCACGTCCCCGTGAGTCGTCCCGGCACGTCGTCCGTCGGGGATCCGGGGATGACGACCATCGTGAAGGCTTCTCCGGCAACGACCATCGTATAGGCCACGGCGTACTGATACTGGAGATGTCCATCCTCACCATTCTCGCCGGATCCGTAGACCGCCCGCACAGCGTCCCCGAAGAGGAAATTGCTCCCTCTGCGGACATAGTCCCGATAGACGTAGCTGTAGAGGGGAATCTTCCGCGCCGCCGCCGGCAACTGGACGGGGTGGGCGCCCATGCTCATCTCTCCCGACTGGCCCACCACCCCGAGGAAGAGATATCGGGGTGGCCGCACGACGACGCTCAGCGCCGCGCTCAGCTCGTCGATCCACAACTCCGCACTCCGTTCGCTCAGCACCCGGAAATCGGCAATGGGATCGGGATTCTCCGGCGTTTCTCCCCTCGCGAAACGCTCCAACGACGCGAAGGCCTCATGGAGGATCTCGTAGTGATGGTTCCCCCCCCCCAGCGGGTGGTCGTTGCGTTCGAGGTCGGTCATGGGATCGAGCGGGGCCCAGTCCTCCGAGGGCACGGCCATCGTGCCGGAGAGCATCGCAACCTGCACGCCAAAGGCACCCTCGGAAGATTTCGCATCGAGGAAGCGGCGACGCGCAAAGCCGAAAGAGCGGGTGTCGAGCCACCACGGCCCGAAAGCGGCATAGAAGGGACCGTTGGCGTTCTGGAGATAGGGTTCCCCATCGATCCGTTTCAGGAGACCACTGCGCTCGATCTCAGTCGGATCGAGGATCGTCGCAGGATCCCCCGCTTCGAGACATACGTCGGGGATCTGGGCGTCTTGCCCGAAGTAACTCTTCCCCGTGTCGTGGTTGAAGATGAAACTCGCCCCGGTCCTTCGGCGTGCCTCGCGCAAGAGTTCGTAGAGCGCCTCCGCCGATGGAACGTAGCAGTTGTCCGAAGAACCGAGATTGTAAGCCGCAAGATTCGATTTCGTCATGAAGGTGACGGGCAGCGTCGCCGAAGTCGGATACCCGGAGCGCAGAAAGGCGACCGTCTCCTCCAGGTTGGGAAGGTCTCGCTCCCAGGAGGGGGGCTGATCGGGGGGAAAGATGTACATCACGTTCCCGATCGGCGCAGCCATGAGCCGGGCGAGTTCCGGACGCTCCTCGAGTTTCCCCCGCCGCAGCCACCCCTCGGTCGTCACCACCCCGTTTCCCGTCACGATCCCCCGGTAGATCTCCGCCGCATCGATCCAGTCCCCCGAAAAGGGGCGAACCAGGACCCGGTACCCGAAGTCGGTCGAAAGATCGAAGGAGAAGAGATCGTCTTCCTCGAGCGTCTGGCCGGTATGACGAATGCTGGAGAAGTGCGTTGGATAGAGGGCGATCCGGTTTGCCGCCGCCCCGCTCTTCCCCATCTTGTTGCCGTAGAGCTTTTTGCGGAACCCCCGCCCGTCGTCCGTGGCAAGGAGGAGTCCCCACGAATCCCGCTGCGGCCCATCGAGGTATGCGAGGAACTGCATCGGCATGTACTTCGTTCCATAGATCCAGACGTAGCCATCCCCTCGCTGCTCCAGATCGTTGGGGTCGTCCCAGTATCCAGTGGTGGCTTTGGGGTGGTGGACGCCGAGGGGATCTCCGAGGACGTCGGGGTAGAGGTAGCCGCCGCCATAGGGGAGGAGGAGTTGATCGTCGGAAGCGCTCCTTCCAAGCCCCCCCTCGATCACGAAGATGGGAAATCGGACTGCATGAAGGAAGAGATCCCCCGGCGTGAGGGAAAGGGAGAGATCCCACAGCAGCATCCCGTCTTCCCGCGCATCCACGACGGCACGTGCCGAGAGGGTCTCTCCCGGCTCGCCTGCAAGGGGCACTCCCTCCCACACCAGCTCACAGTGGGCGCCGTCACAATGCTCGAAGGCCATCCGATCACAGGGGTGAAGCAGCCCCCCCTTCTCCACGACATCCGCCGCTGCGGGCAGGAGCGATGCGTCGAGCGCACCGGAGGTGAGGAGTTGCGATCGCCTGCGAAGATCGACCTGCCAGATCGGACTCATCGACAGATCGACGCGGGCTTCCCCCTCGCCATCGAGTGACATTCCGGCGAGGACGAAGCGGCACATCCCTCCCCCCGCTTCTTCGAGGCGTATCCGCAAGTGGGTCTCCCCCCCCGAGATCTCCCGTTCCTGCGCCCCCGGCGTACAGACCGGCGCTGCAGCGGCGAAGATCAGGAAAGGGAGCATCCAGCGTCCAACCTCATGTCTTCTCGAAATCGTCGTCATCCTCGACCTCCTCTACGTGCGATCTTGCTCCCTCGATCATCATCTTGCCCGCATGGGGGTGGGGGTTCCATCGTCACTTCCGGAGCGCCGGCACTTCTCGCAAAGCCTCCTATGGAGAGATCGTAATCCCGGTTACTGGAACATCGTGATTCCGCCGAGGAAGAGGGAGGCCACGAAGATCCTTCCCTCCGCGCCCACGGAGATCACGGAGAAGGAGGCGGGTGCCTCGGTCTCGAAGAGGATTCTTCCCGCCTGGTCCATGCTCACCAGGCGGTAGGCGAGGAGGGCTGACGGAGATTCGCTGGGATCGGGGCCGGTCGTCATGAGGAGCCGCCCATCTCCCGTCACCGTGACGACACCGCGGCCGGCCACTCGCCCGGTGAAGCGCAGGTGGCCTTCGGAATCGTAGCTCGCAAGGGGGTTTCCCCCCGTATAGATGTTGCCGTAGGCATCGACGGCGGGGGATCCGAGGAGTTTCTCCCCCGCCACCTTCACGGCCCAGCGCTTCGTCCCATCGGGATCGACGGCGTGGAGGTAGTTCGAGCCATCCGCCACGACGACCCCATCGTCCGGCAGGACGACCGGGGAGGTGGCGCTGATCTCCCCGGAATCCTCCGGGACGTGTTCGGAGAAGATGTAGCTCCATCCCTCCCGGAGGGTTCGTGTCTCCGCGTCGTAGTCGAGCCGAACGAGACAGGCCGTCTTCCCCCCTTCCCCATCGTCGCACTTCGAGGTCGTGTAGATCGCTCCGCTCCTCGGAGAGACCGCCGGGGTGTTCGAGACCGGCGGTGAACCCTCCGTCCCGACGAGCACCCCCTCGAAGTAACAGAAGAGGGCTTCGTCCACCACCCACGGCTCGTAGGTTTCGTTCTCCCGCGTCTCGGGGTCGCAGAAGAGGTGGGGTTCGAGATCCGCCGTCCCGGAGAGGCGAAGCGCATCGAGGTAGGCCCCCGTCTCGGGATCGAGGACGAAGGCGGTGCCCCAGATGTCGATCCCGATCACCTCCCCCGAAAGGAGGAGATTGTTCGTGATCACCGGGTAGTCGATCCGTGTCTCCCAGAGGAGGTTTCCCGAAGGATCGAACTTGAAGAGGGCATCGAGATCGCCGATATAGACGTTTCCCTCCCGATCGATCACCGGCGAGGAGGCCGCAGCCCCCCCATCGACGATGCCGGTGGAGAAGAGGCGTTCCCCATTCGTCGGATCGAGTCGCCAGAGGTGATGCCCCGCCGGGAGCGAGAGATAGCGCTGCCGGTCCTCCCCCTGCAAGCGCCGGACACACCCGTCCTCGGGGTTCGGATAGGCGTCCGCCTGCCCCGTCGTCGTCCAGAGCGTCCCGTCAGGGGCCACCGATGCCGAGGTCGGCACCGTCATGCACCCGAGCGCCTTCCACCGCCGTTCGAAGCTCTCGGAGACGAGATTCATCGTGAAATCGGAGTTCGACGAGTTCCCGTGAATCATGCTGTGCCCCGGCGTCAAGTGGGGATGGAGGAAGGGATTCTGGGCCGGAACCTCATAGAGGGTGGGCGCACAGGGGGTGAGGGCCATCGGTACCAAGGCCGATAGAAGGAGCGCCGAAAAGAGCGTGATGTGCTTCGTCATGACTTCCTTTCTCCGCCGAGGGGATATATCGAGTCTATGCCAGTGGGGAAGGTGCGTCAAGCACGGCAAGCGCATCTCGAATCCCCATGATTCGCCGAACCCGCATGGCACCGGAGAATCTGGGATACCTCGCTTGGATGATGCCGGAGCGCCCAAGTCGAGTCGATTTCGATGCGATTTCCCTGGGTTCATCCTCTTGCCGCGTTTCCCGGAATATGATATTTTCCTTTGCGTGGTTCGTTTCACTCCTCTGGTGGTCCGAACGAACGGCTGCCCTGGGGGAGAAGTTCCGCTGCCATCTGAAACGCAGCGGGAGAGGGACGTGCACCACGACGGCGGACAGAGTGGACAACCCCATCGAGGAGACGATGTTTTCGACGCGTTCCGTACCGAAGTCCATGGCGAGCCTCCTTTGTGCCCTCACGCTCGTGCTCCTTGGCGGGGGCGTGGTAGAGGGGGCACCCGATCGTCCCCAGTGGCAGGGCAATCATCCCAGGATCGACGAGACGGGCATTCATCTCGCATGGAAGGCCACCCCTGGGGCGGTACGCTACCGGGTCTATCGGAACGGAGAGCGGATCTTCGAGAGCCAGGCCACGTTGTGCGACCTCCCCTTGCCCCCTTCGTTCGGGGAAGCGATCTATGCGGTCGTGGCCGTGGATGGGGAAGGACGGGAAGGCCCTCCCCTCCCCTTCAAGATCGAACGGGGTTCCCGTTACGGCATCGAAGTCCACCGGATCGTCCCTCTCACCGAAGCGGACTACCAGATCGTGGAAGGACGGATCGTGCTGCGTAATCCTCCTGAACCGGCACCGAGGCCGCTCCCCCTGGCGCCCACCCGTCTACTCGATGTCGCGGACGCCGACTTCCGGAAGACCGTGCTCGAAGCCCCCTATCCGGTACTCGTCGATTTCTGGGCGGAGTGGTGTGGCCCCTGCCATCTCCTCCATCCCCAGATCAAGGCGCTCGCCAGGGAGTTTGGCGGGAAGATCCTCGTCGTGCGTGTGAACTCCGACGAGAACCCTGCCCTGGCGGCCAAATACCAGGTCAACGTCCTTCCGACGCTGATCCTCTTTCACAAGGGGCGGGAGATTCGTCGCATCTACGGCGTCCAGCCGAAAGCGGCGCTGCGCAGCACGATCGAGGCTGCCCTCAAAGGGGTTTTGTGAGGCGGAAGGAAAGGGATCGCCCCCATTGAATCGTGGCGTTTCCTCTGCTAGAATTCCGCTGGCCAAGCGTACCTCGAATCGACCGGATCATCGCTGGGCGATTCCCCCCTCTCCCCGGCAGGGGCCGGCAGGATCGAGGGGACACCGGATGAACGAGACCCGTGCCCCCCGATGGGGAATCGGTTCTCTTGCCAAGGAGGTGTGAGATGAGCAAACGTGTTCTCGTTGCGATCGCGGATGGTGTCGAAGAGGTCGAGACGACCTCCATCATCGATGTGTTGCGAAGGGCTGGCACCGATCTCGTCGTGGCATCGGTGCACGAGCGCCTCGAGATCACGGCGGCGCACGGCTTCAAGTTCGTCGCGGACCAGCCGATCACTCGATGTGTCGAGGAGACCTACGATCTCGTCGTCCTCCCCGGGGGGATGCCCGGAGCGGAGAACCTGCGCGATTCCGCTCCCCTGGCCGACATCCTGAAACGCCAGGCCGACTCGGGCCGCCTTTTCGGTGCGATCTGCGCTTCGCCGGCGGTCGTTCTCCATCATCACGGGCTCATCGGCAACCGTCGCGCCACGGCATACCCCGGCTTCTCCGACCAGCTCCCCAACCAGGAGGCGGTCGATGCCCGCGTCGTCGTCGATGGGAACTGTGTGACGAGCAAGGGACCGGGTACCGCGCTCGAATTCGCCCTGAAACTCACCGAACTCCTCTATGGAGAGGCGAAGGCCCGAGAGATCGCCACGCAGATGCTCGTGAAGTGAGTTGCAAAAACCGTCCGGCTCGTGTGGGAGGTGCACCGTGAAGGAACGTGTGAACGTGACGATGAAGGTGGGGGGAATCGCTCTTGGGCTCGTGCTCTTCCTGTCGGGGCAATCGTTCTGTCCCTGCCTCCTCGTTCCGGATGTGGCGGACATCTATGAGACGCTTCCGCAGTTCCGCTGTACTCCCGACCCCCAACACCCCGATCTCGACATCTCCCAGAACTGTCACATCCTCCAGATGCAGGGCGGATTCGCGGCGGCCAACGGGGAGACGTTCACCGGCGTGATCAATCAGGACGGCCTCGTCAATTTCACGATCGATTCGGGGACGTGTACCGGGGTGATCGTCTCCTCGACCTTCACCGGTACCTGCACGCTGCCGCAGGAGACCTGTGCCTTTGCCTTCTGCCGGGGAGCGGGCTGTTCGACGCAGTAGCGCACGCGGCTTCGCTCCCCGCACACGATGTCGAAACCGACCCCACCTCGAGAGCCCCCACGCCGATTTCTTTGCGCCGGCCCGAGCTTCAAGCTTCGGAGGCCTCTTCCCCCCGGCCAGCCGAGAGAAGAAAACTTCTCCCTCCACCCCTCCTGGAAGGTGGCAGAGATACCAGCCGCTCCTGAAACTTCTCTTGGATGCAAGACGCGGATCACGCTTCCTCGAAACGCTGGAGGAAGTGGGTAACACCGTTCGGCGTCATCGAGGATCTCGGTGGGAGAAGGGGTGCTTGCGAATCTTCGGGGGAGGGGGGGAATGGAGGCGGCGGGAATCGAACCCGCGTCCGAGAATCCGAACCTAAGCGTGTCTACATGCTTAGCCGCTGGCCACTTCTCGCTCCCGGTACCCCCAACGGCTGGGTAGCCGGAAGCCAGCCCGTGAGGTTTTCGACCGCGACGACCCGGGCACGCCGCCGTGGCTTATCCTGCTGACTTACGCCCATCAGACCCCGCAGGCAAGGCCGGATGAACGGGCTACCGTTATTTCTTAGGCAGCCATGGCATATTCGTAAGAATCTGCACTTGACTTTTAGCTCCATCCGTTTTACGAGGGACGGAACACTCGGCATGCAACGCTTACTTCATAGATCCCCGTCGAACCCTTTTCGCCCCCGATCAAGGTGGAAAGGGTGTGACAGACTTCTATGACGAAGGTAGCATCATTCCATAGGTTTGTCAAGAGGCATTGCGAATCGTTTCCTGGCCGGCTGATCTTTTCGTTTCCTTCCTCGTCGGAGGGGATTTCTGGGGGTCGCTGCGAGGAGGAGGTCATGGTCCTTCGATGTTCGTCGCCACGGGGACGAGAAAGCCGGTGGGAAAGCCCGTCAGGACGAAGAGGTCGGGGCCCGTGAAATCGCGCGGGGGGATACCGGGACGGAAGGCCAGGGGGCCGGGGCCGATCTCCCCGGCAGCAGGGACGGGATCGGTGATCCGGATCGCCTGGGGGAAGGGGCGGGCGGGGATACTCCCAAGATCGAGCGGGTGGAGCGTTCCCCCCTCGAAGTCGGTCACGAACGCGATCCTTCCTCCAGGCTCGATCGCGATCTGGGGGAGGAAACCCTTTCCCCCTCCTCCGATCCGGATCGGATGGGTGTGATCGGCCACCACCCCCTCTGCCAGGGACCGAACCCCTCCCTCGCCTTCGAAGTCGTCGGGGATGACGGAAAGATCGATTTGATAGACCTCCCGGTAGGCCGCGCTGGCCAGGAAGCCGAAGCGACGATCGGGGGTGATTGCGATCGGCTGGAAACCGGGTGCCCCCATCCCGAGCGGAAAATTCGCGACGATCCGACGTTGACGGGTGGAGAGGAGATCGACGCTCCCCGGGGAGAGGGCCACGCTCTCCCCCCCCTCGATCGCCAGGAGCCCCGTGTTCGTGACGAGGAGGAACTCCGCAGAGAGGGGGGTGATCTCCGTCGGGTTGAAGCCGCTCGTCACGACCGCGGGGGGAGAAGCCGGAACGAAGCGCCACCCATTCCCTTCCCGCTTCGTCTCGAAGATCAGGACCGTCCCTGGATTGGCCGCGGGGTCGGTGCCCGTTCGCACGAGGTTCGAGGTGACGACGTAGAGGAAGCCATCGACGAAGGCGGCACCCGCGGTGAAGCTCGGTTCGAGTTCGGAGACGAGCCGCCCCTCCGAATCGGGAGCGGGAGGGGAAATCTCGATCGGTGCTTCGAGGTCGAGCGTGGCCGTGAAGACACCCCGGCTGGCATCGAAGAGGAGGAGCGCATCGTGGCCGCTCATCGTCACGAGCAAGAGATCCTCTCCGGCAGGGGCGATGCCGTCTGCGATTCCCGATCCTTCCGGGGGGAAGGGGAAGAAACGGCTCGGAAAGGTGCCCTCCTCGTCCAGGTCGAAGCGCAAGAGACCGGCCGGAGGGCTGCTCGTCACGATCCAGGCTCGATCGTTCGAGGGGATGACGATATCGGGGGGGAACGCGCTTCCGATCGGAACCCCGCTCCCGACCACGGGCCGGATCGTCACCCCCTCCGAGAAGGGGGCGGGCATCGTCGTGGTTTCACTGCTCTCCGGAGTCAATTCCCCCTCGATCACGATCACGACGCCGCCACCGCATCCGATCGGGAGTCCCCACCCGAGGAGGAGGAGTGCCACGAATCCCCATCCTCGGCGACTCGTTCGTGAGAGGTTCCCATCCCGCGCTCGATGGATCAATTCGTTGCCTCCGTCTCAGAGGGAAATGGCCAGGGTGAGGAAGAAGCTTCGTCCCGGAAGTGGCGCGTCCCGAAGGTCGCGCAGCGATGCGTTTCCGAGGTTGCGCCCCTCCAGGGAGAAGGAAACCTTGGGCGCCCGCAGGGAGAGGAACTCGGTGAGTTCGAGCGTGACGCCCGCATCGAAGGCGACATACCGCGAGAGGGTGATCGTGCCGGTTGGAGAGAGGGGAACGGCACCGCTCCCCTCCATTTCCCCGAAAATCCGCCCGAAGCGGTTCTCCAGGGAGAGGGTCGCGTGAAGGGTGTGGCGGGCCCGCCCGGGGAGTTGTTCCCCCGTCTCCCGGCTGATCGCCCGTAGCCAGGTGTAGCTCGAGGCAAGGGAAAGCGGCGGGAGGGAGAGGGTGATCGTACCCTCCACACCATCGAGATCCGCGGGACCGGTGTTCTCCGGCCGGAAGGTGAAGGCGCTGATCGGCAGGAAGACGATCGACTCCGCGATCTCCCGATGAAAGAACGCCCCTTCCAGCCGGATCGAGTGCCAGGCGAAGCGTCCCCCCCCTTCCACGAACCAGGCCCGTTCCGGACGCAGATCGGGATTCCCCACGACGTATCCCTCGTCGGGAAAGTAGAGTTCGTCGAACGTAGGAACGCGATAGGCGTTCCCGCCCCGTGCTTCGAGGGAGAGCGCGGGGAAGGGATCTCCCACGACACCGAAGGTGACGGCGGGGGTCATCCCGAAGCGGCTCGTGGCCTCGAGGCTCCCCGCCGGGTGGATGGAGATTCCCTTGGGGAGGAACCACGCATCCTCGGCCGCCAGGTGAAGCGACCGGCGTTCGTGGCGGCGGGGGATTCCCTCTTCCGTGACGTCGAGACGGGCGTAACGGAAGGTCGCAGCCAGACGGGGCGTATGGGTGCCGAGGGAGGTGAAGGTCTCCCGCCATTCTCCCCGCACGCTCCCTTCCCGGTTCCGGCTCGTCACCGAGATCCCCTCGGCGTAGTCGGGATCGCCGAGGGGGGGGGAGGGATCGGTGAACGCTTCCCCCCGGAGTTGTCCGGCCAGGGAGAGGCGCCATCCACCCTCGGGCGCACGCCACGAGAGGCGAGGGAGCCAGCGAACGATCCGCTGGCGCGCCGTGGGGGGATCGTCCGGATCGTTGGCCGCCTCGGGGCCGGGTTGTCCCCGTTCGGTCCAGAAGAGGTCGTGGCGGGTCGAGAGGGTCCCCAACGCTCCTCTCCGCCATTCGCCCCAAAGACGGAGGTTCTCCTGACGCACGTCGTTGTCGAGCCGTCTCATCTCTTGCGGTGGGGTGAGAACCGTTCCATCGGCAGTGACGTACGTGGCCGTCTCGAAGGGGAAGTCTCCCGCGCTCTGAAGGTGTGTGGCCGAGACGCGTCCGCGGATCGTGTCGTTTCCCCCGGCGAGAGAGGCGGAAGCCTGGAAGGTCCCAAAGGAACCGAGGGTGGCCGCACCGGAAAGGTCCATCCCTTCGGCCTTCCGGGTCACGATGTTGACGACGCCGCCGATCGCGCCGGAGCCATAGCGGGTGCCGCTCCCTCCCCGAATGATCTCGATCCGTTCGATCCCCGCCGTGGGGAGGGTCGAGGGGTCGAAGCGTCCCTCTTGCGTCGTGTTGATCGGTTCGCCGTCGAGGAGGACCACGACCTCTTCCGGGGAGGCGCCCCGGATCGAAAGGAGCGTGGTCTGCCCCACCCCCCCCCGGGAACGGACCTCCACGCCGGCCTCCCGGGCAAGGAGGCGGGGGATCTCCGTGAATCGTTCCTCCTCGTCTGCGATCTCGATCACGCTCGTGAAGGCGGAGGGGTCGTTCTCCTGGATCGATTCGGCCCGGATCACGATCGTCTCTCCCGTGACGACGGGGTCGCCTTCATCGTGTTCCTCCCCTTCCGGTGGGAGGGGATCGAGCGTGGGGGGGGAGGATCGTTCCGGATGGGGAGGAGTGGAGGGCGTGGCGTGAAGGGCCCTGCGGGGGAAGAAGAGGATCGGGAGGAGGGAGAGAAGGAGCCCCCAGCGGCGCAGGAAGCTGCCGCGTCCCGAACGCAAGTTTCCGGTCGCCCGGAGGACGCCGGAGGGCGCGAGCGGTGGGGTTCCCTGCGCCAACTGCCACCAGCCGGCGAGGCATTTCCTACCCATCGGGTTCGAGGTGAAGCGCGGCAACGGCATCGAGGTCGAAACCTGCCGTGGGTGCGGTCGCCAGGTGGTTTCCCGGATCGTCGATCGTGGCCCCGGCATCGGTGATCCGGATGAAGCGGATCGAAGGGAGCCCGATGTCGGCCAGATCGAAGAGATCCCCCCCGATCGCGGTGGGGTCGGAACCGGGCCAGACGGGCTCCACGCCTGCCACGTTCTCGTAGCGGTCGGGGTCGCCGAGGGGGAGATCCCCATCGATCCGGTAGGGGAAGGGGAAGAAGGTCTCGCCGTCGGCGCTCACCGAGACGATCCCTGCCTCCACGAAGCGGTTCTCCGGGTCTCCTCCGGCGTTGAAGGGGTTCTCGAAGATCACGAAGTCGGGACCGGGGCCGTCCACGATCCGTCTTCCGGAAAGGGTGAGGGTGATCGAGCCGCCCTCCCCGAGGGAGAAGACATCGGTCGAGCCCTGGAGATCCCCGGCCCCCTGCGGGGGACCCAGCACGATTCCGGGGAGGGAGGCCTCGTTGAAGCCCCCCTTTGGGCCGATCTCGTAGTCTACGACCCGATCGGCGAAGGGGGAGAGGGTCGTCTCCCCGCTCTCCGGAATCGTCTCTCCCCCCCTCTCCGTCTCAGCGGCCGTGCCTTCCTCCGCCGGCGTACTGGTTTCCGGGGAACCGCCAGTGTGGGCACTCTCCTCCTCGGTGAGGGTTCCAGAACCTTCCTCCGGTCCGAGGGGGGGCGTCCCGGCGGAGGGGAGGAATCCCGCCCCGCCGCAGCCGCTCAGGAAGAGGAGGAGGCAGATGCTCGAAAATACGAGTCTCATCGGCTCCCGCTCCGGCGGATCGCCACGTCGGCGGGGTGATCGCCCACCGTGAAGCGTTCCGTGACCGTATCGGAGGCGCAATCGAGTTCGATCAGGGCGTTGCTGGCCCAGGCGACGGCATGGATGCGCCCTTCCCAGGCGTGGAGGGCGGGGATGAAATCACCGGGGGTATCGGTGAGTGACAGAGGGGTCTGTGCGTCGAAACGCACCTCGTCGGTTGTCAGATCGACGACGAAGAGGTGTCCGCCGAAGCCTCCGCCGAGATATGCCTTGTTGCACGTCGCATCGATCGTCAGGCTCCCCGGCGCCCCCCCGACCGCAAAACGCTTGTCGATCGTCCCCCCTTGGGGGTCGATCCGTTCGAGTTCACCCATGCGCGTATCGAAGTCTCCCGTGGTCACGACGTAGAGCATCCCGTCGGGACCGACGGTGAGCGCCTGGGGGTTGACCTGGCCCGTGGCGATCGTGGCCGTCACGTGGTCCGTCGTGGTGTCGATCACCGAGATCGTTCCGGGACCGTACGAAAAATCGGCGAAGCTGAATCCGGTGTTCGCCACGTAGAGGGTGTCTCCGGCAAGCTCGAGCCCCTCCGGTGAGGCGGGATGCGTGTCATCGGCATCGGGAAGGGGAATATGACCAAGAATCGTTCCATCCGTTTTGTTCCAGACGATCACCTCGCTCGAAAGGAAGCAGGTGGTATATCCCTTCTCCTCCCCGATCACGCTCTCCCAGGGGCTGCACGACCCCCCATCGGCGGCGGCCAGTTCGAACGTCGCCACCGACTCGAGGGTATCGAGGTCGATGAGCTGGATCGTATCGTCGCCGGAGTTCGTGACGTAGGCGATCGTTCGGTCGATCGCGATGCGGTTGGGGATGAGGCCGAGCAGGAGCCCGCCCGCCTCGTTTTCGACGTTGCCCTCGGGGTCGATGACGGAGAGGGTTCCATGCTCTCCGCCGAAGGCGTTCTCCTGGTTGATGACGAAGCGTTCGATCCCCGGTTCGGGGAGACAACTCGGTGCCGCGAGTGCGGTGGCAAGGAGCGCAAAGGCGCAGAGGAAGGAAAGGGTACGTCTCATCGTTTCTCCCTTGGGATCTTTCGGCCAGCTCGATCTCTCCCGGAAATCCACCGGCGAAGCGCTCGGGCCTCCTGGCAAGCCGCGGTGAGGCGGCCGGGGCCGGAGGAAAGGAGGCCGCTCGCCGGAAGGAGCCGGCAGAATCGTGCAACCGTGGGATCCACCGTTATGGGGGAGGAGAACCGGAAAGCCCCCCTCACGATCGGATCATGAGGGGGGCTCGAGAAGGGGGGCACGGGTCGCAAGGACCGATGCGAACGCTGTTCTCTTCCCTCGAAGATCGCAGGTTTCCATCGTCGGAATCCGGTCTCCTGACTCGTGGATCATCGCCTTGGGGATCGTGCTTCGCGTCCCCTCTGCCCGGGCCTTCCCAGGACTGTCGTCCCAGTGACCGTCGGGCGACTCCCCACTTACAGTGGCGGGGCCGTACCGGATTCTCACCGGTTTCCCTTCGATTCCGACGGACGTTTGTTTTTTCCGAAGCGCTTCGAGCTTGCCGCCCTGTTCCTCCGGCCATGTCGTGCGGCGGGAAAGGTCTCTCCCGAAAGCCTGTGGGGCAACGGAATGGATTCGACCCTGCTCGAAGTGGCCCCATGCTACCAGAAAGGGGGGGAGGCGGTCAACATCCCTGCAGACGCAGGGTGCACGTCACCAAAGTGGAACTTTGGGGGCGTCTCGTTGCAAGGGAAAGTTTACGAGATGCGTAACTCCCTATCGTTTCAGGGGAAGATGCACGCATCGAGGCCAAGAGAAGGACTCGTTACGGGGGAGCGCTCTTTGCATTCGACGGATTCATGGGCCGGCGCTCCAAGACCTTTGAGAGCATTCTGGGGTCACTGAGGCTTTCATGCGCCTACTACTACTGCCAAGAGTGCAAACGAGGTTTCTGCCCGCGCGACATGGTCAGTTTCGAAGAAAGCCACGAGTTGCTCTGGGAGTTGGCCGGGGTGCAGGTGGCAACCAAGCATGTGGAGCGAGCCGCCAAGAGGCTGGGAGACGAAATTGTCGAGGATGAGAAACGATTCGTCGATCCACCGGCCTGCGAAGCCGCCGTGGCGCCGACGATGTACCTAGGAATGGACGGTACGGGGGTTCCTGAAGGAGGGATCGAAGCGTTGAATCTTTCCGATGTTCGGGATAGAATAGGGAAAATCGACATCATGGAGCGGAAATGATCGATCTCTCCAGAGTTTTTGGACCGGAGGGCATGCTCTCCCGCACCCTTCCAGGTTTCGAGTGGCGGCCTCAGCAGCTCGAGATCGCCCAGGCCGTCGATGCGGCCTTCGCCGCGGGCTCGAATCTGATCGTGGAGGGGCCGTGCGGATCGGGGAAATCGTTCGCCTACCTCGTACCCGCGATCTTCCACGCCGTGGAACGGGAGAAACGGGTCGTGGTGGCCACGGCGAACATCGCGCTGCAGGAACAACTCGTCGAAAGGGATCTGCCGTTGCTGGCCCGAGCGATCGACCTCCCCTTCCGCTTCGCCCTCGTCAAGGGGCGATCGAACTACGCCTGCCTGCAACGCTTCTACGAGAATGGGCGGGAGGGACTCCTCGATCTGGGGGAGGGGGAGGAGGGGGTGGAAGCGAATGCCCAGATCGAACGGATCGAGGCATGGATCGAGGAGACGGTGACAGGGGATCGTAGCGAACTCCCCTTCAACCCCGATCCCGGGATCTGGCGCCGGTATGCCGTGACGGGGGAGGAGTGTCCCGGCAGATCATGCCACCTCTTCGGGGAGTGTTTCGCGGTCCGTGCTCTCGAAGCAGCCCGTTGCGCCCATATCGTGGTCTGCAACGTCCATCTCCTCCTGGCCAACGTCAACGCCGGCGGCAACATCCTCCCCCCCTTCGACATTCTCGTCTGCGACGAGGCGCACAAGCTCACCGATGTGGCGCGGACCTTCTTCGGCGCACGGATCACGGAGCGGGCCTTCCTCCGGCTCGACCCCGTGCTTCGGGCGCTCCAGCGGAACAGGCTCCGGGAGACGTTGCGCAAGGCGGCGGAGCGCTACTTTTCGGCGTTGCGCGATCACTACCGGAAGGGAGGGCATCGGGGACGCCTGACCGAACCGCCCCCCTGCTCCGGCATCCAGCTCTTCCGGCTCGTGGGCGACATCGAGGGGTTGCTCAAGGAGGAGATCGCGGTCGCAGAGGGGAAGACGCCCCCCGACCCCCTCTTCCTCACCCTCCTCAAACGTAGCCTCCAGCAGGCCCGCTCCCTGCGACTTCGTCTCGATCTCCTCTCCACGATGGCGGACGAGGGGTATGCCTACTTCATCGAGATGCAGGGGGAGCACCCGGCGCTCTGCGCAAGGAGTGTGGCGCCCGCCGAGCATCTGCGACGGGAACTCTTCGATCGCCTCGAGAGCGTGGTCCTCACCTCGGCGACCCTCGCCACTGCGGGGAGCTTCGAGTTCATCGAGCGGGAAACGGGGCTGGAGGGGGCAGAGACGCTGGTCGTGGAGAGTCCCTTCGACTTCGGGAAGCAGGCCCTCCTCTGTATCCCGCAGGGGATCCCGGAGCCGAACGACCCCAATTTCGTGGCTGCGGCGGTTCCCCTCATCCGAGGGGTCGTGGAGCGGGTGCAGGGACGTGCGCTCGTCCTCTTCACCTCGTACCGGAACATGAACGAGGTGGCCCGTCACCTCGCCGATCTCCCCTTCCCCGTGTACAAACAGGGGGATCTGCCCCGCTCGCAACTCCTCGAACGTTTTCGCGCCGAGGTCTCCTCGGTGCTCCTCGGCACGGAGAGTTTCTGGTCGGGGGTCGATTGTCCGGGCGAGACGCTCTCCTGTCTCATCATCGACCGGCTCCCCTTTCCCCGTCCGGACGACCCGGTCGTCGATCTCATCTGCTCCCGGGATACGGCGTGGTTTACCAACTTCTCGCTGCCCCGGGCGGTCATCGCGTTCAAACAGGGGGTGGGGCGGCTCATCCGGGCCAGGGGCGACCGGGGAGTCGTCGTCGTGCTCGACCGCCGGCTCTCCACGAAGGGGTATGGGCGGGCGTTTCTCGCGAGTCTCCCCCCGATGTCGGTCGTCACCGATCCCGCGGCGCTCGCTCCCTTCCTCGCTGCCGGGACCGGGGGGGAGCCTCCCCTCACCCCCCCTTCCGTTTGCGCCACGTCTCCACCCCCAGACGCCACACTTCCTGGAAAACCGCGGGAAAACAGATCCGGATCGCCACGACGTAGACGACGGCACCGGTAAGCACGGCAAGCGCAAGCTCGAGCCACAGCGGCCTCACCCAATGAACGACCGCTGCGGCCGAGAGCGCCATGAGCAGCGTCGCCGCCGTGGCCGGCCAGAGCGTGCGCAGATACGCGCCGAGCGAAACCTCGAGGAGACGGGCCGCCACGAGGAACCAGATGCACGAGATCAAGGGGTAGGCCGCCAGCCAGGAGAGGGAGAGCCCGACGAGCCCCCACTGGACCCCGATCCAGAAGGCGACCCCAAGCACGACCGTCTGGCAGATCTCGAGCTTGAGCGTGTCATCGGGCTTCCCCCGCGCATTGAGGATCAACGGAACGAGCGTCACGATGTTGCGGATCGCCACGACCACACAGAAAACCTGCAAGGGGAGCACCGCCTCGATCCACTTCTCCGTGAGGAAGAGACGCACGAAGGGACGGGCCACCACGGCCAGACCGATCGCCGCCGGAAAGATCGAGAGGGACGTCAGCCGGTTGATCCGCAGAAACGTCTCCCGGAACGCTTCGTCATCCCCCTGGAGCCGCGAGAGGAGGGGAAAGGTCACCTGCTTGATGATGTCGTTGAACTTCCCGATCGGCAAGGAGGCGAACTCCACCGCCACCGTGTAATACCCAAAAGTCTTCGAGTCGAGATACCGCCCCCCGAGGAAATGGTCGATCCGAACCCGGAAATACCACAAGATCCGGGAAAGCGTGATGTAGAAGCCGAAACGAAGCAGCGGATAGATCCGCCGCAGATCGGGGGGGCGATTCACCGGAATCGGAACCGCAACGAGCAGCATCACCGTCATCACCAGGTTCTGCACGAGCACCCCCGCAATCAGACTCATGATCCCCGCACCGCACAACGCCAGGATCAGCGTGACGCACGAAGCGGTGAGGTTCCCCGCGATCTCCGCCTGCGAACGACGGTCGAGCCGCAGATCGCGCGTGAGCAGATTGTAGGGGAGCACCTTGAGCGCGCTGATCAGGAAGGCACAGCTCAAGAGCCGAATCAACGGGGAAACGAGCGGCTCCTTGAAGAAACGCGCCAGCAGGGGGGAGAGGAGGTAGGTCAGCCCGATCATCCCCAGCGAAAAGGCGATCGTGGTCCAGAAGACCCCGGACAGGGCCTCCTCCTCGAGTTCCTTGCGCTGAACGAGCGCAGGGCCAAACCCCAGCTCGCTCATCAACTCCACGAATCCGATGTAGATCATCGCCATCCCCATCAGCCCGTAGTCGGCCGGGGAGAGGAGGCGCGTGACGACCAGCGTCACCCCCCAGGAGACGCCCTGGAAGACGACGCGCGTGAGAAAGAGCCAGTAGGTCGAGCGTAGCGTTCTCTCTTTGAGGTCCATTCCGAAAATCGATCCCTCCTGTGGCGAGGATGTTCCCCCTCATTATTCTCCATTCCCACGCGAAAGTCCATCCTCATCCCAGACCGCGTAGATCGATCTCGTCTGATCGTGGCAGTCGCAAGCCGTGACGCACGACCAGGAATCAGGAACCCGGAGCCCTGCGAGAGGGTAAGATGCGGCTTCGGAGGAGAAGGAGGCTTCCTACCGGAAGCGGTAGCGAAATTCGATCCCCGTGCTGAAGGTGCCGAGCGCATCCTGGCTGGAGGCGCGCTGCGAGTCCCACCCCCCGAGCAGAGAGATCACCTCGGAGAGGGTGAGTTCGATCCGGGCACTCGTCACGTCACTCCCCAGGAGCGCCTGGGAGAAACGAACCTCGACGTTGCGCGAAAGGCGTTTGCCGATCGTGATCCGGGGGGAGACCGTCGGACCCAACGTGCTCCCCGTTGCGTCGGGAAGGGTCGAGACGGGCGTGATCTCGAGCGTGTCGATCGGGAGCACGCGGTCGATCTCCCGCTTGAGCCGCCCCCCCAGCAACTTCCCCGCCGCGGTATACGCCAGTGCAAGCCCTCGCTCCGTATCCCCCAGTTCCGCCAGATCCGTCGATCCAAAGGAGAGGAGTGCGATCACCTCGTCCCGGGAGAGGGGAGGGTGCGAAGCGTAAGGCTCCACCACGAGCCGGTTGGGAAGACCATTGATGTTGAGCGAGATCGTATGATCCTGGATCTCGGTCTCGAGGTTGACGTCGATGAAGGGTACGAAGCCGTTGGGATCGATGAACTCGATGTTGCCGGAGAGGATCGTGTAGAGGTTCTGCAGGAAGATCTTGCCCCGGCTCGTTTCGAGGTTCCCGATCATGCCGATGCGACGATTCGTTCCCACGATCGTGAGGTCACCGGAGAGCTGCGCCTGTACGAGGTTGTTCTCCACGTGGAGCGTATCGGGGATGAAGAGGTGGATCTGCATCGTAAATGGAGGTTTTCCCTCCTGAAGCTGGATCGGCTCGATCTTCCGCTTCCGCTTCTTGAGCATTTCGATCAGCCGGTCGAGATCGATCTCCTCCGCATAGAGGGCTCGGGCGATCTCGGCATCGGCGGTGAGGTGGAGGTCTCCCGGAGAGCCCGTGAAGGTGACGGTCCCCTCCCGCACGAGGGTAGGGAGCCAGGGCAGGAGCGTCGTGGCGGTATTGCGGACCGTGGCGCCCATGTCGAAGGAGAGGCGCTGGCCTCCCTCCCCCTGCGCAGCGGCGAAGTGGAGCATTCCTCCCGCTTCCACCCGGCCTCCTCCGATATGGGCTTGCAACCCTTCCACCCGGAGTCCCGCGTTCGTCAGGCTCGCTGTCGCGGTGATCTTCTCGAAACTCTCGGGTAAATGAACGATTTCGAGCGTCCCCTCCGTAAGCTGGAGGGAACCCCGAACCTTCGGGGCAAAGAGGGGACCGAAGAGCGAAATCCGCGCGGAGAGATCGCCGCCGATGAAGGGGAAGACGGAGAGGTAGGGGGAGAGGAGACTGAGATCGAAGCGTCCCGAACCCGAGAGATCGAGATTCGCTGCGCGGTGTCCGGGTTTCCGATCGATTGCTCCCTCCACCCGCCAGGTGATCCCCTTGCCCACGAGATCGAGGGGAGGGATCCGGAGGCGTCCCGCATCCCAGGTGACGAGGACCCCTTCCGCCGTTTCCACGGAGATCTCCCGGAAGGTCGCAGCCAGGTGCTTCACCGCGAGCCGTCCGCGAGTGGGATTCCCTGTCACCCGAAAATCGGCGGAAGCCCGCAGGGGGATCCCCCAGGGGGAGAGATCGAGGTCACGTCCCACCAACCGGAGCCCGAGGACCGAGAAGGGGGCGGGGGGCACCCTCAGGCGGCCATCGATGGCCAGGCCGAAGAGATCCCCCGAAAGGACCGCTTCCCCCCCGGTAAGGTCGCAGGAGAGTCCCGCATCCCCCAGAGCGCGCCCCTCGAGGGTGGCACCGTCGAGCAGGACGCGTCCCGAACCGGTGAGACGGGGCCACCGCCCCTCGAAGTCTCCCGAGAGACGGAGGTTCCCCCCCCATTCCGGAAGAATGGCCTTCAGGGAGAGGGGACTCGAACGGATCGAGAGCCGCAACGTCCGGGTGGGCCAGTGGAGGGCCCCCGCCACCTCGAGGTGTTCCTTCCCCCGCGAGGCCGAGAGGGCGTAGTCGAGCTTCACGGCCCCAGGGCCCCCCCCCTTTTCGGTGGGAGAGAGGGTGAGCGTGAGGGAGAGTTCCTCGGGACCCAGCCCCCTCTTTCCGGTTCGCTGAAAGTGGAATCGCCCTCCCCCCCGTCGCTGCGGAATATTGAGCGCCAGCATGGGGATCGATACCTCGCCTCGCCACGGAATCTCGATGGGAAGGAGATCGGCGAACTCGGAGATGGGGGTGGGGGGAAGGGTCGCCGAAAGGACCACGGCGGGCCAGAGTTGTCCCCAAAGACGCAGTTCGCCTTCGCCATGGTTGAGGTGGAGGGGATCGAGACGCAGTCGAACCCCTCCCTCGCTGGTTCGTTCGACCGCGATTCGTCCCCGCACCCGATCGATCCGCCTCCCACCGATCGCAAGATCCCGCCCCCACAAGGGGAGAACGCCCCCCCCCGCGTGCAGGTTGAAGATCCCCCCCGAAATGCCGCCGGAACCGCGACGAGGAACGGGGCGGAAGGCCGCGAGATGGGAGA
>CAZTSL010000091.1:0-20032 GCA_964616915.1 uncultured bacterium
GGAACCCTCCAGGGAAGCACGGCGCAGACTTCCTTCGGAAGCGTCGTGGAGAGCGCGCCGACGACCGCAACGGTGGAGACGACGACACCCGTCGGCACGGGCGAGTGCAATCCGCAGCAGGCCACCTGCCCCCGGAATACGGAATTCACCGGCCAGGTCGGGGGTAGCGAGCCGGGACAGGGGGGAATCCCCACCTTCGAGAACTACGACTTCGACGCGGGGATTTCCGCCGTGCTCGCCGCGATGCCGGCGAATCACGACGAAGTGGCCGACGGCCTTTCGATCCGGGTCGAGGGGGCGATCGTCACCGCGGTCGTCACCTTCCGCGACAACACCCAGTTCTACGTGCAGGACCAGAACGCCGCGGTCATGTTCTTCCTCGACACCGCACCGATCGGCGAGGTCGTCCCCGTCACCGTGGGAGCGAAGATCTCGTTCACCGTCAACGCGGTCAAGAACTTCTTCGACACCCCGGAGATCACCCAGGCGAGCAACTGGCAACTCCTCTCCACGAACAACCCCGTCTATATCGCGGAGAAGACCGGCGAGGACTTCTCGATCGGTGAACTGGGACAACTCGTGCGCATCACAGGGGGAATCGCCGCGGACAACGGCGGATGTGGCGGATCGAGCCGCTGTTACACCTTCCGGCACGAGGGGGGAAAGACGATCACGCTGCGCAGCGCCAGCGACTTCATCGAAGTGGGCGACTGCTACACCTACGTCGGCCCGGTCAGCCAGTTCAGTGGTACCCCCCAGCTCGACTCCGTCGATTTCGACTGGATCCACGAGGACGACTGCCCCTTCGATCCGAACGCCGAGGAGACCGGGGGAGAGACGACGGCGCAGACGGCCGGAAGCGTCTCCACAGGGATGGAGACGACCGGCGGAGAATGCACCCCCCAGGCCGAATGCCCAGAGAACCTCGAGTTCGCCGGCCAGATCGGCGGCAGTGAGCCGGGGCAGGGGGGAACCCCCACTTCGGAGAACTACGATTTCGACGCGGGGATTTCCACGGTGCTCGCCGCGATGCCGGCGAATCACGACGAAGTGGCCGACGGCCTTTCGATCCGGGTCGAGGGCGCGATCGTCACGGCGGTCGTCACCTTCCGTGACGACACCCAGTTCTACGTCCAGGACCAGAATGCCGCGGTCATGTTCTTCCTCGACGCGCCCCCGGCCGAGGCGATCCTTCCCGTCACCGTGGGAGAGAAGATCTCGTTCACCGTCAACGCCGTCAAGAACTTTTTCGGAACCGCGGAGATCACCCAGGCGAGCGAGTGGGAACTCGTCTCCACGAACAACCCCGTCTACCTGCAAGACAAGACCGGGGAGGACGTGACGATCGACATGCTGGGACAGATCGTCCGGATCACGGGAGGGATCGCGGCGGACAACGGGGGATGTGGTGGATCGAGCACCTGCTACACGATGGTCCACCGCGGAAAGACGATCACGCTGCGCAGCGCCAGCGACTTCATCGAAGTGGGGGACTGCTACACCTACGTCGGCCCCGTCAGCCAGTTTGGCGGCACCCCCCAGCTCGACTCCGTCGATTTCGACTGGATCCATGAGGAGGATTGCGGCTTCGATCCGAACGCCGAAGGCACCGGCGGGGAGACGGCCGTCGAAACCGGCGCCGAGACTTCGGCCGAGACCGGTTCCGGCACCGCACTCGAAACCGGTTCCGAAACCGGTGGGGAGACGGCGGCCGAGACCGGTTCCGGAACGGGCGGCACGAGTGGGGGAGGGACCACGGGGGAGACGGCCGGGACCCAGACGGCCCTCTCCTCGGCCAGCGGCACCTCCACCGGGGAGACGACGGGGACGACCTCGGGGAAATGCCCCGACAACCGTGATTTCACGGGCCAGATCGGGGGCGGTGATCCTCCCCATGGCGGCGTTCCCACCGCCACCCCCTATGAGAACGACGCCGGGATCGCCGCGGTGTTGGCCGCCACCCCCGCGAACCACAACGAGGAGAACAGCGGGCTCACCCTCCCGATCGTGGCGGCCACGGTCACCGCGGTCGTCTCCTTCCGGGAGAACCGGCAGTTCTGGATCGAGGACGCAAACGGCGCGATCGTCTTCTTCCTGAACGCCGCCCCTCCCGAGGAACTCCTCCCGATCACGGTGGGGCAGAAGATCTCCCTCACCGTCAATGCGGTCAAGAACTTCTTCGACACCCCGGAGATCACCCAGGCGAGCGACTGGCAGCTCGTCTCCAGCGGCAATCCCGTCCATATCGCGGACAAGACCGGTGAGGATATCCCCTTCGAGATGCTCGGCCAGATCGTGCGGGTTTCCGGAGAGATCACGAGCAACGACGGTGGGTGCGGCGGCGGAAACACCTGTTATACGCTCACGCACGGGAACAAGACGATCACGCTCCGGACGCAGAGCGAATTCGTCGCGGTCGGAGATTGCTACACCTTCGTCGGGCCGCTCGGGCACTTCCAGAAGACCCCGCAGCTCGACGCGATCGACTTCGACTGGATCGAGGAGAATTGATGTGAAGGCCCCCCACCGGCTTCTCCTCCCCCTTCTCCTGCCCCTCCTCCTCTTTGGTTGTGGGCAGACGCCTGCCCTCGACTGCACGAAGGTGGGGGGAGAGCCCTGTTCCCCATCGCAACTCTGGCCCGTTTCCCCCGACACGAACGAGGTGGAGGATCCGATCGCCTTCACCACGGAACCCTATGGCTTTCCGGCCGAGGGGGAGGCCGGGCTCTCCTTCCTGGCGGGGAAGTATCCGATCTCACGGGAGAACGCCTGGGTCCTCCTCTCCCGGGACGAGACCTTCCCGGTCGAGGACTGCGACCCGAACCGCTCGGGGAATCAGCGTCCCCAGCCCGACCCGGATCTCCCCTTCACCGTCGAAGGGATCGTCACCCTCCACCCCCGCTACTTCCTCAAGGTGCGCGTCTGCAACGAGGATGAACGCTACTACGGCAGTTTCTTCATCGAGGACGATTCCGGCGGAATGGTCGTCCTCCAAGATTCGCGGATCGCGGAACTCGACTTCGGAGATCGCGTCCGGATCCGGGCCCGGGCCCTCCTCGACTACTTCGACGTCCACGCGATCCTGATTCCAGAGATCGTCGAGGTGATCGAACATGGCGTCCCAATCCACTACGAAGAGAAGACGAACCCCTTCAACCAGACGGACTGGAACCGCGTGCGGCGAATCCGGGGGGAGGTCGTCCAGGCCTCCACGGACCACAACTTCAACGAGGCCGCGGTGAGCGACGGACAGAACACCTGGCTCGTCTCGATCGACCGGGAACTGGCGAACCGCAACGTCTCCCTCGAGGTGGGAGATCGGGTCGAAGTGACCGGACCAGTCCTGAGCAGCTTCGGCCAGAAGATCGTCGTCCTCAGTGTGGGACAGATCCGATATCTTCCCTGAA
Source organism: uncultured bacterium (assembly GCA_964616915.1). Taxonomy (GTDB): domain Bacteria; phylum Myxococcota_A; class CAZTSL01; order CAZTSL01; family CAZTSL01; genus CAZTSL01. The sequence goes on from CAZTSL010000091.1 coordinate 3,408, forward strand.
GGATCGAGATCGTTCCTTTGCCTTTCATCACCCCTGGGAATCGGCCGTGACGGCTTCCTGCCTCCCTTCCGGAAGTGGGCGGAAAGGGTGCAAGGAGTCCCCAAACGCACGAACAAGGAGAACCCCTCGATGCGCCTGAGAGCTGTGGCAATCTCGCTCTACCACCTCATCTTCCTCTCGCTCCTCTTCCCCCCCTTCCTTTCGGCCCAGGAGTACGAGAGTGCAGAGATCGAAGAGGAGGGGCTCGTCTCCCCGGCGCGCGAGAGCGTGCTCCAGGCGCTCGAACGCCTCTCGGTGAGCGTCTTCCTCCAGAGTGAGTTCCACACCTTCAACAACCTCGATCTGCTCCCGCTCGACGAGACTTCGGAGCAGTCGATCATCGACACGGACGATGGCGCCCGTTTCGGCTACACTTTCGTGGCCGCCCGGCTTCGCTACGCGATCGAACGGCACCTCGCCTTCAATCTCGGTCTCTCCCTTCAGGGGCTGTGGGGCAACGACCAGATCGGCTCCCCGAACCGTTTCGGGAGCATCTTCTACTTCTCTGCCCTCAACTTCGACTACGAGATCGGCGAAAGGGATCGCGGGATCGATTTCCGGATCGGACGGCAATACTTCCGGATCGGAGGGACTCCGAAGGATTATTTCCTCAAGGATATCCTCGATGCCGCCGTCGTCGTGGGGAAGCTCGGCAAAGGGGGGGATCTTCGGATCATGGCGTTCGATTTCTATGCGAGTGGCGAATCCCCCGACGAGGTGAACTTCGTCCGGTACCTGGGACAGGGGACCGACAGGGTCGAGGGGATGCGGGGGGATACGAACACCTTCCGCTACGGCGCGATCTATGAGAACGACCGGCTCGTCGAGAACCTCGATGCCAAACTCTTCCTCTTCTTCGCCGACATCGGCGCGATCGGGACAGGTGCGGACATCACCTTCAACGGGGAGTTCGGCAACTTCGCGGACAACGACTGGGCGCTCATGTCGGGAGGACGCGCCGCATACGAGGTGGCGATGAACGACCGGCTGAAACTCCGCTGCTTCGGGGAGTTCGCCCGAGCGGAGGGGACGGACCGGAAAGAGGACCTCGTGCGGGACGTCGATATCGGCGGCAATGCCTTCTCCGGCGGCCTCGAACTCGCCTATTCGATGCCGAAGTCACGCGCGATCCGTCTTTCCCTGCAAGGGTTCCACGCCGACGGCCCCGACTATGCCTCCGACGGCCTTCCGTTCAGCCACGGCTTCGTCTCCTTCAAGGGGGATCAGGTGGGGGGGATCAATCTCGACCGCTACGCGGGGTGGCACCCGAGCGCCTATGTGGGGAGCGGCGGCATCGACGATACCCCCCAGAACGTGGACCGCAAATCGGGCACCCGCTTCGTCGCCTCGGAAGTGGCGCTGCGCCTCCTTTCCGCGACCGAGCTGCGCCTCGGCGCCTGGTTCCTCTGGGACACCGGGCACTCCTTCCTCGCCGACCGCTACGAGACGCCCGAGCAACTGCGCGAAGCGCTCGATTCGGGTGTGGTCGAGGTCCCCTTCGGGATCTCCCGCGAGGAGTTCTTCGCCGAGGCCCGGCTCGGCAAATACCTCGGCACGGAGTACAACGTCGGGATCACCTACGAGGCGACGCCGGCACTGTCGGTCTACGGCAATGGCGGGATCTTCCTGCCGGGGGCCTTCTACGAGATTCCGATCGACCGGATCGCGGGTAGTGCACTTGGTTCCACCGATCCGGCGAACTTCTGGACCGTCTCCTTCGGGACGAAGGTCCTCTTCTGAAACGCCGGTGGAGGGGATTCATCCCCCTCTGGGAGGGTTCGATTCGTGAAACGTGGTCTCCAGACGATCGTGATCGGTTGCGCGGCGTTGTTTTTGCCGCTTTCGGGGTGCGGCGATCCGGGGGAGATCCCCTTCAGCGTCCTCGGCTATGGCGGGGGGGAGGGACCCGGCTCCAACGCGGAGCGGGGCAGCGTCCTCATCACCGAGGTCGGATGGGCCGGCAGCCTCGATGACGCGGGGAACTATCACCCGGAGGACGTCTTCATCGAGCTTCAGAACAAGGGCTTCCGTCCGGTGAACATGAGCCGCTGGGAGATCCTCCTCACCGGGGCACGCGAGCGGACCTGGCTCATCCCGGAGAGCGACCGGGAGGTCTTCCCGAACGAGTACATCGTGATCGCAAGCACCCAGACCCGGGCCTTCCCCGATGCCGACTTCCTCCTGCCCGACTTCACGATCCCGAAATCGCACTGGGAGATCACGATCCGCGACAAGGACCGCCGGCTCATCGAGCCGGTGGGCAACATCGACGGTCCCCCCTTCGCCGGCGGATACGACCTCGTGACGGTCCGTTCGATGGAGCGCTCCCAGGTCATCTTCGGCAACTTCGGGACGTTGCAGCGCAACTGGCACTATTTCACGGAAAACGTGGGACGGGGCAAGATCGCGGAGGGGTTCCGCAAGTTCACGCTCGGCTCCCCGGGGGAGGCCAACAGCCGTGATTACTCCGGCTCCTCCTCGAGCGGCAACTTCGAGTGATCGACAAGGAGATCTCCACGATGTCTTCCCGCTGGATCCGAAACGGTTTTCTCCTCGCCTGTGTCCTGGCGCTCGACTGCACACAGGCCCCCGAGGAAGCGGATCTCTTTCACCAGATCGAAATTTTTGGCGCCATCCCCGCCACCGACTCGGCGCACGAACCGGAAGCCCGCCTCGTGGCCCAGATCGAAGGGGCCACGCGCACGATCGATGCCGCCTTCGAACACCTCGAGAACGATGCGGTCGTCGATGCACTCCTGGCCGCCCGGCAGCGGGGGGTGCGGGTGCGGGTCGTGGCCGACAGCGACCAGATCGGGGAACGCGGCTTCCAGAGACTCCTGGCCGAGGGGGTTCCCCTGGCCGATGGCGACGGCGCGATCACCTACCTCCCCGACCCGAACCTCGGCGCGATCGCCCGTTCCGGCGATCTCAACACGATGACCCACACCTTCGCCTCGATCGACAGCCGAATCGTCTGGGTGACGACGGGCGGGCTTCCCGAAGATCCGGGGTACCGAACCGGCTTCGTCGCCCGATCGGAGGATCTGGCGCAGGACTTCGACGACGAGTTCAACCAGATGTTCGGGGGGGTCTTTGCCACGACGCTCGACACCTTCGGCGCGCCGCTCAAATCGATTGCGGACGTCCGGGAGCACTACCTCTTCGGCGACCTCGACATCGAAGTCTATTTCGGCCCGCAGGAGCGTCCGATCAAGCTCGTCACCGACGCGATCTACGGCGCGCGCATCTCGGTGCGTTTCGTGACGGATCACCTCTCCAACCCCTTCATCCTCGACGCGCTCCAGTACAAGGCGGACAACGGTTTCGACGTCCAGGGGGTCGTGGAGGGGGATTTCGTCGATGAGGCGGAGGGACTTGCCTCGCTCATTCCCGGATACGACCTCGATATTCGTGTCGATTCGCCCGACACCCGGATCTCGGAGACGTTCGTGCTCATCGACGTCGTGCGTGGCCAGGAACGTGCGCGGGACGGGAACCGCTATCCCCAGCGGGTGCTCGTCCTTTCCCATGGGCTGCGCCACACGTTGAGTTTCGAGGTCGATACGGTTCCCGATCCGGATGTGGCGATTCCGCTGGCGAGCGACACCTTCCTCGACGGCAACCTCTGGATCCTCAACGACTACGGCCTGGTGGGGGGGGATCTCTTCGAGCGTTTCCGTGCGCGTTTCGAGGAACTCTACGATGCGGGGCGACGGTTGTGAAATCTGCCGTTCGAGGAGATTCCTGCCGGTCAGGCTCGCAGGGGGGCGATCCCGGGTCCGGGGAGGGGGATACGCCTCCCGTTACGGGCTCGAGCCTCTGAAAGGCGTGGAGGGAAGACGATGCGCATCGCACCGCTCTTGTTGCCCGACATCCGGGAGCTGTTGCAGGCCAATCCGGCGGAGATCCGGGAAGCCCTTGGGGAGATCCATCCGGCGGATCTCGCCGAACTCTTCCTCCAATTCTCCGATCGGGAGCGGGTGCAGTTCTACGAGATCCTTCCCCCCGACCTTCAGGTGGAGGTGTTCGAGCATCTCGACCATGAGATGCAGACGCGGCTCCTGACGCTCCTTTCCGACCAGTCCGCCTCCCACATCGTCAACGAGATGGCCTCCGACGACCGGGCCGACTTCATCGGCTCCCTCTCGCCGGAGGAACAGCGCCCCGTGCTCGATCTGTTGAGCGCGGAGGAGAAAGAGGACGTCGATCTTCTTCTCCGCTATCCGGAATCGACCGCCGGCGGGCTGATGACGACGACCTTCGTGGCCCTGCCGGAGGGGATGACGGTGGCGGAAGCGATCGCGCACATCCGCAAGGTTGCGGAGGCTTCGGAGACGATCTACTACGTCTACGTCGTGGACGGTGCCGGTCGTCTCCAGGGGGTTCTCTCGCTCAAGGATCTCGTCCTCTCTCCCGATGAACGTCCGATCCGGGAGGTGATGAACCGGGAGGTGATCTCCGCCCACGTGCTCGACGACCAGGAGGCGGTCTCCCAGACGATGGCGCGCTACGACTTTCTCGCCCTTCCCGTCGTCGATGACGAGAACCGGATCCTCGGGATCGTGACGGTCGATGACATCGTCGATGTGATCCAGTCGGAAGCGGTCGAGGATCTGCAACTGATGGGCGCGGTGAGCCCGACCGAAGAACCGTACCACACCCTGAGCCTGCTGATGCGGGTGCGCAAACGGCTGGGGTGGCTCATCCTCCTCTTCTTCGCCCAGATCCTCTCCGCCAGCGTGATCCAGCACTTTTCGAGCATGATCGACCAGGTCGTGGCGCTCACCTGGTTCGTGACGCTGCTCATCAGCACGGGGGGGAATGCGGGGTCGCAATCCTCGGCGATCATCGTGAGTGGTCTGGCCGCGGGGCAGATCCGACCACGCCAGTGGTGGCGGATCGTGCTCAGGGAGAGTATCGTGGGCATCGTGATCGGCACGCTCCTCGGGTTGCTCCTCTTCTCCCGCGCGGTCATGGTCGATGCGGGTATTTTCGTGGCGCTCACGGCCGGCATCTCGATGTTCCTCATCGTCGTCTTCGCCACGATGATCGGAACGCTCATCCCGTTGATCCTGCGGCGTCTCGGTCTCGATCCGGCGCTCACCTCTTCCCCGTTCATCGCCACGATCAGCGATATTACGGGGCTGCTCATCTACTTCAACATCGCCCGGCTCTTCTGGGCGAAAATTTCGGGGATGTGAGGGGGGGAGGTTCCGGATGTTCTCCGAATTTCCAATCGAACTCCGGGAATGGCTCGAACGTGGCACGTATCGGCGTGTGGGGGGATGGGAGATCTTTCTGCGCGATACGGGACCTTCCGATCCTCGTGAGGTCGTCGTCGTCTTGCACGGGTTTCCGACGAGTTCCTTCGACTGGCATCGGATCTTGCCCATCCTGGCAGGGGAGCGGCGGGTGATCCTCTTCGATCTTCCAGGTTTTGGTTTTTCCGAGAAGCCGGTTTCCTATGGGTATGCGCTCTTCGAGCAGGCCGATCTCGTGGAGGTGCTTCTTCGGGAGCTTGGGGTGGAGGAGCCGGTTCATCTCGTGGCCCACGACATGGGAACGAGTATCGCGTGTGAGCTTCTGGCTCGGCGGGCGTTGGGGCTCCATCACGTTCCGATTCGTTCCCTGGTTCTGATGAATGGGAGCGTGTACATCGAGATGGCGCATCTGACCCCTTCCCAGCGTCTCTTGCGCTCTGCGCTCGGGCCGTTGTTCGCGAGGTGGGCCACGCGGCGTCTCTTCCACTTCCAGATGGGGCGGATCGTGGGGAGGCCCCTGTCCCCTACGGAGTTGGAGGCGATGTGGGCGCAACTTCGATTCCGCAATGGGACGGCGCGTTTGCCGCAGATCATCCGGTATCTCGAAGAACGGTGGCGGTTTCGCCATCGGTGGATCGGCGCGCTCCGTACGCTGGACATCCCCACACTGGTCCTCTGGGGGGTGTGTGACCCCGTGGCCCGCTTCGCGATCGGGAAGCGGCTTGCCCGCGAGATCCCGCACGCCCACCTCGAACCGCTCGACGGGGTCGGCCACTACCCCCCGTTGGAGGATCCCGGAAGAACCGGGGAGGCGCTCCTCCGTTTTCTCGATCAGGTCTCCCCCGCAACGTAACGGGGGGAACGAGGAGGCGATCGAATGTCATCGAAGTCGATTCAGGGGGTTCGCGGGATTCCTCCGGGGGCCGACCGGTTGCTCGTCGTGATGAGCGACATCGAGATGGGCTCCGGGGGGGTCACGGACGACTTTCCCCACTCCGATTTCCTTGCGGAATTGATCCTCGCCTACAACGATCCTCCCTTCGATGCGATCGCGGTCGATCTCGTCTTCAACGGGGACACCTTCGACTTTCTCAAGACGCGTCTCGATGGGGGGTATCCGCTACACATCACGGCGGAGCGGGCCCTCGGCAAGTTCCATGCGATCGCTGCGGCGCACCCCGACTTCTTCACGGCGCTGAGGGGTTTCCTCTGCGGTGGAGGGGGGGAACGACGGATCTTCTTCATCGTGGGAAACCATGATGCCGAACTCCTCTTCCCGGCGGTGCAGGCTGCGATTCGTGAGCGGGTTGGATGCGAGGAGGGGATCGAGTTTCCGGGTTTCGAGTTCGATATCGGGGAGGTGCATATCGAGCATGGTTCCCAGCGCGACCCGATGTTCCGGATGGCGCCCGAGCAGCTTTTCCTCGAGGAGGAGGGGGAGCCGATCCTCGCCTTGCCGTGGGGTTCTCTCGCGCTCCTCGAAGTGGCGATCCCGTTGCAGCCGCAGTTCTACCATCTCGATCGGGTCAAGCCGCGGGAACGTCTCTTCGAGATCATGCCGGAGGCCAAGGAATTCCTCCTGGCGAAATACTGGCGGTACTGGACGCGGGATTATCTCAAGGCGCTCCTTTCCGGAACGGATCCCCTCAAGACGATCACCTGGCGGATGCTCAGGGAGATCATCTACCGTTTTGCCTCGGCCGATCCCGAGGTGAAGATGGGGAAGTACTTCGAGCGGGCGGTCCGGGAAACGGAGCGATTCCGGCTCTATCTCGCGGGTCATCGCCACGAGGCGGCCTGGATGAGCTACGGCAACCGCAAGTTCCTCCAGACCGGGTGCCTGCGAAACGAGTTCATGCTGGCTCCAGACGGCACGAGCCGGGCGCTGATCCCCAAGACGTACGCCGAGGCCTACCTGTCTGGGGAGCGGCTCGTGCGTTCCCACTTCGTGGAGTTCGAGGGTCCGGCCCCCCCGGAGGGCTATCTCCCCGACTCCGTCTTCGATTTTCTCCCCATGATCCGGGAACGCCTCGGGAGCCAGGAGGAACGTCATCTGCTCCGGAAGGCGCAGAAGGAACGGGAAGCCGAAGAGGCGGGGATATCCCCCGAGGGGGACGCGTAAGGCACTCGAATATCTTTCCGATCGATCACGGATGGAGGGCGATGAGGAGTTTCCGGTGGATGTCGTCGAAACCACCGTTGGACATGATGAGGACGACATCGCCTTCCTTCGTCTCGCGAGCCAGGGTCTCGACGATCTCTTTGGCGGTGGGAATATGACGGGCATGAATCCCCCGCGCCTGGAGGTCCTGCACGAGGCGCTCCACACAGAGGCGTTCGGGGGGAGGGATCTTCTCCGGCGAGAAGAGATCCGCGATCACGACCTCCACACCCGGCCATGAGAAGGCTTCGACGAAGGCTTCCTGGAAGACATTGCGCCGGGTCGTGTTCGAACGGGGCTCGAAGACGGCGAAAAGCCTCTGCCCCGCGTATTTGCGGCGGACCGCTCCGATCGTCTCGCGGATCGCGCTCGGATGGTGGGCGAAATCGTCGATCACCGTGACCCCTCGCACGACCCCCCGCACCTCCTGGCGGCGGGCCACGCCGGCAAAGGTGGCCATGGCCTTCTCGATCGCCGGCTGGGGGATCTCCAGTTGCCGGGCCATGGCGATCACCGCCAGCGCATTGCGGACGTTGTGGAGGCCGAAGAGGGGGGTCTCGATCCGAAGGAGGGGATGGTTGTGCGCCCGGACCACGAAGCGAGTCGTGTCCGTACCGATCTCGATCTCGTCGGCCACGTAATCCGCTTCCCCCGTCAGTCCATAGGAGAGAACCGGTGCGTGCGACCGAGGGAGGAGAGCGGCGATCGTAGGATCCTCGTGTGCTACGATGAGACGCCCCTCGGGGGGAAGGAGATCGATGAAACGCGCAAAAGCTCCCTTGACGGCCTCGAAGTCGGGGAAGATGTCGGCATGGTCGAACTCGATGCTCGTCACGATCCCGATCCGAGGGCGGTAGTGGAGGAACTTTGGCCCCTTGTCGAAGAAGGCCGTATCGTATTCATCCCCCTCCGTCACGAAGTAGTTCCCCCCCCCGATCTTGTAGCTCTTCCCGAAGTTCTTCACGATGCCGCCGATCATGAAGCCGGGATCGAGACCCGCGACCTCGAGCGTCCATGCCGCCAGCGCCGAGGTCGTCGTCTTGCCGTGGGTTCCTGCGATCACGATCGAGGTCCCCGTGCCGAGAAAGAAGCGGGCGAGCGCCTCGGGCATCGAAAGGTAGGGAATCCCCCGCTCCATCACGGCCACCACTTCCGGATTCCGCCGGCTCGCCACGTTTCCGACGATGACGAGATCGGGGGGAGGATCGAGATGATCGGGGGAGAAGCCCGGCAAGATCGGAATGCCGAGGTGTTCCAACTGCGTGCTCATCGGTGGATAGACATCGAGATCCGAACCGGTGACCCGATATCCTCTGGCCTGGAGCATCCCGGCCAGGGAGCCGGTGGCCACGCCGCAGATGCCGATGATGTGGATCCGCTCGATCCGCGGGAGATCACTTCCCGAAGAGCCTGCGTTTTGCATCCTGGATGTTCCGTTTGATGAGCCCCGTGGCCTTTTCCGTCACCCCCCGCCCGCGGGAATTCTCCGAAGCCTGGAACTCCACGATCCGGCGATCGGCGGGACGTTCGAGGCTCATGAAGAGGGCGGTCAGGATCTCTCCGAACCGGGGGGAATGGACGAGAAAGCTCTCCCGTCCCCAGCGGAGTTGCCAGATCTGATCGTCGAAGTCGTCGAGGGGGAAGAGGCGGGGGAAGAGGAGCTGGAAGGAGATCTCGTCCCCGTCGGCGAACTTGAGAAATCCGCTCAGCTTGTGGAAACGGGGGATCTGCGTCTCCCGGTTCCAGGCGTTCTCCTCCTTGCGGGAGAACCACGCCTTCCATCCGTTCCATGTCTCGCGAATTCCCGCCCATTTTCGTGACCAGAAGGCGGAGGAGACCGATTGCAATCCCGAAAGGAGGGGCGCAACCTGTTCGGAGGGGAGCACGAGCACCTCTTCCGAGGGTCCGGAAGTGAAGCCGGCGGCCTGATAGCGTGCGGTCCCGATGAATCCCCCCCTTCCCGCGACGATCCGGTAACGGGCGGAGACGGGATAGCGATCGCCGATCTCCCGGTAGATCGAGATCTCTTCGAGGGGGGTCTCCTTGGCCGCGATGCGTGCCGCCAGGTCGTCGGGGTCTCCCATCGGTTTGCCGATGAGGAGGAGGAGCACGCTGGCGACGAGCAGCACGGACATGCCGGGCACGATGAATCTTTGCAGGTTCCAGCCCCGGTCCTTCCCCTTTGCGGCGATCCACTCCGTCTCCGGAGGGATCTCGCCACCGGGAGCCACGAAGAGGAGACGCACCTCCCCGAAGCGGACTTCGTCGCCGTGTCGCAGAACCGCTTCACTCTCCACGATCCGGCCGTTGACGCGGATCTTGTTGGGAGATCCCCGATCCACGACGATATACTTCTTCCCCTGCCGGATGATTTCCCCATGATTTCGGGAGACCGAGGCGTGTTCGAGCTGGACGTGACAGTTGGGGAGCCGCCCTACGCGATGGACCACGTCGTCGAGCTGATATTCCTTGGAATAGCGCTCCTTCTCCACGAGGATCAGGATTCCGAAGGGGCTCTCATTTCGTTCGTGGGGGCGGAAGGCGGCGGTGAACTCGTCGGATACGTCGATCCTCTCCGTGCTGTCTTCTGCGATTGCCTTGGCGCGCTGGTCGTCTCGCCACCCTCCCGTTCCCACGGTGGCGTTTTTTGGGGCGGCGTCGAGCTGTTCCGACCAGTGGGGTCGTGCAGGAGGCCGTTGACTCGGATGGGATGGGCTCGACTTCTCTCTTGCGCTCGGCCGGGCTCGTTTGCGGCGAGGGGGGGTGGGGGGATTCGCTCTTCGCCTTCCCTGGGGGGAGGGACGTTCGAAGACACCGGTCACCTCTTCGGTGTTCACGATCTCCGGGTCTTCGTCGGGGGGTCGTTCCCAGGCGGGGGGACGATGGAAGACGCCGGTCACCTCCTCGGTGGAAAAGTCCTGACGCTTTCGTTCCCACGCCTCCCGGTATGCCTCGAACTCCTCGTAGGAGAACTTCGCCGTTCCCTTCTCCTCCTCTTCCGGAGGGGAGAGGGGCTGCTTTCGATCGTCCTTCTCTTTCTTTGCCATCTCTCGACTTTCCTTGGGGCTGGGCTGGGAACGAACCTTCCGGCGTCGGAATCTCCTTCGCCCCCTTCCAACACCGTCGTTTCTCGCACTTCTCATCATAACACAGCCGTCTGGGAAAGGAAACCGCAACGAGATTCCCTGTGTCCGGCGCCCGCCTTGATTCCTCTGCGAGATTGCGATAGGTTGATACTCGTTCGGACCGACTGTTCCTCCCTTGCCTGCCGTCCCCGGCGCGGTTGGAATTTCGTAAGGAGTAAGGATGATGAGACGATGTAAGATCTTCGTGGTGGCTCTCCTCCTCTGGGGGGTTCCTGGATGGCTTCATGGTGCGGGGTTGCGTCACCTGCCGGTGCCCGAACCGGCAGCCCCTCCCACGGTGGTACGCCCGCCGGCCCCGATGGAGAGCGAGGTGGAAGTGGGGGATCAAAAGACGTTCTGGGTGTGGGATCTGAGCGTCATGCCCCCCGGTTTCAAGCAGGTGACCGCGACCGCCCGGGCGGTGGGGGATCATTCCTACATCTTCGTCGATGATACGCAGTGGAACGTGACCGTCACCCAGGAGGACGTCGATACGATTTTCACGACCTTCGAGCATCAGACCCCCCCGACCTCCTGGCGCCCGGACCACGGCATCTACGACAACGACGTCGATGCTTTCGGTACCCCGCCCGACGTTCTCGACAACGATCCGCACATCTACATCCTGATCGTCTTCATGGACACCTACGTCAACGACCAGGGGGAGGAGTTCTACTTCGACGGATTCTGGAACGTCTACGACGAGTATACCGACGAGGAGGCGTGGAACCGCTATCGGCAGCACAGCAACGAAGTGGAGATGATCTACATCAACTGCTGCTCGCTCAACCCCCCCGCTTCCGACTACATGCTCGCCGTGGTCGCTCACGAGTTCCAGCACATGATCCACTGGAACTACGACGAGGACGAGGAGAGCTGGATCAACGAGTCGGCCTCCGAGGCCGCGATGGTGGTCAACGGCTATACGACGGACGAGGAGTTCCTCCCCTCCTTTGCCGAGAATCCCGATCAGTCCCTCGTGGAGACCTCCTACGTGAACTACGGGATCATGCTCCTTTGGGGGACCTATCTCTACGAGCGCCTCGGGATCGACTTCCTGCACACGCTCGTATCCGAGGAGGCCAATGGGCTCGCCGGCCTCGATCGGGCGCTCGCCGATGCGGGCGTGGGGATGACGTCATGGGATCTCTTCCTCGACTGGGTGGTGGCCAACCGCCTCGACGAACCGGGCATCTATGACGGGATCTACGGCTACGTTTCGCTCGATCTCCCTCCTTTCGCGGATAGCGCCGTGGTTTCCGGGGATGCTGCACGAAGCGTCCAGGGACGGGTCTCCCCCTATGCCGCGGATTACATCCGGATCGAAGCGATTCCCTCCGATACGCTCCATCTTGCGGTCTCTTCCCCCCGAACGGAGGATCTGGGATTGCGGCTGATTCGCCTCGAGGGGAGCGCCGGCCAGATCGTGGTCGAGCCGATCGATCCGGCGGAGGCGGAGGGGGGCATCGACGTCACGGGGATTCCACCCGAGGCCACCCTCGTCCTCGTCGTCGCGGCCAAGGGGCGACGCGATCTCTCCTACACCGTAGAGATCGGGGAATCGGGAGGGGTGTGCGCATTCGTCCCTCGCCAGGGAGGGAAGAACGGGACGGCCCTCCTCTTCTTCTTCCCGACGCTCCTCCTCCTGCGGCGCCGCGGAACCCGGAGGTAACCCGCGCCCCCTGCTCGGGAGATCCCGCCCCGATGGGCTCATGGGGCTACTCTGCTGATTGACGGATTCGGTTGGGAAAGGGGCCGTCCCTCCATCGCCATCATTCTCAACGATCCACGACAGTCCATGCCTTCCTCAGCAATTTCGCCTTATGAGCCGGCAGGGTTTACGCGGGAATTGGGAGGCTTCGTCGAGGATTGACAGCGCCGTTGGGGTGTGCTATCCCCTCCCCAAGTGGAAACGACGCATCGGAGGGGAGAGTCGCCCCGCCGATCCTGATTCGAAGAAGGAGAGATGCCGATGAAGAACGCTCGGATTGCAACGCTGATCCTCTGCGGTGCCGTGGTGTCTGGTCTCTTCGTCTCCCCCGCGTTCGCCGGCGCGGGGTCGAAACTGGCGCAGATGCAGAAGAAGGCGGTCACGACCCTCGATACGGCGAAGAAGAAGCTCGAGGAGTGCAAGACGGAAGATACGGCTTGCCACGACAAGTGGACGGCGGCGGTGAAACGGGCCGAGGAGAATCTCGCCAAGGCGCAGAAGAAAGCCAAGGAACTCGCAGGTGCCGCCAAGAGGGAGTATGAGAAGACCTGTGCGGAGATCGAGTGCACCCAACCCTGATTCCCTGGGTTCCTACCCCATCCGTTCCCTCGCGCCGACCTCGAACGATCACGGATGGCGTCTCTCCCCTCGTTCTCCCCAAAAATTTACGTCCTGAGCCACTTGACGGTGAGGATTCCTCCGAGGAAGATCGCCATATTTCTGGTGATTTCCGAGACGGAAGCCCCGAAGATCTGCCATTGTGCCTCCCCCCCCCATCGGCTGACGACGAGGAGGAGGAAGATGAGGAGGAGGAGAAAGATCTGATCGAGGCGGTGGGCGATCTTCTCGAGGTTGCGGCTCCAACGCTCGTTGGCGACCTGGAACTTCTGCTCCCCCCGTTCGATGTGGAGGATGATGTTGTCGATCCGTTTGGGGAGGCGGAAGATCATCTCCTTGATGTCGAGGACCATCTGGCTCGAAAGGATTGCGGTCTGGTCGGAGAAGAGACGTTCCACCTCGTTTTCGAAGTAGTGGAGGGCCACGTCCCGGCTGATCTCGAAGAGGTTGATCCGGGGGGTCAGCATCGTGAGCACACCGTAGAGGGTGAGGTAGGTCTTCTCGAGCATGAGGAACTGGGGGGAATCGGAGACCTGGGAGAGGACCTTGAAGATGTCCTTCGTGATCCGGGCGAAATCGAGCGATTCGAGGCTGCGCTGGCTCATGATGTTGAGGGAGTCGAGGAGTTGCTCGACCTTCGGGCGCAGCCGGGTGATATCCTCGCCTGGAGAGAGGATCCCCATGGCGTACCACGCGTGGAAGATCGCATCGACGTCGTTGGAGGCAACCCCGATCGCCTCGCGCATGAAGGCCTTGCGGAACGACTCGGTGAGGCGTCCGACCATGCCGCAGTCGATGACGGCGAACGATTCCGGGCCGGTGATGATGATGTTGCCGGGGTGGGGATCGGAGTGGAAGAAGCCGTAGAGGTGGATCTGCTTGAAGAAATGGCGGGCGATCAGCCGGGCGAGCTTGTCCTTCGCTTCCGGGGTCATCTCGTCGGCGACCTCGTAGATCTTGCGGCCGGCGATGTATTCCATCGTCAGGATCCGACTCGTGGAGTAGTCGGAGAAGACCTTGGGGTAGCGGACGTTGGGATCGTCGGCGAAGAGGGCGTTGAAGTAGGTGAGATTCTCCGCCTCCTTTCGGTAGTCCATCTCGTTCTGGAGAGAGGTTCGGAGCAACTCGACCCGATCGACGAAGTGGATGTAACGGCCAAAGGGGGTGAAACGCTCGAGGATCCTTGCGAAGAGGAGGAGAGCCTTGAGGTCGTATTCGACGATGTCGGCGATGTTGGGTCGCATCACCTTGACGACGACCGACTCGCCGGAGGGGAGGACAGCCCGGTGCGCCTGTCCGATCGAAGCCCCGGCCAGCGGGGTGGGATCGAAGTGGGCGAAGGTGGCCTCGATCGATGCGCCGAGTTCGGCCTCGATCACCCCGACCACGGTCTCTGTGGGAAGGTAGTCCACCTTCTCCTGGAGATTCGTGAACTCCTCCTGGAGCCCCTTCGGGAGACCGTCGGAGAGTGTAGAAAGAATCTGTCCGAACTTGACGAAGGTGGGGCCGAGTTCCTCGAAGGCGCATCGGATCGAACGCCAGAGTTCGACATCGGCGTCGAGATCGATCGGCGTGGCAGGACGACGGCGGAGGAAGGAAGCGAGCAAGGAGGGTCCCTTGTGCCGGACGATACGCCCGACGCATCTTCCCACGACGCGATTGACCTTGTTGTAGCGCCGCCACCGGTCCCGGAAAGCCCAACGCCCATATTTTCGGGGAATTCTCGTCCCGTCGATCGTTTCCCTGGTTACGCCCATGCAGGTCCTCGAATCGGAAGCGCCGTTGCTCCTCCCCGTTGGATGAGGAATAGATCTCGCTGTGACCGAAGGAATCATACCAGGAAAAGGGGGGAAAGGGTAGTTGAGGGGGCAATCGCATCAAAAATCCCCATGATTCTCGGAATCGCATGGCATCGAAGCATCCGGCGCGAAAGGGCCGGAACGCATCCACCGACCAGACGGCGTGGAGACCGGCGTCTGTCATGTGAGAACTCCCTTGCTTTCGAGATCCTACGGGATCGCAGATCTCATCGGGAAATTTCATGCGATTGCGTGGCATCTCTTGGGGTTGACAATCCTCCTTCGTTCATCGAGAATGATCTCCCTTTCCACGTCATAGCTGGAATCAGGACCACGAGGGTGGGAAGGGGGTGCGAAGCGGGGGGGCTTCGCAGTCGTTCTCGATTCGTTTTGCCATCCGTATCGAGGAGAAATCGATGAAGATCCATGAGTACCAGGCAAAGAGGCTTCTCGCCGAGAAGGGGATTCCGATCCCGCGCGGCGAAGTGGCCAACACACCGGAGGAAGTGCGAAAGATTGCGGAATCGCTCGGCGGCAGCGTGGTCGTCAAGGCCCAGATCCATGCCGGAGGGCGTGGCAAGGGGGGCGGGATCAAGACCGCAGCCACCCCCGAGGAAGCATTCGAACGGGCAAGCGAGATCATCGGGATGACGCTCGTCACTCCGCAGACGGGTCCCGAGGGGAAGAAGGTCCGCGCCGTCCTCGTGGAAGAAATGCAGGAGATCGAACGGGAACTCTACCTCGCGATCGTGATGGATCGCGCCACCGCCGCTCCCGTCATCATCGCCAGTGCCGCAGGGGGGATGGAGATCGAAGAGGTCGCCGCGACCTCGCCGGAGAAGATCGTCCGTCAGCCCCTGCACCCCACGCTCGGCTACCTCCCCTTCATGGGGCGGAACCTGGCCAAAGCGCTCGGATTTCCGCCCCAGCAACGCCGGAAGGCTGCCGGGACGATCGAAAAGCTCTACCGGGTCTTCATCGATAACGATGCCTCCCTCGCCGAGATCAACCCCTGGATCGTCACGAAGTCGGGGGAGAACCTCGCGCTCGACGCCAAGGTCAACCTCGACGACAACGCCCTCTTCCGGCACCCGGAACTCTCCGTGTTGCGGGATTTCGCCGAGGAGGACCCCCTCGAGGTGGAGGCCTCCAAGTACCACCTCAACTACATCCGGCTCGACGGTTCGGTCGGCTGCATGGTCAACGGCGCGGGGCTGGCGATGGCCACGATGGACCTGATCAAGCTCGCAGGCTCGGAGCCGGCCAACTTCCTCGATGTCGGAGGGGGCGCCAGCGTCGAACGGATCTCGGCGGCATTCCGGATCCTCATGTCCGACCCGAAGGTCCGCGCGGTCCTCGTGAACATCTTCGGTGGCATCGTACGCTGCGACCGGGTCGCGCAGGGGATCATCGAGAGCCTCGGAACCGTCGAGGTCAACGTGCCGATCGTGGTTCGGCTCGAAGGGACCAACGCCAGGGAAGCACGCGAACGCCTCGAAGCCTCTTCCCTGGATTTCATCATTGCCCAGGGCCTCGAAGACGCCGCGCAAAAGGTCGTGGCTGCCGAGAAAGCCCATCGGGCAGGAGAGGGAGGAGAGGCATGAGCATCTTCGTCGATGAAACGACGCGGCTGGTGGTCCAGGGGATCACCGGGAAAGAGGGGAGCTTCCATACCCGGCAGGCGATCGAGTACGGCACGAAGGTCGTGGCCGGCGTGACGCCGGGAAAGGGGGGAGAACGCTTCGAGGAGATCCCGATCTTCGATTCGGTGCGGGAGGCGGTCGCCGAAACGGGCGCGAATACCTCGATCATCTTCGTCCCCCCCCCCTTCGCCCCCGATGCGATCCTCGAAGCCGTCGATGCCGGCATCGAACTCGTGGTCTGCATCACGGAGGGGATCCCGGTCAAGGA
>CAZTSL010000092.1:0-1733 GCA_964616915.1 uncultured bacterium
CTTCTGAGGAGTGGGGGAGGGAGCGGGACGGGGAAGGGGGGGAGAGGCCCCACTCTTCCCCAGCCGCATCACGACCCGCTCGACGATCTCGCTGATTTGCCGTTCGGTGAGACTCATCCTTGCATTCTCCCGTGGTTTCCCTCACGCCCCTGTGAGGGGGGCATCCCGACACCCCTGGCGCCTTTTTCGCCGTAGCCCGGTGTGGCGCCCTTCCCCCCTTTCTCTTGGCCGGACGAAAGCCCTTTCCGGATCCCGCCGACGCTCAGATCCGGGTCCTTCCGATCTCCCCCCTCGATGGGGAGTGGGTTCAGGAGATGGCCGCGGCTTCTCCGGCTTCGCCGAACTTCCGGTAGGTGATCCGTCCTTCGAGTTCGACGAGATCGACGATCGCCATGATGACGGCGTCGATCGGGCGGTTCTCCGTCATGGAGGTCTGCCGGGCGGAGGAGCCGGAGGCGTAGAGGACCACCTCGCCGACCCCTGCGCCCACGGCGTCTGCGGCCACCACGAAGCCCCCGGAGGGGTTTCCGGATGGATCGACGTTCTCGACGACGAGGAACTTGAGGCCGGCGATCTTGGGCTCCTTCTGGGAGGCGACGACGGTACCTACGACCTTACCCATGATCATGCGTCGTTCCTCATCGCTTGGAGGACTTGGCCGCTTCTTCCTGGCGTCCGAGCGGGAGGACGAGATCGATGTTCGTGTGCGGCCTGGGGATGACGTGGACGGCGACGAGTTCACCGACCCGTTCCGCGCCCCGCGCTCCCGCCTCGGTTGCGGCCTTGACGGCGGCGACGTCTCCGCGCACGATGGCGGTGACGAAGCCGCCACCGATCTTCTCGTAGCCGACAAGTTCGACTTTGGCGGCCTTCACCATCGCATCGGCGGCTTCCACCATGGCTGCAAAACTTCTCGTTTCGATCATTCCCAATGCTTCCGCCATACGTTGATCCTCCAAACAGGTCTATGTTCAGGTTGGTCGTTACGAATTCCTTCCACCGGCCGAGAGGCTCTCGATGGCGCTGATCGCGGCTTCCCGTGCGGAATCGATCTCCGACTCCTCGCCGCTGAGGTAGAGCCGGCCGAACGCGCCGAAGGTGCGGACTTCGACGAGGGTGACGCGGGCGGCCTTCTCCGCCTCGTTTGCGGCGAAGGCGACGTAGCCGGCGGGTTCCGTTTCGAGGATGAAGAGCGATTCTCCCGGGATGATCATCGAGCCGAAGCGGATCCGGTTGATGAGCTGTGCCTGATAGGGCTCGACGCTCCGGATCACCTGGTCCGAGACGATCTTGGGCTTCATCCGGTCGTGCTCCTCGATCTCGAGGTAGCGCAGGATCTCCGCGCCCGCCTGCCGGACCTCCCCCTGCTCTGCGTGGTGGACTTCGAGGAGTCCGTAGGCCCGCTCCACGATCTGCATCGCGGGGGCCACGGCGGTCGCCTTGAGCGCGACATCCGTGATCCGGTTGATCGCAAGTCCCGGCGCGATCTCCACGAAGAGCGAGGCGTCGAAGGGGATCGGGAGGAAGCCTCTGGATGTCGTCCCGATGTAGGAGGCGAGCTGCGGTTGAAGACGGTCGAGAAAGACATAGGTGCGCAACGTAACCATTTCTGCCTCTGACGTGATCCGCTGTCGTTGGAATCTCCTGTCCCCGGAGAGGGAAGGTCGGTTTCCCCCCTCCGGCATGGGTGGGGGGAAGGATACGCTACTTTCTCCGAAAAAGCAAGCGAGTCC
>CAZTSL010000092.1:1833-19982 GCA_964616915.1 uncultured bacterium
CGACGTGCACCGAGGAACCCGTACGGGGGGGTGCCAAGGGGGATTGTCATGGGGGATCGATCTGTCACCCGCTCTTGACACGCTCTGGAGGAGAGGATTGCGAGAAACGCGATGATTCGAGTCTGCATTCCTTGGATTGAAATTTGCTTATTCATTGTTGTTTACGTTTCCGCCGTGATCTGCTCTCTTCGATCTTCCGGCCGATCCTGCCCGTGGGGGAAGGATGCGGGACCGGTGTGCAAGGAGCGGGCGATGCAGAGAGTGTTCGTGATCGTGGGTTTCATCCTTCTGGGAGTGGCCGCAGGGGGGGATGCGTCCGGGCAGATTTCGATCCGACGGGCACGAGGGACGCATTTCCTCGTCGATCTCAACGTGGGCACGGCGATCTATCCTCAGGCGCATCCCGGTTCCAACTCGGCGCTGGCCTTCGGAACGAACTTCGGGGTGGGGGGGCGGCTTTCCGGGAGCCCGCTACGCACCTATCTCACGCTCGACTACATCTACTCCCCCTTCTTCTTCAGCGAGTCGGCGCAGAGTTTGAGTGGGCTGGAGGGGATGGTGCATACGCTGATGTTGGGGCTGCGGGCGTTGCTCCCGATCTCCGGGGGATTCCGGGGGTATGGGGATTTCGGGATCGGCCGCTCCTTTGCGAGTACCCAGATCCAGGATGGACGGGGGGCGACGTATGGCTATCGGGACGCCGCCTTCGGGACGGCCATGGGGGCCTTGGGGTTGCAATTCCGCTTCAACCGGAGCTTTTCTCTGGGAGGGAAGATGGAGGCGCTCTTCTTCGGAAAGGGAGCGGAACGCATCGACCTCGACCAGGGGAGGATCGATTCTTGGCGTTGGCTCATCAACGCAACGGTTCATTTCTGAAGGGGCGCGCGGGACGGGCGTTGCGTCTGGCCCTGCTCTTCCTTCCCTTCCTTGCGCGTGTGGGGAGCGCCGGGGAGATGCCCACGCGTGGCGTGGCGACCTTCCTCTTCGTTTCGGAGACGGCCCGGGAGCGACTGCGCGTGGATGCGATCCTCTTTCCCGAGGATCGGGAGGACGAAACGCTGCGCGTGGAGATCGACTTCCGGACCGGGGGTGATGCAGAGGAGCGCGAGCACTTCCTCACCCTCTTTTTTCGGCGTTCCCTCCATCCGGGGGAGACGTTCTTCTTTGCCTCCGGGGGGATCGGCGTCGAATACGAGAGCTGGCTCGATGATTTTCCGATCTTCGAGACGAGGCGTGCCGAGGGGGAGGTCACGATCGATGATTTTTTTCTCCTCGATCGGGATGGGGAGCGTTACGTCTTCCTCGATGCGGGTTTCGCGTTCGACCTCCTTGCGGAAGGAGGATCGGAGGCGGGGCCCTCCTTCACGGATGGCGTCCTGAGGGCGGCGCCCGAGGTTCCCGGCGATGCCCCGCAGACGCCGGTAGCCGCGCAGGAGGATGAATCCGCCCAGATCTTCGTCTCCTGCTACGAGGATGCGGCCTGGAGCGAACCGGTCGATCGGGCGGACCCTTCCTGTGAGGGGGATGAGCCCCCTTCCGAGGGAGGATGTGGGGGGGAGGAACCGGAGGGCGACACCGGCTGTGGGGGGGACGAGGCGCCACCCGAGGGGCAGGGGTGTGAGGGGGACGACGGGGGAGGGTGTTCCGGGGATGCCCACCTCACCCCTTCGTCTCCGGCGGCGGGGGGAGGCCTTCACCGTGCCCTCCACGGGATCGTGGGTTTCTCGCCGATCCTCCTGCTCGCCCTTTCCCTCCGGATCCTGCGATATCTTGCCAGAAGGAGATCCCGGGCCGCAAGCCGCGCGCCTCAGCCGCGGTCGCCCTCCATTCGCTGATTCCCCCCTATGATCGCGCGTCTCCCTTCCGTCACAGCGTGCTCTGAGTCACAGCATGCTCTGAGGATCGACATCGACGCCGAGGTGAACGTTGCCCCGGATGAGGGCCCCGCTTCGTTGGAGGAAGAGATCGACGAAGGCGTGGAGGGGGGCGTATTTCCCTTTCAGGACGATCTGAAAGCGATGGCGTGCCTTGATCCGCGCCAGCGGGGCGGGCATGGGGCCGAAGCACTCGAGGGCGGCGAAGGTGGGGTGGGCTCGCAGGAGGGCATGGGCGAGTTCGCCGAGCGCGGCTGCGGTCCCTTCGGTCGCCGCGAGGTCGCTGCCCGTGATCTTGAGGTTCACGAGACGGGTGAAGGGGGGGAAATGAAGCTCCCGGCGCAACGCGAGTTCGGTCTCGAAGAAACCGGCGAAGTCGTGGTTGCGCGCATGGAGGATCGCGTAGTGGTCGGGATGGAAGGTCTGGATGAGGACCCGGCCGGGTTGATCCCCCCGTCCGGCGCGACCCGCGACCTGGGTGAGGAGCTGAAAGGTCCGTTCGCTGGCCCGGAAGTCGGGCAGGTGCATCGCAGAGTCGGCCGAGACGACCCCGACGAGCGTGACGTTCGGGAAATCGTGCCCCTTGGCGATCATCTGGGTGCCCACCAGGATATCGATCTCATGGCGGCGCATCCGGGCGAGGATCTCGGCCAGCGCGCCCCGGCGGTTCGTCACGTCGCGGTCGAGACGGGCGATCACCGCGTCGGGGAGGGAGCGCAGGAGTTCCTCCTCGATCCGCTCCGTTCCGCTTCCCCGTGTCTGGAGCGTGACCCCCCGGCAGGCGGGACAGGTGGGATCGACCCCCCGTTCGTGGCCGCAGTAGTGGCACTGGAGCCGGCGGCGTTCCTTGTGGAAGGTGAGCGTGACCGAACAGTTCGGGCAACGGTAGGTGAAACCACACGCCACGCAGAGGAGAAATGTGGCGTATCCCCGGCGGTTGAGGAGGATGAAGGCCTGGTTCTTCTGGGCGACGGTCTGGGCCAGCGCATCGGCCAGTGCCGAGGAGAGCCGGCTCCCCTTCGGCTCGGCGCGCATGTCGATGATCTCCACGACAGGCAAGGGGCGTTGCTCCACCCTTTCCGGGAGGGAGAGGGAGACGTACTTGCCGAGCATTCCGTTGTGCGCCGATTCGAGGGAGGGGGTGGCGGAGCCGAGGAGTACGAGCGCCCCGGCCTGTTTCCCCCGGACGATCGCCACGTCGCGGGCGTTGTAGAAGAACCCCTTCTCCTCCTTGTAGGCGCCGTCGTGCTCCTCATCGACGACGATGAGGCCGAGGCGGGAAAAGGGGGCGAAGATCGCGGATCGGGCGCCCACCGCGATCTGCACCCGGCCGGCGAGGATCCTGCGCCACTGATCGTAGCGTTCCGCGTCGGAGAGACCGCTGTGGAGCACGGCGATCCCCTGGGTATCTCCGAAGTGGTGGAGGAGACGGCCCTGGAGCTGATCGATGAACTGGAGGGTGAGGGAGATCTCGGGAACGAGGACGAGGACCTGGCGTCCCTGGGTCAGGACCCTTTCGATCGCGCGGAGATAGACCTCGGTCTTCCCGCTTCCCGTGATCCCGTGAAGGAGGACGGTCTCGAAACGTTCCGCGACGAGCATCGTGGAGATCCGGCCAAAGACCCCTTCCTGGTCGGGGGTGAGACGGGGGGGGGGGAGGGCCTTTCCTCGCCCGATCTCCCCTCGAAAGACTTCCTCGCTGCGCAGCAGAAGGTAGCCCTTCTCGGCCATCTGACGGAGGTAGCCGGGGGTGACGGCCAGATGGGCCCGCAGCGTCTCGAAGGGGAGATGCCCCCCCGCTTCGCGAAGGATGCGCACGACCTCCGCCTGTTTGCGGCCCAGGCGCCGCTCCCGGCTCGGATCGCCCTCCGGCGGGGGGAGCGAGACGATCATCCGCTCCTTGATCTGGACGCGGGGGGAGAGAAAGGACGCCTCCCCCATGATCCAGCCTCGCCGTTCGAGCCGGCGCAAAGCATTGGCCCGTTTCGGGGCCCGCCAGAGGAGCGTGGAACGCTTCGCCTTCGGATGATCGACGAGATAGGAGAGGAGCCACGTCTCGTCCGGATCGGCGCTCTCCGTCGCCAGGGCTGCCCTTCCCGCCTCGGTCACCTCGTAGGTCACGCAGGAGGCCACATCGATCCCGGAGGGGAGGGCAGCCCGCAGCACCTCCCCCAATGGCCCGAAATAGTAGTCCGCGATCCAACGGCAGAGTTCGAGGAGGGGGGGATTGAAGAGGGGTTCCTCGTCGAGAACCTCGACGACCGCTTTCGCCGAATCGACGCCCAGTTCCGTGGGAAATCCCACGACGTAGCCCGTGACGTGCCGGGAGCGAAAGGGAACGAGCACCCGCTTTCCCAACACGATCTCTTCGCGGAGTGCGTCGGGAATCAGGTAATGGAAGGTCGAGCGAATCGGAAGCCCCACCGCGACTTCCACGATATCGTCCCGTTGTCGCGGCTTCGCCGTCATGGCACCTCTCCTCCCCGGACGATCCCCCGCTCCCGAAGGAGAAAGAGGAAGAGGAAGAAGCCGATGAACGGCGCGGCACGGGTCGAAGACGACATCGAGGATGGGGTCTCTCGTGAAGGAGGAAGAGGAAAGAGCCGATGAGCGGACTCGAACCGCTGACCTGCTGATTACGAATCAGCTGCTCTACCAACTGAGCTACATCGGCGAATCGTCTATCTGGCGTCGTTCCGGTTCTTCGGCGACCCCCAGATTTTCCGTTAGAAGGCCTCTTCGGTGACTCCGGCGAGCGTGCCTCCTTTCTGGCGGGCGTGCCTCCTTCGTGGGCCTTTGTCCCTCCAGCTCTGGGATGCCCAAAATAACATTTTCGTGGAAGGGCGTCAAGGGGAAAATCAGGTCTTATCCCCATTGCCCAGCAGCACCGACACGTCGTCGGAGTCGCCGTTGGTGGTGACCGGTTGTCTCCGAGGACGAACGAATGATATACTCCTCCCGAGAGGGGGGAAGGATGATCAACTGGCACCGTCTCTTCGGCATCGGGGTCTCCGAGTTCTTTCGCGGCACCCCCTACCACGTGGAATTGGAGAAGGATCTGGCGATCAAGGCGCAATTCCTCGACGTCGTGATCATCCGCCAGGGAAACGAGGGGAATTGAGCAAGGAGATCGAACTGTCAGAGATCCAGGCAGGGGTCTATGGGCTCTCTGCCTGGCCCAGACCGCCGATGCGGCTCATCGTCCTCAGCGAGATCCCCCCCGCCGAGCACAATCTCCTCTGGAACCTCTATAGCGGGGTGCCGGAGAAGGTGGGGTTCGCACTCGAGAGATATGGGGAAGGCCTCGCTGGGATGAGTACCCTGCTCGATGAACTTCTCGCCTCCTACGGACAGAAAGGACGATTCATGGCCTATACGATCGATGACTTTCGGAAGGATTACCTCAAGAAGCATCTGAGAGAGCTGTCGCCAGAGGAGATCATGGAAGTGCTCTCCGCAGAGGAGTTGCTCAAAGATCTCCCGCCGGAGGAGCGGCTCAAGGGCCTTCCGCCGGAGGAGCGGCTCAAAGGGCTCTCCATCGAGACGATCCGTGCCTACCTCGAGAAACTCGAACGCAAGAAGAAACCGTAGATTCCCTCCCCCCTGGCTTCTTCGGAATCCCTCCCCCTCCTTTTCTTTCCCCTGGGGGCAGATCAGAGCTGCTCATTCTTGATCGGTGACGAAGGGGTGCGGGGTTGCGGCGATCAGACGGTAGACTTCGGGGCGCATGATCTCTGGTTCCGGGACCTTTCCCTCTGAGATGAGCGTACGGATCCGGGTGCCGCTGAAGGGGATCCGCTCTGTTTCCCCATGGGGGCAGGTCCGATCGCTCTCGATCCTGCCGCACCCTTTGCAGTGGAAGAAGTCCCCTCGGATGAAGAGGGGGGTGACCCCGAGGTCGTCGAACGTCTCGAAGATCTCGATGGCGGCCTCCGGGGGATAGAACCCCCCGACGCCGGCATGGTCACGGCCGATCACGATGTGCGTGCAGCCGTAGTTTTTCCGGATGAGGGCGTGAAAGACCGCCTCGCGGGGGCCGGCGTAGCGCATCGCGGTGGGGAGCGCCGCGAGGATCACGTTTCGGCGCTGGAAGTAATGGCGGATCAGGACCTCGTATGCCTCGAGGATGAGGCGATCCTGGAAGTCGCCCACTTTCTTCCGCCCGACGAGGGGGTGGATGAGGAGGCCGTCGAAGAGGCCGAGGGCGGTCTTCTGAAGGTGCTCGTGGCCGAGGTGGGGGACGTTTCGAGTCTGAAAGGCGACGACGGTGCGGAACCCCCGCCTTGCGATCTCCTCCCGGATCTCTGCCGGGGAACGAAGGTGAGGTGCCAGGGGGTGGGGGAGCGGGGAGAGACGCTCGACCGGCCCCGCCAGGAGAATCTCGCCCATCCGATGGAAAACCTCGGCCACGCCCGGGTGCCGCTCGTCCGTCGTTCCATAGACCGCAGCCGCATAGCGGCGCCGATGCCAGGCATACTTCTCCCGGAGATGGAGGAGGAAATAGGGGGTTCCTCCGGAATCGGCCAGGAGCACCCGTTCCCCTGCTTCGAGGGGATCGGCCACCTCCCGGCTCACGGAAAGAACGATGGGGATCGGCCAGGGAGCGCCATCGGGGAGGCGCATCCGACCCAAGATCGTCTCCACCTCCTCCTCGGTGCAGAAACCGGTCAGGGGCCAAAAGACGCCCTGTACAAGGTTGTCGGCGTCCTGGAGCGTGCTTCGGGAGAGCCGGATCGTGGGAAGATTCGCTACGGAACTTCGGATCCGCGTTCCCTCCCCCTCCGAACGTGACCGCGTCCCCCTCGGGGCATCCGTACCGTCGAGTTTCATCCGAATCGGGTCTCCTTCCTGCTGTCCTCGTCCAGCGGTGTCCGTCGGCTGCGGAAAGGCCGGAGAAAAGTATAGTTCCTTGCCGGGCGATCGTCAATGGGGGAGGTCAGGGCAATCGCATCCAAAATCCCCGTGATTCGCGGAATCTTCCTGAGGAGGCAACGCATGCGGTTCGAGAAGCGTATTGATTTTTCCCCGAGAGGAGGGTATCCTGAAACGGTCGCACGAGCGGTGCCCGCGAAGAGGAGACCGGACAGGGAGCCCTCACGGAGGGAAGGAATGAGACGCGGATGAAACGAAGCCGGCACGTACTCTTCGCCGTGGTGATCGGAATCGCCATGGCAGGTTGCCACTATCTGGGGGAGGACCGGCTCATCGGGTCCTATCGGGAGAGCCTGGGCGCCTGGACCCGACAGGCCGAGGACTATGTGGACTTCGAGACGCGCATCCTCGCACGGGCGACATTCAAGAGCCGCCCTTTCCGGGAAGCCTTCGTGGCCGAGTACGCGGCGGTCTACCTCCTGGGAGAGACGGAGCGGACGGCCTTGTACCGGCGAGAGATCGACGAAGCTGCGCGGTATCACGACTTCCTCCTCTACGTCTACACCCCGGAGTTGCAACGAAACGTGCTCGATCGCCCATCCTCTCCCTGGCGGATCTACCTCGAGGATGAGGCGGGCCACCGGGTCGCACCCGAGACGATCCGGAAGAACCACGATCCGGCGCACACGATCGATCGGTTCTACCCCTACGTGGAAAGCTGGGGGCGGATCTACGAGGTCCGCTTTCCGAAGGCCCCCTTGGAGGGGCGTCGCCTTCGTCTCGTGATCACGGGGATCTCCGGGCACTGCGCAATGGAGTGGGAGCTTTGAAGAGAGGGGCGGTGATCGGAAAGGCGTTTCCCTTCTGGCCGTTTGCAGTCGGCCTTGGGGTTGCGCTCCTCTACCTCCCGCTGCTTCCGGAACTCGTGGGAGACTGGTGGAACGATCCGAATTATTCGCACGGCTTTCTCATACCCATCGTCTCGGGCTATCTCTGCTGGGAGCGGCGGGACACGCTTCGCCGGCTTCCCTTGGGGTCTGATCGGGGGGGGCTCCTGCTCCTGCTGGTAGGGCTCTTCCTCTTCCTGGCCGGTGTCGTGGCTGCCGAGGAGTTCACGCAGCGTTTCTCCCTGATCGTGGTGCTGGCTGGGGTGATCCGCTACAATCTCGGCCGTGAAGTCTTCCGGGCGGTTCGTTTTCCGCTTGCCTATCTTTCCTTCATGATTCCGCTTCCCTACCTCCTCTACGATCAGATCGCCTTTCCCCTGAAACTCTTCGCCGCCCGCTGCGCGACCCTTTCCCTCCACCTCCTCGGGATCCCGGTCTTCCGGGAGGGCAACATCATCGAGCTGTCCGCCATGCGGCTCGAGGTCGCGGATGCGTGCAGCGGAATTCGCTCGCTGATCTCCCTCTTCGCGCTTTCGGTCATCTATGCCTATCTGTCCCAGCCGAAGACCTGGCAGCGGATCGTGCTCGTGGCCGCGACGATCCCGATCGCGATCGTCGCCAACGGCGCGCGGGTCTCGGGGACGGGGATCATCGCGGAGTATGCCGGGATCGAGGCGGCCGAAGGTTTCTTCCACGCCTTCTCCGGCTGGCTGATCTTCCTGATCGCCACCCTCTTGCTCGTGGGGCTTGGCAGGCTCCTTACCTTCGTCGGAGAGGGGAAGAAGGGGGTACCCCCCGCATGAAGTTTCCCCCGCCCAAGGAGGCAGGAACGAAGCTGAAGGAACAGGACGCGGCGGCGGTGGAAGCCGAACCCCGCATCGGGGGAGGACCAAGCTGGATCGTGACGCTCCTCCTCCTGGCCGTGACCGCCTGGCTGGGGCACATCCTGGCCGAGGTGGAGCCGGTTTCGATCCGCCGCCCCCTGGCCTCCTTCCCGAGGGTGCTCACGATCCCCGCCCCCGAAGGAACGGGGAACCAGCGCTGGCGCGGATTCGATCTCCCCCTCGACCAGGAGGTCCTCCTCAAACTGGGCGTCGATGACAAGATCTACCGTATCTACCGAGGCCCCAACAACGAATCGATCGCTCTCTATGTCGGCTTCTTCGCATCGCAACGAAAGGGAGAGCAGATTCATTCCCCGAAGCACTGCTACCCCGGCGCAGGGTGGGTGACCGAATGGGAAGGGAAGGCCACCCTCCGGACACCGAGGGGTCCTGTGGTCGTCAACCACCTGACGATCGGCAAGGGGCTCGAACGCCAGGTCGTCCTCTACTGGTACGATACGCACGGCCGCGTCATCACGAACGAATATACCGGTAAATTCTTCCTCGCATGGGACGCAGTCACGCGCAACCGGACGGATGGGGCCCTCGTTCGGATCTCCGCCCCAATTCGGAAGGCAGACGATCCGATGAACGAGACGATCGTCCGCTTCGCCGAAACCGTGTTGCCGATCTTGCGAGGTTTCCTCCCCTGATCGGCCGCAGGGACCCTTGCATTGGAGAAGGAAGCTCGAATGTGGCATCTCCTCTTTTCCGTCGATTGCTGGAAAATGCGGCTCGACAGGCTCCTTCTGCTGATTCTGCGAAGGCGGGTTTGGGTACTCGCCCTTTTCCTCGGCATTTCGGTTCTGCTCGGTCTCGGCTTCCGGAATCTCTACGTGGACAACTCTCTCGAGCATCTCCTTCCGGAAGAGAACCCGATGATGCGGATCCTCAACGACGAGATCGAGGAATTCGGCTCCGAGGCTCCGATCGTGATCACGCTGGCGTCCGAAGACTTCTTCACCCTCCCGCGGCTGGCCTTCCTCGATCGTCTGACACGGGAGATCGAGGCCTTCCCCTACGTCAACCGCGTCTTCAGCCTCACGAACGCGGTCGATGTCGAGGGGGACGAGGATACCGTTCGGGTCGTCGCGTATGAACGCCCCACGAAGGGGGAGGAGATTCCCGAGTTTCGCCGAAAAGTCCTCTCCGATCCCTACCTCGTCGGGGGGGTGATCTCCCGTGACGGGAAGATCGCCGCCGTCATGATCAACGCCGTCTTCCTCCCCGAGGACGACGAGTATATGAACGAACTCGTCCGCAGGGTGCGCAAGCACCTGGAGGGACTTGCGCCGGAGATGGCGCGTCTGGGGATCCACGGCTTCGTCACCGGGATCCCGGCGGTCTACGAGGGGGTGAACAGCAAGATCGCCCGCGACATGAAGGTCTTCCCGATCGTGACGGCGGTGTTGATCGCGTTGAGCCTCTACGTCCTTTTCCGCAGCGCCTACGGTGTCCTCCTCCCGCTCGGGACGGTGCTCCTCTCCTTCGTGTGGACGATCGGGCTCGTGGGGGTCACGCACCGGCCGATCACGGGGGTGATGTCGATCCTGCCCCCCCTCATCATGGCGATCAGCATCGCCGATGTCGTGCACGTCCTCGTCTACTTCCAGCAGGAGCGCCTGCGGACGCCGGAGCCCCTGGCGGCGCTTCACAACACGATGAAGCATATCGGGTTGCCCTGCTTCATGACTTCCGCCACGACCGCGGTGGGGTTCGCCTCGCTTACGGTGAGCGAGATCGTTCCGATCCGGGAGTTCGGTTACTTCGCCGCCTTCGGGGTCGCGGCCGCCTTCGTGATCGCGATCGTGCTCACCCCGATCGCCCTCTCCTTCCTCCGGAGGATCGAGGTTCGGCAACAGCGGAGGAAGGCGTCGATGCAGGGGCTCCTTGCCTGGATCGCGGAGGTGAACGAGCGGCATCCGGGAAAGGTGGTGGGGATCAGCGGGCTCCTCTGCCTGCTGGCCGCATTCGGGATTCCCCGGATCGCAGTGGAGACGAATTTCCTCGAGTTCTTCAAGAAGGACGATCCTGCGGTTTTCCAGGTTCGCTTCATCGAGGAGCACCTCACCGCGATCGACATCCTCAAGATCGTGCTCGACGGCGGGGAACCGGGGGCCTTCAAGGAGCCAAAGCGCCTGGCCTGGATCGAGGCGCTCCGTGCCTTCCTCGAGGCGCAGCCGGAGATCACTCGGACGATCGCAATCCCCGATTTCCTCAAGAAGGTGAACCAGGCCTTCCACGACGGCGATCCCCAGGCCTACCAGCTCCCTACCACGCGGCAGGCCGTCTCGCAGTACCTCCTCCTCTTCGAGGGGAACGACCGGGCCGAGGAGGAACTCTCCCGTCTGATCAACTTCGACCGCTCTCGGGTGCGGCTCACCGTCCTCGTGAAGATGATCGGCTCCCGCGACCAGGAGGCGCTCCTTGGACGGATCGAGGCGTGGATGAAGGCCCACCAACCCCCGGGCATCCACTTCGACTTCAGCGGCGCGGTCAAGATCTCCGCCACGGTGATGAACTCCGTGGTCAACGCCCAGATCGAGAGCTTCGCGCTCGCCCTCGTGATGATCACGGGGATGATGATCCTCATGCTCCGCTCGTGGAAGCTCGGACTCGTGAGCATGATCCCCAATATCCTGCCGATCCTGCTTACCCTCGGGTTGATGGGGTGGACCGCGATTCCGCTCAACATCGCCACGGCGATGACGGCGAGCATCGCGATCGGGCTCGCCGTCGATGATACGATCCACTTCCTGAGCCGCTACAAGATCGAACGAAAGCGCCTCGGCGATCCGACGGTTGCGGTCCGCACGACGCTCCTCTCCGTGGGACCGGCGCTGGTCGCGACTTCGGTCGTCCTCTTCTTCGGCTTCTTCATCTCCATCTTTTCGAGCACCCGTCCCTCGATCCACTTTGCGATCCTGGCCGCTGTCACGATCGTCACCGCGCTGCTGGCCGATCTCTTCCTGACGCCGGTCTGTCTCCTCCATTTCCGGCGGCGCGGCCTCCCCGATTCCCAGATGCCTCGATCGTCGTGAGTGCCCCGGGGGATCCCGGAATCGCACATTTTTCCGTACAGCGGTTCGCGCTTCGGGTGTGGAAGGATGCGGCTTCTCAGGCCCATTTCGGGACCTTGCGACGCACGAGCAGGGAAGGGGGGAAGGTTCGAGGTGCCCTCGAGGATGTTCACCCCTTCTCCGGGGGGAGCGCTGCGATCATCGCTCTGCCGTCCTGAAGGAGGATGTCGAGTTCCCCGAAGAGGAAACGCTGCAAGATCGCCATCTTCTCCCGATCCTTCCCGAGGGGGTCGGCGCCGAGATCGGTCTGGAGGCCACGCAGGTCGATGTAGAGATGAGAGATCCCCCGCTCCCGGAAGTGGCACGTCATCTCCTCGGCGCTTCGCGATTCCCGGAGGATCTGCTTCAGGGTATAGCCACCGAACTTCGCGTCGTAGCGGTAATCCCGGTCGAGGTAGTACCCCCGATTCGAATGGATGAGCATCACCGTGGCATCGGTGGGGAGCCGTTCGTTCATGAACTTCATGTACCGATAGTCGGGAAGGTGCTGGAGGAGATAGCTCTCCCGGTCCTGGACACCGAGGAGGAAGGGCCAAGGGTCCGCCTGGCGTAGATAGGTGGTGGAGACGATGAAGTTGTAGGCGATGAGCCCCCCTCCCACGACGATCGCCAGTGTGCGAATTCCCTTCACACGGAGAAAGAAGCGCCATCCCCTGGCCGCCAGGATCGCGCAGAAGGGCAACATCGGCAGGTAGTAGCGCAACCGCACCCCCCCGATGAACCAGGCCACCACGAAGTAGCCGAGCGTCACGAAGCCGAGGAACTTGAGGAGCGTGGGTCTGCGCCGGAGCACGAACCAGCCGAAGGGGGCGAAGACGAGGAAGAGAGGACCGATGATCCCATCGGCCGCGTACACCTCACGCCCCGTCATCTCCACGGAGACGAGCCACGGGATCAGGAACTGCGCCCCCCACCCCATCGTCTCGACCCGGAATTGCAACTCCGGGATCGTCTCGAGCCCCGGCATCAACTCCTTGCCGTGAAAGATGCCGTTATAGAAGGGGAAGAGCGGATTCCCCGTGAGCCATAGATTCCGGATCATCCAGGGGGAGGCGACGAGGAGGAAGGGGAGGAAGAGGGCCGCCCCCTCGATCAAGGCCTGACGGGGGGGCTTGCGGGCAAGACGCCAGAGAAGCGCAAAGCAGAAGACCGGCACGAAGAGGAGGGCGTTGTACTTGACGCCGAAGGCCAGTCCCAGGAAGATGCCGGAGCGCACCAACGCGCCCCTCCCCCCTCCACGAACATGGTCGTCGAAGGCGAGCAACGCCCCCATGAGGTAGAGGATCACCCCCATATCGACGTATGCCTTCCCCCCAGTGAGAACGACGAGGGGAAGCTGGGCGAAGAAGAAGGTCGCCCAGAGGGCGGATCCCCGCCCGCAGATCCGGCGGGCAACGAGGTAGAGCCCCCAGAGGGACAAAATCCCCACCCCGGCGTGGAGCAGCCGTGCCGCGATGTCGGAAGCACACGACATCGCCATCCCGAAAAGAAGATCGAGGCCCAAGGGATAGTAGGAGAAACTCGTGAAGGGAAGCTCCACGATCCGCCCCGCGCGCAGAAAGATCTTCGGGTAGGCGAGATGGGCGATCAGTTCGTCCCGGATCGTAGGGGGGGCAAGCGTATGGAAAACCATGAGGAGCGCGGCGAAGAGCATCCCGAGCTTTGCAATCGTCTCTCCGCCAGCCAGACCGAAGAGACGGCGCCGCAGCATCCGGGCCACCGGCACGAACCCCCGCCGGCTCCAGAGCGTCACCCCGGAAAGGATCCCCAAGAACCCTCCGAGCCGATACCCTCCCAGGAGCCCCACGAAGAACGTCAGGAGGGAGAGCCCCCCGAGCCCGAGCAGTACGGCATAGAAAAGATCCTCGGGACGCCTCTCCCCATGGGCGGGCATTCCCCCCTGCAACCGCCAACCGAACGCCGCGGCGATTCCGAAGAGGCAAAGGACGAAGGCGATATCGTCGAAGACGAGATTGTCGAGGGGGAGTGTCGGCCGGTACGTCAGGAGCAGCCAGAGAGGGACGAAGAGCCCCCAGAGGGAAAAAAGCCCGAGGATCAGAAAATTTCTCCGGCGCATCGCCAGGATTCAGCGTGAAGCGTTCGTAAGAAAGATCAGCGTTCCCTCCCCAACGGCCACGAGATCGAGATCGGCATCGAGGTCGAGATCGACCGGCGTGGCGAAACGGGCGGGAAGGGGTAACCCATAGCGGAAACTCCGGCCAAACGTTCCGTCCCGTCCGTTGTAGAGGAACTCGATCGCCGCGTTCCCCCTCCCCGTGATCGCCAGGTCGAGGAAGCGATCCCCATCGAGATCGAGGAGCACGAGACCATCCCCCGCGACCTTCGACGCGATCCCTTCCGGCGGCGCGAACGTCCCGTCCCCGTTGCCCCGGAGGAGATGGTGGGTTCGCCCCCCCCCATCGAGGAGGAAGAGATCGATCGTGCCGGAGTGATCGAAGTCGGCCGCGGCGATGCGTACCGGCATCGTTCCGATCGCCGTATCGATCTCCTCCGCGAAGGTGCCATCCCGTCGCCGCAGTATGATGGAGAGGCCTGCAGGCGTCGCATCGTCCCCGGTATGGCTCATGGCGAGATCGGGGAAGCGGTCCCCGTCGAGATCGGCAAGGGCAAGATCGGAGGGGGGAACCGACAGGGGAATCGAGGAGAACTGCGTGAACGTCCCATCCCCCACACCGGCGAGGATCGTCGCCCGGGACGGCGTGACGACCACGAGATCGAGAAGGCCGTCGAGGTCGATGTCCGCCAGCCCGAAGGCCGTGCCCGTCTCCGGAAGGGGATAGAGATCGGGATCGAAGAAGGTCCGGTTGCCACGGCCGAGAAGGACCACGGCGTGGGTGGGGGTCAGGAGCGCCAGATCGTTGTCCCCATCCCCGTTGAAATCGGCGTGGTGCATCGCAAGGGGCACGCCGCCGACATCGAAGGTGTCCCCCTCGAGGAAGCCCCCATCCGGCTTGCCGATCAGGAGGGAGACCTTCCCCTCTTGCGCATGCCCGACGACGAGATCGGGGAAGGGATCGTCGTTGATCCGAAGTGCATGGACGATTCCCGGCGCAGCGGGGGGGGGGAAGAGTCGGGCCGCCGGAAGGATCGGATCGCTCCCCCCGAGGTATTGGGGGCCACTACCCGTCAGGAGGAGGGTGAGCGTCTCTCCCGCGCCATTCGTGACGGCAAGATCGGCCGTTCCATTACCGTCGAGATCGGAGCGGACGATCGCATGTTCCCCCCCCTCCACGCTCATCCGGACCGTCGTCTCCTCCTCGATGATCGGGGCGAAGGTGAGATCGACGTCGGGGCGCCAGAAGGTGACGCTCTCCCCGATGGCCACGCTCACCGGCAACGGGTCGCCGGGGGGCAGGGCGACGAGGTCGGTCGGAATCCCGGGAAGGGCGACCGGCGCCAGGGGATTGAAGGTTCCATCCGATCCGAGGAGCGTGAAGAGCGCATTGCCCCCCTCCTCCACGATCGCCGTGGTCACGAGATCGGGCACCCCGTCGAGGTTGAGATCGACGGGGGCGATCCATACCGGTCCCCCGGCGAATCCGATCGTCGCAGGGGACGCGAAGGTGCCGTCCCCGTTGCCAAGGAGGATATCGAGGGCGTCCTCACCGCCGGCAGCCAGGTCGGGTGCGCCATCGCCGTTCCAGTCTCCCGCCACGAGCCGGGCGGGCTTCGATGTGACAGGGATCGGCGGCAACGCCGTGAATGCCCCCCCCCCCTCGTTCCGGAAGACCGTGACGTCGTCCCCCAGCAGATCGGCCACACAGAGATCGGGGAGGGTATCGCGGTCGAGATCGACGGCCACCATGTCCGCCGGTCCGATGCCGGAGGGGATCTCCGTCACCCTGGGGAATGCACCGGTACCGTCCCCGAAGAGGAAGGTGAGCCGGTCCGATCCAAAGTTCGCCACCGCCAGATCGAGCAGGGTATCCCCATCGAAATCGGCGGCGACCACGCTCCTCGGCGCTTCCGAGACGTTGCTCCGTACCTGCCGGAAGGCCCCGTCCCCGGTGTTGAGGAGGAGGGTGAGGTCGTTGCTCGCCTCATTGGCCACGACGAGGTCGCGCCACCCATCCCCGTCGAGATCGGCGGCCACGACGTCGGAAGGGTTCCTCCCCACATCGACCTGGAGGGGCGCGCCGAAGTGGATGAATCCATGGAAGTATCGGAATCCTTCGACGAAACGGCGTTCCGTGCCGTCGGCCAACTCGACGACGACATCGACGGATCCGATCCGGTCGCCGGGCGGCGTCGTCACCTCGAGTTCCGTATCGGAGCGAATGGCGAGATCGTCTCCAGGGATCGGACCGAAGTTCACAGCGGTCGCCTCGCTCAGAGAACCATTCCCCCGGACCGTGACCCGGGTCCCCCCTGCAAGGGGACCCAGGGGCGGCGTGATCGAAAGGAGTGTCTCCGGATCGCACGGATCTCCGATGCCATCACGGTCCGCGTCGTGCTGATCGGGATTCCCGGTTTCGGGGCAGTTGTCGCAGGTGTCCCCCACGCCGTCGCCGTCACCGTCGGCCTGGTCGGGATTCTCGATGTCGGGGCAGTCGTCGCAGACGTCGCCGAGGCCATCGGAATCGGCATCCCCTTGCTCGGCGTTGGCTTCCAGGGAGCAGTTGTCACACGCATCCCCCACACCGTCCTCGTCGGCATCGGCCTGATCGGGGTTGGCCATTTCGGGGCAGTCGTCGCAGAGATCGCCGAGGCCGTCGGAATCGAGATCCTCCTGGGTGCTGTTCGGGACGTCGGGACAGTTGTCGTCGTCATCGATCACGCCGTCGCCATCCCGATCCGCCTCGCAGGCATCGCCGATGCCGTCGCCGTCGCGGTCGTGCTGGGCGGCCACGGCGACCTCCTCGCTTGCCACCGCGCCGTCCCCATCGATGTCACAGGCCGCAAGCGCCTCGGGGGTGCAATCGTTGGCCGGGTCCTCATCGGTGTCGTCACAAGGGGCACTGCAGGCGCCATTGGGGACTTCGGGGCAGTTGTCGCAGGCGTCCCCCACGCCGTCGCCGTCACCCAGATCGGCCTGATCGGTATTTTCGATATCGGGGCAGTTGTCGCAGGCGTCCCCCAGCCCTTCGCCATCGGTGTCGGCCTGGTCAGGGTTTTCGATCGCCGGGCAGTTGTCACAGGCGTCCCCCACGCCGTCGCCGTCGCCGTCGGCCTGATCGGGGTTGGCCTCCGAGGGGCAATTGTCCTGGTCGGCGCATTTGTCATCCTCGTCGCCGTCGTTTTCCGCGTCGAAGGGGCAGGGATCACAGATATCCCCCACGCCGTCGCCATCCCGGTCGGCCTGATCGGCATTCGGGATGTTCGGACAGTTGTCCTCATCGTCGAGGAAACCGTCGTTGTCGGCGTCTCCTTCGGCCGTGGTCGCCTCGGAGAGATCGGTCGTCGCCTCGCTCCTTGCGGTCTCCTCGAGGCGAGGCCCCACCGAAGCGTCGGTCTCTCCGTTCCCCGAATCACCGCAGGCCGGCGCTACGAACAAGAGGAAGAGGATCGAAAGGGTCGTCTGCACGCAGGTCGCTCTCGTCATGAATTCCTCCGCCATCCGAAGATGCCAATCTCCCGCTCTGCGAGAGGAGAGCGTACAACAGCCCTCCGGCCTTGTCAACGTTTTTTCGAAACGGAGGACGGCGGGGAAAGAGGGAGGATCCCCTCTCCCAGAGGAAGCGTCCGGGGAGCTGGACGTTACTTCGGTTCGAGGAGATAGACCTTCTCCGTCACGGCCGCTTCTGGCCCGCTCTTCCCCTGGAGATGAATCGGTCCTTCGAGGAGGCGTTCGATCGTGAAGCGCCCTCCAAAGGCGGCCTCGACCTCCCCTTCCGGCACGCTGAAGGGGGGACCGGGAAGCCTTGCCGGGCCATCCTCGAGCGTGAGGAGGAGCATCTTCGCCTCTTTCGGGAGAATACGCAGCATGTGGCCGATGTACCGTTTCCGCAGGTCGGGAGGAAGGGCGATGAGTGCAGCCCGGTCGTAGACCGCGCGGACCCCTTCGAGATGCGCGGGGGTGAGGTCGAAGAAGTCCCCGCAGAGGATTTCGATCCGGTCGCTACACCACCGGGAGAATCTCTCCTCCTGGCATGGCGTGCAGGAAAGGCCATTCTCTTCGTGGAACGCCTGGACGGCCTCTTCGGCGAGTTCGACGCCGACGACCTCATGCCCCTCTTCCGCGAGCCAGCAGAGATCCCGACTCTTGCCGCAGAGGGGGACGAAGACGCGCCCTTCTCCTCGAAGTCCCAACCGTGGCCAGAAGCGCTTCAAGTGTCGGTTGATCTCCGTCTGGTGGAATCCGATCCGATTCGTCTGCCAACGTGCTTTCCAGAACTCGGGATTCATCTCTTTCTCCCTCCTTCGGAGCAGATGATATCGTTTGCGCCATGGGGGGCGATCTCCTCGTCTCTCCCCGCCGTCCTTTCTCCATCCGTATCGACGCGCAGAGGGAATCTGCACACCGTTTCCCCAGCATAGCACAGCGACCCCGATGACACGGGGATCCCAATTCTGACGTGCGCCCTCGGGGAT
>CAZTSL010000093.1:0-19846 GCA_964616915.1 uncultured bacterium
TTGCGCGGTCCCGGAACCAGCCCATCCACCCCTGACGCTCGGTGGCAGAGCTGTTTCACCAACGTGGGACTTTGGGCGCCGTATCGCGACAAAGGAGGAGCGGGTTTCCACTCCTCCCCTATAGACGAGGGCACACACGCTTCCCATCCGCCGGCAACGTCCCAGGAACCCCGAAGACTCCGATGACGCGGGTCTCACAATTCCGACGTGCGCCCGGACGATCCCTCTCCATTGCGGCGAACCGCGGGACGATGATATACTCGTAGGGACAGCCACGCGATCCCATCCCGGGAGGGATCATGAAGAACCCACAGGCGCAGGGCGACGGTTCGTTTTCCCCCGCCCCCCGGGGAAAGGGTTGGCTCGCCCTCTTCCTCCTTCTCCTCCTCAAACTCTCCCTCTACGGTCATGCGGAGATCACCTATTCGGGGGATGAACTCGTCTTCTGGGACATCGCCTCGATGCCGATCGATCGAGAGTTCTTCTTCTCCTACCGTCCCTTTACGGTTCCCCTCTGCTACAAGTTGCTCGGGCAGAACGAAGTGATCGTGGTGGCCTTCCAGATCGTCCTCTCGGTGGTGGGGTGGTTTGTCCTGGCCGGTGCGATCTGCCGGTATCTCCGTTCATCGGCAGGGCGAATCGGCGCGATTTTCGTGGTGATGGGCATCTCCCTGGCAGAGCCCGTGGCCCAGTGGGAGATGGTGATCCGAAGCGAATCGATGGGGACCTCCCTCCTCGTCTGGTGGATCGGGCTCCTCCTCGAGGGACTCGAACGCTTTCGCCGGGGGGGGAAGGTGTGGAGCGAAATCCCCTTTCTCGCGGGATTCGCCTTCGTTACGCTCCTCTTCTCCTTCTGCCGGGACAATCACCCCTACCTCCTCCTCCTGGCGGCTCTCCTCCTCTGCCCGGCATTCCTCCTGGGAGAACGGCCACGCCTCTTTCCGGCGTTCCTCCTCCCCTTGACGATGGTGGGGGTAGCGGGGCTCCACCTCTGGAACATCGAGGCGGCAGGGCGGTGGCACTTCGGGCTGCGCAACCTCCTGGTGCGGCGGGTTCTCCCGGACGAGGAGATGCGCAGTTGTTTCGAGCGCGCGGGGATGCCAACCCCCGCCGAACGCTTCACCCTCGTGGGGACCCCCCCCGAGTTCTACCAGCCCCGTCTCGATGAAGCCCCTTTCCATGCGCTCGACCGCTGGCTCGCCGATCGGGGGGGGGCGACCTATCGCGCCTGCCTGCTGCGCCATCCCCTGCGCGCGTGGAAGGCGGTCTACCGGGCACGCGAGGAACTCCTCTTCCGGGATCTCTCCGACTACGGTCCCGTCCTGACGGAGATGTCAGCGATCGCCGGAGCGCTCTTTTTCTCCAGGCATCTCCTCTGCCTGGGGGGAATCGTGTGGATCGGATGCCTGATCGCCAGGAAATGGTCCTTCCCCTTCTTTTTCCTTTCCTCCGCGCTCTTCCTCGGTGCGATCACACAGGCGTTCATCGTCTTCCACGGCGATGCGATCGAGATCGCCCGCCATGCACTGATCGTGCGCATCCTCCTTGCGCTGGCCGCCTGGATCACCTTCCTGAGCGCGTTCGATACGCTCCTCCTCCACGCCGTCGCGTTCGTCCGGGGGGGAGGCCTCCGGCGGTCGTTCCAGCGGGGGACTCGATCTGAGCAGGTACGCAGGAACCTGCGCCTCCTTGGCCGGATCTTCCTCGTCGGGCTCCTCCTTTCGCCGATCGAGCCCCTCGAGGTGTCCACCCGGGTCGATTTCTCAGCCCCCCCCTCCACGCTTCGGGTGGCGGAGGGACATTTCCGGCGCGATGGGAAGATCTTGCGTTCGACCGCGCCACGGTCGATCCTCCTCCTTGGACGTCCCACCTGGACCGATTATGCGGTGGAAGCGGTCTTCCACGACCTTTCCGACGGGGGGATCCTCGTGCGCGCCCGGGATGAGAAGGATGCGCTCGTCTTCATCCTCCGGCCCGCCCATGGCGACCTCTACTGGCACCGGCTCGAAGCAGGAGGCTGGACCACGCAATATGATGCCCAAAAATGGACATTTCCCCGTTCCCCCCTCCACGTCCGCGTGACGGCGCGTGGATCGACCTTTACCGCTTTCCTCGATGGGAAACGGGTTTCGAGCGTGCGGATCCCAGGGCTGAAACGGGGTCGGGTCGGGATCTACTTCTGCTGCCACAAGGGACAAGGGGTCTCCCACTGGCGCGTGATCGACCTGCGGTAACCCCCCAGGGCAGGCCGGCGCTCCCTGCTTGAGCGGCACGGACGGCGAGGGCACTCGATGAGCGTGCGCCCTGCTCCTCCACC
Organism: uncultured bacterium; assembly: GCA_964616915.1. Classification (GTDB taxonomy): domain Bacteria; phylum Myxococcota_A; class CAZTSL01; order CAZTSL01; family CAZTSL01; genus CAZTSL01. The sequence goes on from CAZTSL010000093.1 coordinate 2,318, forward strand.
GATCACGGATGAACGTCTGTCATGGGAGAAGCCCCTTCATTTCAAGATGTCCCCCCATCGCAGATGTTACCGGGAAATAAGATGCGATTGCCCTGGTTTTCGGGTCGGTTGCCCGGACGACCTCGTTGTGTTATTCTTTCCTCCCGGGAAGTGTCGATTTTCGTCGTACTTCCCGGAACGTACAACGACGGAGATCACCGTGCTCGCGGAATTTCCATGACGATGACAAGGGGTATGAAACAGATGCGAAAGGTGTTGTTCGGATTTCTGATCGCTTCGCTCTTTGCGGGGGCTGCCGCGCCCCGGGGGTGTGGGGATACCTCCCCCGATCCACCCGAAAAGATCGACATCTACATGACGAACATGGCCTGCGATGTCTTCGGGATGCAGACGAAACTGATCCAGCTCCTCGACAGCGCGCAGGACACGATCGATGCACACTTCTACAACTGCGGCCGGCAGGATATCGCCAATGCCTTCATCGAGGCCGAGGAGCGTGGGGTCCGGGTCCGGTTCATCACCGATTACGACAACTACCAGAACGGCTACATGCAGGATGTCTGTTATGGACCGATGGAAGCCGCGGGGATCCCGATCATCACGGAGGCATTCACGACGAAGAACCCCAACACCGCCGCCGAGAGCCACAACAAATTCGTCGTGGTCGATGGGCGCTACGTCTGGACCGGGAGTCTCAACCTTACCGATTCCTCGATGCGGGATCAGGCCAACGACGTCGTCGTCCTCGAGTCGTCGGGTCTCGCGGAGGCCTACACGGATGAATTCGAGAAGATGTGGGGATCGAGCACCGCGGTGCCCAACGCCTCGCAGAGCCGCTTCGGCGTCTTCAAGTCCCCGACGATGCGGAAGATCCATACCGTCGGAGGTGAGACCGTAGAGGTCTGTTTCGATGCCGAGGATCCCTGTGAGGACGTGATCATCGAGGCGATCCAAGGGGCGCGGGACTCGATCGACTTTGCGATCTTCACCTTCACCCGCCAATCGATCGCCAGTGCGCTCATCGATGCGGCCAACCGCGGCGTCCACGTCCGGGGGATCTTCGACGCCGAGGGCGCAAGCTTCAGCGGAAGCCAGTACGACCGTCTCGAGAGCGCCAGCGGTTTCCACCTCTCCGTGAAGAAGGGCAACGAGATCGCCTGTCCCGTCGAGATCCACAGCAAACTGATCATCATCGATGCCTACACGAATGGAGATCCGATCGTCATCACCGGTTCGAAGAACTGGACGAGCGCCTCGGAGACGATCAACGACGAGAATATCGTGGCCATCCACAGCCCCGGAGCCGCGGCGATCTATTCCGATGCCTTCGAGGATCTGTGGTAAGGGAGAAGGAGCGATACGCGATGGGATTTCTGGAGCGACTGACCGACGTCACCGGTTCGGAGATCATCGATGGGGAGGTCGTGCCGATCGATCGAACGATCGACGGCACCCCGAAGTTCATCAACTCCGGGGTTGGGCTGCGAAGCGTGCTCGACCGCACCCGACTGAGCTTCGAGACCGCCTTCGATGCGGGAGAGCGGACCGACTTCTTCCGGCAGGGGGATCGTCTGAATCCGACGCACCTGGTGATGCCCCCGAACTGTCTCTCCCAGGGGCCTCATTTCCACCCCGGGGGGGAGTTCTCCTACGTCGTCTCCGGGGAGTATTTCGACGCGGACATGGAAGGCAACGTCCTTCGCGTCTATCCTGCCGGCACGACGGTCTTCTACGCCCGTGGTTCCTCCCACCGCCCCTTGAGCCAGGAGGGTGCAGAGATCCTCTACATCCCCTTCGACGGGATCGTCTTCGGCAAGGATCCGGAGGATCTGCTCCGCCGGATGGTCCGACTCGCCACCCCGGAGGAAGCGATCGAATATGCCCTCCTCTGGATGGTCCCCGATCCCAAACGCCGCCAAGCCCTTCTCGACACCCTCTTCTGAACCCGTGTCTCCTTGCCTGCGGGGATCTCTCATTCGATGGTCCCGGCGTTTCGTCCCTCTCAGACGCTCCTCGAATCCCTTCCTTCTGCTGGGAGGCCGGTTCGAATGCGGATCGTCTCATAGGGGGTGACGATCGCCTGATCGAGGGAAACGCCGGCGGATACTTCGCTCCCGGCCCAGACGAGGGTGTGGGAGAGCCGTGCGCCTCTGCCGATTCGGGCGCGAGCCCCGACGACGAGTTCCGTCGTCCGGCGGGTCTCCTCCGGCACGAGGGCTTCAGCGCCGATCCAGAGGGAAGGATGCACCCGATCCCTTCCCGATCGGACCGCGGCGGCGTACACCCCGGTCGGTCGACGCAGGAGTTCGAAGTGCGCATCGAGGTAGCGGCGCGGCGTGCCCAGATCCGCCCAGAACCCCTCCGTGACGAAGCCATAGACGGGAAGTCCGGCGGCAAAGAGGCGGGGATAGATATCATGCACGATACATCCCCGCTCCCCGGGCTCGATGAAATCGAAGATCGCCTCCTCGAAGAGGTGGATGCCGGTGAAGATGTACTCCGTCAGCGGTCCATGCCAGGGGGGAAGGATCGAGACGATCCTGCGCACCCGGCCATCCTCCTCGATGCCGATTGCGCCGAAACGTGAAACATCGGGATCGGGGCGCAGCACCATCGTCGCGATCCCCCCCCGTCTCCGGTGAAACGCAACGAGGTCCTCCAGATCGAGATCGACGAGGATGTCGCCGTTCATCACGAGGAAGCTCCCTGCGCCTGCGAAGAAGTCCCGCACATTTCCGATGCCGCCGCCGGAGCCGAGGATCTCCGGTTCATGGACGACCTCTACTGCCATCGGAGTCTTTCCTGCCGAAACGGCCTCGATGAGGCGATCGGCCCGGTGGTGCGCGTTCATCACCACCCCTTCGACCCCTCCCTGCGCAAGCCAGGCGAGATGATAGGAGAAGAGGGGACGATCGAAGAGGGGGATGAGGGGTTTGGGCGTATGTTCCGTCAAGGGCCGCAATCGGGTGCCATATCCCGCGGCCAGCACCATCGCGCGCATCTTCGGGGCTCCTTCCCGACGCTTCGTTCGAGCGTCCACCCCCTCCCGAGGGAGGGGGTCCATGTCCGCCATTGTAGCGCATTTCCCCGCCGGTGGGCAACGAGGAAGTTCGTTTGGAAGAAACGGGGGTCTTTTCTGGGAGACTCGTGGGGCGGGGGATGCAGACGGAAGCATGCCGGGAGGCGGGAGGCGTGAGGCCGGGGGATCTCCGGTGATGGAGCCCCCACGGCCTCACGCCAGGGAAGCGTTCAGCCGATCCGGTTGCTTCAGCCGATCCGGTTGCGGCGGCGCAATCCTGCAAAGAGGAGGAGGGAGAGGAGGGAGAGGGCGGCTGCCCCATTTCCGGAACGAGGCACGATGCCGCAGGGGGTCTCGGGCTCCCGGACGGTGAAGGGGAGCGCGACCGGCATACTCCAGGCGACCCCATCGCTGACGATCAACGTGACTTCGTAGGTGCCAGGGGAGGCGCCAGCGATCGTGGCCGTCGCCGAGGTTGCATCCTGGATGTTGAGCGCCGTGGTCCCCGAGGTCTGCTGCCAGAAGTAGAGGAGGTCGTCCCCATCCGGATCACTGGAAGCCGTGGCCACCAGGGAGATCGTATCGGCGGATGTCGGCTCCGCGGGGGAGAGGGAAGCCCGAGCCACCGGCGCCTCGTTGTCCGCATGGAGGATGTGGGCCGTCAGCGGAATCGTGACCGGGTTCGATCCGTTGCTCTGCACCCGCAGCGCCCCTTCGTAGGGCGTGTTCTCCGCGGAGAGGCTGCCGGGGTCGAGCCCCAGGACGATCTCCGCCGGCGTGCTCCCACTGCGGGGCGAAACGACGAAGGGCTGATCCGCATCGACCGTGAAGTCGATTTCGCCAGGGCCGCCACCCGTGGTGAGCGTGAAGCGCTGCGTGACGGGATCCCCCCCCTCGATGGCGTAGAACGTGATCGGCGCGGCGTTGATTTCAAGGCGCGCCGTGCCGCCGTCCGAGAGATCCATCCCCACGGGAACCTGGACGATCGGATGGAGGGGATCGTTGCTCGTGATCCGGAGCATACTCTCGAAGTGACCGTTCTGCATCCCTTCGGGATTGAAGCGCAGCGTGACGGGCAGCGTCTCGCCCGCCGGGATCGTCCCCTCGATCGGATCGATGCCGAGCCAGGGGGAGACCGCCTGGATGAGGATCGCCATCTCGTCGTGGATGTAGAAGCGATCGTAGGCGATCTCGAGGCCGGAACGTCCGTCCGGACTCTCGATCCCGATCGTGGCCCGGTTGGGTTCGAATCCGATCTCCTTGTACTGGAACTTGATGTCTCCATTCGAGGAGAGGATCACCTGGAAGGTGTAACGCCCCAGCCACGGCTCGAAGTTCATCTGCGCCTCTTCGAAGCTGACGATGAGCGTGTCGGGATCGGGGCGGTAGTAGTAGGCGTTGCCGATATGCCGCGGGTGAACCGGCCGGTGGGCGAGCTGGAGGTCGTCCCAGAAGGGCGCGATCAGGTTGTTCGGTGGGCTCGCATTCGGGATGTTCGAATTCCCCGAGGCGGAACTCTCCGGTTCCTCGAAGGTGATGAACCCGTTCGTACTGACCCAGAACTGGGTGACCGTGGTTCCGAAGAAGGGGAACTCGAAGCCGATGTCGAAGGGACCGGCCACGGCGTCGTCACCATCGGGAGAGCGGAAGAAGATCTGTTCTCCGAGACGATCGACCCGCTGCCAGTCGTACTGCGGCCCCCCCGTGGTGTCGCTGTCGATCCAGACGTAGCCCTGACTGTAGGGGCCGGAGATCCCCTGCCCCTGGAAGTCGGGATTGACCTTCTCGATCCGGAAGGTGAGTTCCCGGTCGTCCGCGCCGTTGGTCATCTCGAGAACCCGTTCGGCGATCTCCCCCTGGGCGATCTTCGCGTCGATCGCGGGGGGAAGGAGCCGGATCTCGGGAGGGAAGTTCGTGAAACGGTAGTGACGCCCCCCGTTGTCGTCCCGGATGAGGTTTCCGGCGATATCGGAGACCTCGACGTCGTAGTAGTAGGTGGAACGGGGCACGAGCCCTTCGAGGGTGATCGTATGGGCGGTGGCGAAGCTCTCCGCGACCGCTTCGAGGCCGAGTTCCGGGCTCTGGCCGTAGAGGATGCGAACCCCGGCCTCTTCATCGGTCGTCACGAGGATGTCCGCCGTGAAGTCGAGGATTCTTCCCGTATTCACCTCGAGAATGCGGGGAGGCTGGCAATCGATGCTCGTTTCGAGCGTGATCTCCTCCGACTCCCCATTTCCGGTGTCCTCGTCGAAGTAGCTGAGGACGACGACATCTCCGTGTGCCACCTGGAGCTGTCCGTCGGGGGCAGGATCGCCGGGGGCCAGGGGGAAGGTGCCGGTGAAGGTCCCCGGATCGTCCCCGACCTCCTGGAGGGTCACACGCTCGGGGGTCGTCTCCGTGTCGCTCGATGCCTCGATCACGGCCGTGCCGTTGCCCGCAAGATGCTCGTCGGTCAACGTGATATCGAGCGTCCCGTTGCAACTGTGGAGGGAACGGGCAAGCGTCAGCCGCCCCCGGAAGTGGTTGCAGTCGGGACGATCGTTCGGAATCGGCCATCCCGATCCCCGGCTGTGGGCATCGAAGCCGTCCCAGATCAAACAGGCGTGGGGGGTTCCGTTGGCCAGGTTGCCGTCGTCGTCGTCGAGCACGACCACGGCGTCGTACCACTCGTCGAGGGCCTGGGCGTCGGCGATCGGTCCGATCATCAGGTTGAGGAGATCCTGTCCGGAAACGCCGTCCTCCACGAGGGCCTTGCGCACATCCCACATCGTGGAGCCGAGCACCTGGCCGTTGTCGTGGACTTCACCGGTCAGGTCGGTCGGATAGTAGAGGTCGGGCTCGAGTTCCCGGATCGCGCCGACGGTCCCCTGGCAGGGGAAACCCGGCTGCTTGCAGAAGGTCGGACCGATCGAGGGGGAACCGGTATAGGCCACGGCGACCCAGTCGCCGATGAACTCGCCAAGGCTCCGGTCCTGGGCCCCTCCTGGGGCATTCTGATCGAGACCATGCCCGAATTCGTGGAGGATGACGTCGAGGATCCGCCCCGAGTCGTTGCAGGAGCTGCTCTCCGGAATGAAAATGATCGTCGTGCCGGTCCAGCAGGCGTTGCAGGAACTCGTGCCGCAGGTGAAGGTGTCGTTCACGTTGGCCGGGAGCTGGGCGTCGAGCCAGGAGACCGTGGGGAAGACGCTCTTGGCCATCGCCTTGGCGATGTTGATCCCGCGGAAGGTGTCGCGTTCGGCGATGAGGGAGTTGTCGTCGTCCCAGAGGCTCTCGACCGGTGTATCGCTCACCTGGAAGCTCATCTGGGCGTCGCTGCCGCCGGCGTTGGCGACACGGCTGATCGGTCCACTGAGGTTCATCGTGGCCGAGGCCGTTCCGCTTCCCGGGATGCGCCAGTCACCGTTCGCGTCGGTGACGGCTTCCCCCTGCCCACTCACGACGACGCGATCGTTCGGGAGATTCTCCAGTTGCAGGGGATCTCCGACCTTGCGTGCTTCGATCTCCGCCTTCACGTTTCCGGAGAAGCGGAAGATCTGGTCGTAGCGTTCGAGGATCTCGCCGCTATGGGCATCGACGTAGCCGATCCAGCGTCGATGCGGGGAGAAGGTCTCGATCCCGATCTCCCAGGCGAGCCGAAGTGTGGCCGCATCGTCGGTGAAGGTGGGATAGAGGACGAGACGTCCGGGAGCCTCGATCCGGTCCCGCCTGGGATGGAAGGCGACGTCCCGCCGGAGGATCTCCTGGGCCCCCTCCCGCGACACCACCGGACGCAGGTCGTCCGGAACCGGGGTGTAGGTCTGCACGCCGAAGAGGATGAGACGATCGAACTTGATCCGGAAGCGAACCCGGCTCTTGAGGACCGGAATCCCTCGCACCGTCTGGGAGAAATCGACGTACCAGACGTTCAGATTGAAGAAGATGCTCGAAAGCTCGAGATCACTCGACCGGACCCGGAAGAGATCGGGATGCCGATCCACGAATGCGCGCAGATAAGCCTCGAGTCGCTCCCGCGAGGCGGTCACGGAACGGGGAATGGCGATCCCGCTCCCCCGAACGACCCAGGGGGTTCCGGTAACGCCGTCCCAGACGGCCTCCCAACTTCCCCCTTCTTCGGCCTCGAAGGCCTCGATCAGGGGGGCATAGCGCGCCTGAACCTCGGGGTCGATCACGTGCGTGCGCAGGTGCGGCCCCATCTCCGTAGGATCCCCGGTGGGCGCAAAGGCGAGCGCCCCAACCGGCAGTGAAAGAAGAAGCGCCAGAACGGCAAGCCAGAGAAAACGAATTCGCGTCATGAGAGCCTCCATCGAAACACCAAGAATAAGGAAGGGATACGACAAGACAGGACCCCCTCGTCTTATGTCGCGGCAAGTCTATCAACGGGAAGGACAACCGTCAATCCCTCGGAATGGCTCCGGATCCCCGCGTAGGGAGAGGACGGTCGGGAATCGAGTGGGTGAGGGGGGAAAGGAAGGGAGCTGGCCGCTTCAGGAAGGTCTTCCTTGCCAGGCACTCCAGGCCAGGAGGAACCACCCCACGATGAAGCAGATCCCCCCCAGGGGGGTGATCGCGCCGAGCCCCCGGATTCCGGAGAGGACGAGCGCGTAGAGGCTTCCTGAAAAGAGGAGCATCCCTGCCACGAAGCACCACCCCGCATAGAGGGCGGGACTCTGCGGCCACCGCTCCATCGCGAAGACCACCCCGAGGAGGGCGAGCGCATGGTAGAGCTGATAGCGCACCCCCACCTCGAAGGTGTGCAACATCTCCTCGGAAAGCCGCCCCTTGAGGGCATGCGCGCCGAAGGCACCGGCGATCACGCCGAGTGCGCCCGAGAGGGAGCCGATCAGGAAGAAGATCCGTTCCATCACTCCGCTCGCTTCGGAATCTTGACGTAGGGAATCTTCGTGGGTCCGTCCTTGAAGAACTCGATGTAGTACCTGCCTGCGATCTCCTTCACATCGATGCGATGCTTGTTGAAGAAACGTTTACAGGTGAGGCTGGCCCTTGGACGACCCAGAACGATCTGTCCGGCCTTGTTCTTGGTCTCCGTAGGCTTGAGGTTCCGGATTCGAAGCCAACCCTCCCCGCCCCGCTTCTGGAACTTGAAGGCGATGTAATGGTAGTCCTCATCCTCATGATGGAGGAGTTGAACGTTCGTTCTATCGTCGATGAGATCCATGGTTGCATTCGAATTGAAGGTGATCATCCCTGTCTTGGAGATCGAAAGCATCAATTCCCGCTCCCGTGTCTCTGTGAAGGGTACGAAATCGGATAACTTGAGATCTTTCATCTTCTCCTCCTTTCTCGAGAAGGTCATGAGGAAGCAGGGCGGATTCTAACGATGATATTCCGAAATGTCAACTCATTTTTCGTACATTCCACTTCGGCCCCGGAACGTTACCGTGACGGTTCGGTGATTCATCGAGCTTACGATCGATGATATCCTTCTCTGATCGCTCATATCTTTCTAAGGTCGATCGTCGGATCGTAAGAGAGAAGAGGAAAGGAATGGATTCCGTCGGAAAGTGGAGAAGGAGAGAGGGAGGGGATCTCTCCCCCGATCGGAAGATCGAGGGGAGAGGGTTCGGGGATCAACCTCCCCGCTTTGCACAGGTCGCCAGGTCGTCGAAGAGGCTCTTGCCGTTGAAGATGAACCGTTTGAGGCTGGCCTTGAGATCCTCCGACAGCTCGGTCGCCTTCGTGATGTCGAGCCCATCTCCGCCACTCATCTCGTAGATCTCCGAAAGGGCCAGAAGGATCTGGGAGTCGGCCACGGCCTCGATCCAGGGGCGAAGCCCCGCGCCGGTGGGATTGTGGAACTTCTCCGCGATATCCCACTGGAGACACCCCGGCTCGAACCCGGAAAAGACGTACTCCTCGATCCAGTTGGCGGCCACGTTCACGATGAACCACTGCCAGAAACCGTCGTAGCGTTCCGGATCACGCACCGTCGTGTAGAGTTCACCGACGAGGGGATTGAACGCCGAGACGTCGAAGGGATTCCAGGTCGAGGGCGAAACGTCGAACTTGCTCTGGTCGAGGAACGCCTCGGAGAGATGGTCGAGGACCGACATCCCCGCCATCAAGACCCGTTCGTTCACCTGGATGTCGCGCCGGCCGCTGGGCAGCTTGAGATGCGTGCCGTCGTAGGTGATGATATCGTCGCTCTGATCGTCGGTCTCCTCCATCGACAGGAGGATCGCCTGGCGCCACTCCTCGATCATGATCCCCACATCGGCGGCCACGTTCTGGAGTTTGGCAAGCTGATCCTCCTCCATCGTCATGAGCCCCGCCGGAACATCGGTGCTCACCATGCTCATGACGGCCGCATGGAGCAGTTCGAAGGCGTTCTGCGCATTCTCGTCGTAGGTGATCGAACGCACCTTCATCTGGAGATTGAGGGCCGTGACCATCTCCTCGACGCCGTGGAGGAAGTGGAGCACCCCAAGGACCATGTGGACATCCGCGATGTCGAATTCCCCACTCCATTCGAGGAGATTCTTGTCGAAGAGCGAAATCGGGAAGCTTTCGATCCGGAAGGAGAAATCCTCACCCGATGCGAGAATCTCCCGCAGCATCTCCTGCTGCTCCTCGTTGGAGACCACGAAGCCCGCCTCGACGATGTTCTGGATGATATCGATGATCGGAACCCCGTTCTTCTCGCCGCTCACGTCATCGGGGCTCAGTTTGAACATGTTGTTGAAGACCTCTTCGAAAAAGTTGGCCAGAAACTGCATCTGGGCGAGCACCCATCCGAAACGCGCATCGTTGCTCTCCGCATCGTACTCCGTGAGCACCCGCTCGAAGACCTCGGTCGCCACCCGGAAGTCGGAACGGGAGAGTGCGGCCTTCCCGTACTCGATCAGCTCCTCCTGCGTGGGATGACTCCCCTCCGGGGCCGTCGCCTCCCCTCCGCAACCGGCGAACAACCCGAGCATCAACACCGCAGCCACGATCATGCTGGTTCTCTTGATCCGTCCCATTTCGAAAGCCTCCCTTTCCTTTCCTTGACGTTCGAGGCGAATGTGTCGAAAGATCGCATCCATTGCATCCAGACTCCTGATGGATTCACTCATCGTCACTCGTTGCAAAATCCTTTAGCTTTTTTTTCGCCTTTCTTCCGGAACGGACGACGAATCGGCAAAATGGCGCTTCTCCCTCCCTCCGTGGCATTCCGCCACACCCCCTGTTGGATCGGACAACAAAAGTTGACCCCCTGCTGGAGGATATCCACCACGATGAAGGATCTCGACCGCCCCTTTGCCCCAAAACCTCCCATGAAAACGCCCTCTCCCGTCCCTTGTCCCCCTTCTTACCAGATCACACGATTACGGTATGGTGTTTGCAGATATCCCCGGCGACGCTCCCAGAAGGCGATGCCGCAACGATGAGCGCAACGATGGCTTCGGGAGAAACGAAAGATGGTAAGATCCCCTTTGCTCACCGCTCGACCCCTCTGTCCGCATGGCGTGGACCCCTCTTCGTCGGGGGAACACTTCGGCGCTTCCGTGCCCTTTTCCGCTCGGGTGCGGAAAGAACGTCTTTCCCATCTCTCTCCACGCGGTCCACGAACGACCACCTCTTGCACGCTGCGCCTCCCCCTTCCCTCGACCCCTTCTCCTGCCACCCTTCCAGGGATCTCCATCACGATGAATGAATATTCATTCATTCCTTCCCTCCGGGTAAGGAATGAAATGAGAGGAAGCATCTCGTCTTCATGGATGAATGCGTGGAAGTCTGGATGGTGTTCCGATGGAAAAGCTTGTCATTCTGGTCGTTGACGACGATCGCGAGATCGCAGGGTTGATCGCCCGTTTCCTTACGCTGGAAGGGCATGGCGTGGAGACGGTTTGTGATTTCGATGCGGCGGCGGTATATTTGAAGCACAATCGGATCGATCTGCTCCTGACCGATTTCGATCTGGGGGATCCTCGGCCCGGCAGGGACGGGCTTGGGCTCTTGCGTCTGGCGCGCGAGATCGACCCTGCGCTCCCCGTGATCGTCCACTCCGGTTCCGTGATGCAGGAGCAGGTCGCGACAGCGATCGGGGAGGGCGCGTTCGCGTATCTGCCCAAACCGGTCGATCTCCTCACCCTGCGCGAGAAGGTGGCCGAGGCGGGACGATGGCGCAGGGCACAGAAGCTCCGGCAGAAGGTCAGGGTGCCGGTCTGCGCGATTCCGGCTTCGGCAACGCCCACACCCTTCCCCACGGAGCCGAACGCCACGCCGCTACCCGGACGATAGCCCGGAAGATAGGGAGGAAAGATGTCGAAGCTGGCAAGAGGGATGACGTTGGCGATCTGTTTCGGCGTGCTGGCGGCTTTGGGGGGCAGTCCCCCAAGGACGCAGGAGATCGACGTCGATCCACCACCCGGCATCCATGCGCAGCAGGATGCGTGGTTCGCTCAGCTCCCCCCCCCACCCCGCTACGATCCCGCTCGGAAGGCCACGATGGCGGCGGAAGAGACGGGACGGGTCCTCTTCAAGACGGTGCTCGGCTTCCTCCCCTACTGGATCGACCCGAACGAGGTGACGCTGCGCTGGGATCTCCTCTCGACGCTGGCGTGGTTCGCGGTGAACTGCAACCCCGATGGCACCCTCTCCAATCCGCACGGTTGGCCCGATCCCGGCATCATCGAGACGGCGCACGCCAATGGAGTGGCCGTCGTCCTGGCCGTCACCTGCTTCGATGCGGAGGCGATCGCCTCGATCCTCGCTTCCCCGGAGAACCGGAGCCGGATGGTGGGCGAACTCCTCAGTGAGGCGATCGACAACGACATCGAGGGGGTCAACATCGATTTCGAAGGGGTTCCCGCAGAACAGAAGGAGAACCTCGTTCGCTTCATGGAGGAACTCACCGCCACCTTCCACCGGGAGATCCCCGGCTCGAACGTGACGATCGACACCCCGGCGATCGACTGGCGGGGCGCCTTCGACTACGACCAGTTGGCGGTCAACAGCGATGGCCTGATGATCATGGCCTACAACTACCACTGGACCGGCGGGAGCACCGCAGGCCCCGTGTCCCCCCTCACCGGTTACGGTCAGCTCAACGTCACCTGGACGCTCGACGACTATTTCGAATGGGGGCTGCCGGAGAACAAGGACAAGTTCATCCTGGGGGTGCCCTACTATGCGATCCGTTGGCCCACCGACGGCTACGACCCCCACGCCGCCGCCACGGGGCGGGGACGCGCCCTCTTCTACGACACGGCCGCCAGCGAGGTCGAGACGCGCTACGAGCGGCGCTGGGACGAGGAATCGCAGACCCCCTTCTACGTCTACGAGGAGGGGGGATCCCCCTATCAGACCTGGTACGACGACGCGGAGAGCCTCGGGTACAAATACGATCTCGTGCTCGAACGGGATATCCAGGGGATCGGGATCTGGGCGCTCGGCTACGACGGCACCCGACCGGAACTCTGGGAGGCGATCGAAACCCACTTCACCCTGGAGGAGAACCCGCCCTGCCCCGCGGAGACGACGGCCCGAATCGCCCACCGTCCCGATCTCTTGCTACCCCTTCGGGCATTCCGGGACGAACGTCTGGCCCGGATGCCCGGCGGCAACGCCTGGATCGGAGAGTACTACCGTCTTGCCCCCCGGATCGAGCGACTCCTTGCGGATCATCCCGCGCTCCGCTGGGAGGCCGTCGGACTCCTTCCCGACGCGGCCGCGATGGCCAGATCCCTCTTGGCCGGAAAGGGGGACGCCTTCGATCTCTTCGCATTTCACCGCGCCACCCGCTTCCTCGACGATCTGATCGGAGCGACGACCGATCCGGAACTCCAACGCTTCTTCCGGAAAGCCGGCCGTCTCCTGCGGGATTTTCGCGCCTCCCACGATTGATGCCGATCGTCTCCTCCCCTTCCCCAACGATCGTGCTCGTGCTATCGTAACAGGCGCCTGCGTGGAATCACGGGTGTAGATCTGATTTCGATTCAGGGTGTCTCCGGCAAAAGAGCGTTTCCTCTTCCGGAGGATGCATCCCCAATAAGAAAGGGAGGTCGATCATGAAGGGGAAGGTCTTCGTCGTTTCCGGGTGTCTGCTCCTCTCGGCGTTCTTCACTGTCGGGCAGGTCTCATGCGAGCAACCCGAACTCATCACCTCCGTCACGGTCGATTCCGTGACGAATTGTGGGGACTCCTACCTCACGGCGAATCCCGTCGTGGTGGAGGAGGGCCTAGAGATCGGCAAAGCCTACGAGATCAAGGCCACGGGGGGCTCTTCCACGGCCTGGGCGGACGGGCATGCCTGGTTCTACAACCTGCAGGTGACCTACCGCTCCCTCGAGACGAACGACTTCGTCACGGTGACCGTGGGGGATGGTCAATACTACGATACCCCCGAGGAAGCGGAGGCCGCCAACATCGGGCAGTCGCAAGTCACGGCCCCCCTCGCCGAGGCCAAGATCTTCTTCTGGAAGGGGGATTCGTACTGCCCCGACAACTCGGGCGTGCTCGAAGCGGAGTTGTGGACCGCTCCATGAGGGGGGCGCTCAACGTCTCACCACGAGCGCGACGGCTTCTCCCCCTCCGATGCAGAGGCTGGCGCACCCCAGCCTTTTCTCCTCGCGGGCCATCGCGGAGAGGAGGGTGACCAGGATCCGGGCGCCCGAGCAGCCGATCGGGTGACCGAGGCTCACCGCTCCCCCCCAGATGTTGACCCGTGCAGGATCGAGCGACAACTCCCGGATCGCGGCCATCGCGACCACGGCGAACGCCTCGTTGATCTCGTAGAGGTCGATCTCCTGGGCGGAGAGGCCGGCGCGGTCGAGCGCCCGCATGATCGCGCCGATCGGCGCGGTGGTGAACCAGGCGGGATCCTGGGCGAAGGTCCCATGGGAGACGACCGTGGCCAGCACCGGAATCCCGCGGCGCTCGGCCTCCTGACGGCTCATCAGCACGAGGGCCGCGGCGCCGTCGTCGATCTTCGATGCATTCGCGGCCGTCACGCTCCCTTCCGGATCGAAGGCGGGACGCAGTTTCGCCATCTTCTCCGGATCGTAGCGGGCGGGCTCCTCGTCCGCCTCGACCACGCGTTCTCCCTTCTTTCCCGGCACGGTCACGGGGACGATCTCCTCCCGGAACCATCCCTCGGCCTGGGCCTTGCGGGCCCGCTCATAGCTCCGTCGGGCGAAGGCATCCTGTTCCTCCCGCGAGAAATGCTTCTCCCGGGCACACAGATCCCCGAAATTCCCCATATGCGCGTTTCCATAGGGATCCCAGAGCCCATCGTGGATCATGGAATCGAGGGCCTTGCGGTGACCCATCCGGAAGCCGGATCGCGCCTCGGTAAGGAGATAGGGGGCGTTCGACATCGACTCCATTCCGCCGGCCACGACGATCTCCGCATCCCCGAGTTGGATCGCCTGGACCGCGAGCATCACTGCCTTGAGCCCGGAGCCGCAAACCTTGTTGATCGTCGTGCAGGGAACCGACGTGGGGAGTCCCGCATGGATCGCGGCCTGGCGGGCGGGTGCTTGCCCCACACCGGCGGTCAGCACCTCCCCCATGATCACTTCGGAGACCTCCCCCGGTTCGAGCCCCGCCCGTCTCAGCGCGGCCTCGATCACGATTCCCCCGAGACGAGGGGCAGGAAGGGGGGAGAGCGCCCCCTGGAAACTCCCGATCGGTGTCCTTGCCTTGGAGACGATCACGACTTCACGGACCTCTGTCATCCTTCTCTCCTCTCTCGTTTCATTCATGGGGTTCGATCTGCTCCGGCGCTCCTCCCTCCCGAATCACGGCGCCATTGTAGCACGTTTCCTGGCAAGATGCCATGCCGGGACATGCGTTCTTGTTTTGTCTGGCACAACCGGCTATGATGGAAATCCTACAAGGCTTACGGTTCATGAGTCCAAACGCCTGACGGGTCATGAAATGGACGGAAAGGTGTTCATCGTCGGTGGGGGACTCGCCGGACTCAGCGCAGCCTGGGCACTCCAGCGTGAGGGGATCGAGACCGAGGTGTTCGAAGCGGGAGAGGGGATCGGCGGGCGCGCGGGGAATCGAACACCGGCCCCCGGCTTCACGATCGATACGGGCGCGGAATTCTTCGGCGCCTTCTATCGTACCACCCGGACCCTCCTGCGTGACCTCGGCCTCGAAGGAGAGATCGTCCCCTTGCGCGCATCGGGTGCGCTCTGGATGGCGGGCTTTGCCCATCCCTTCCCCCTCTCGCCCGCAGCCTTCCTCACCACTCCCTTGTTGTCGTGGCGGACGAAGCGGAATCTCCTTCGGATCGCCCTCCGGCTCTGGCGCACGGATCTAAGCTGGGACACCCCCGCCACGGCTGCCCCCTTCGACACGGAATCCGCACATGCCTTCGTCACCCGGGAGATCGGGGAGGACTACGCGAGAAACGTGCTTCATCCCACGTTGAACGGTCTGACCCTGACCCCGCCCGATCGGGCTTCGGCCGGCCTTTTCCTCCTGCAAGTCCGGGAGGGGATGCGTCGCCCTCGTCTCTTCTCCCTGCGAGGGGGGATCGGACGCCTCGCCCAGGTCCTGGCACGGGAGATCCCCGTCTCCCTGCGTAGCCGGGTGATCGCCGTGGCGGAGACGAAAGGGGGATGCCGCGTGGTCGTCAAGAAGGATGGGGAGCGTCGGGAATATCAGGGACGGGGGGTCGTCATCGCAACCCCGGCACCGATCGCGCTACGGCTGCTGGGCAGCACCCTCTCCCTCCCTCCCTTCTACCGGGAAGTCACCTATGCCAGAGCTTTGACGCTGTCGATCGGTCTTCCCACCACGCTTCCCCTCTCTGCTTCCGGGATCAGCGAAGTCTACCCCGAGGGGGGGGAAACCCCGGCACTCGCCGGCATCGCGTTCCTCTCCGCGAGGGGGAACGGACAGGTTCCCCCCGGTCATGAGGGCCTCGCGATCGTTGCCGCTCCGCAATGGAGCGAGGCCCACTTCCTCGATCCCCCCCAGCGGCTCGAAGGTGCGCTGATCGCCGAGGCACAGCGCCTCCTCGGCCCCCTCCCCCGCCCCTTCCTCTGGACGGATCGGGTCGCCCATCGCTACGGGGTACCGATCTTCCGCACGGGAACCTACCGGGCGCTTGCGCAACTCCCCCCCCCCTGCTGGAAGGGAAAGATCGCCCTGGCCGGGGATTACCTCGAAAGCCCAAGCATCGAGGGCGCGATCCGAAGCGGCCTGACCGCCGCCCGCCTCCTGCGAGAGGCCCTCTGATCGGCAAGCAGGGCAGCCCGATCGGAGGAACCGATCCACGGCCTCATCCCTCCCCCCCCTGGAAGGCGTCGAGTTCCAGCGCGTCGAGGATCGGACACGCGCTCGTTTCGTCCCGATCGTTGCAAGCCCGCACCAGGGCTTCGAGGGCGCCTCTCATCCGTTGGAGCGTTTCGAGCTTCGCTTCGATATCGGCGAGCTTCGCCTCGGCGCGGGCTTTGACCGCATCGCAACGACGGGAAGCCTCGACCCGCAGGCTCAGGAGATCTCCGATCTCCGCGAGGGTGAAGCCGAGGCGCTGGGCCCGTTTGATGAAGCGGAGGCGTGCGACGTCCCGCGCCGAATAGAGACGGTAACCTCCGGGAGAGCGGATCGGCTCGGGCAAGAGCCCCAATCGCTCGTAATACCGGATCGTCTCCACGTGGACCCCCGCAGCCTTCGCCAGTTTCCCTACCGTAAGCCGTCCCATTGCGGCACCTCCATTCATCGAATCCTCTCCTTTTGCTTCGATCTCCAGGATACACCCCGTACCGGCTGGCGGGAAGCCCCGACGGCCAGGGGGACAGGGCAATCGCATTATTGATCTCTGCAAAAATGTCACGTTGAAAGCACCCGATTGGATCGCTTCCACATAACCTCTTACCACCTCTAGCAAAGAAGACAGAGGTGCGTGTCACTGGCTACACGCCGAGCTTGACGCCCAGTAGCTCCAGCGCACGGCGCTGAAGCGGGGTCGGCCGCGTCATCTTCTCGAACTCCGGTGTCCCCTCGATACGAGGCCGACACTGGTTCCGGGCGATCGTGCCCAGGCGCCGATCGGTCCTACTCATTTTCTCCGGAATCCTGGGGAAAATTCACCGGCGTCTCGTATCGGACGCTTTCCCGCATCACCGACGAGTTCGGCGACAGCCTCGATGCGCTCACCGGCGTCTGGCTTTACCGGAACGACCACGCGCAGCAGCGGGTGAGCAAGGCGCACCTCTTCCTCACGAGGCTGAACAACCGGCAGGCGTGGGGGTTGAAAGGGAGAACCTTCCTCTACGACATCTTCGGCAACCTGGTTCGGGAGCGGATCCTGGAGAAGAAGAGGGGGATCACCGTGGCGCGGTCGTGTCGGTGACGACGCCCTACGGCACGGAGAAGGTCCGGATCGCCTACGACGAACTCGACCCCTTCGGTTCGGCGCAAGTCCTCACCTACGGCTCCGCGCCCCCGGAGATGAACCTGCGGCTTCCGGGGCAGTACCACGACGCGGAGACGGGGCTTTACAACAACTGGCACCGGTATTACAATCCGCAATGGGGACGCTACCTCTC
>CAZTSL010000094.1:0-14875 GCA_964616915.1 uncultured bacterium
TCAGGGTCGTCTTGCCGTGATCGATGTGCCCGATCGTCCCTACGTTTACGTGGGGCTTGGTTCGTTCGAATTTCTCCTTGGCCATCTCTTCTCTTCTCTCCGTTCGATGTTGGTATTCCCCGAAAAAATGGGTAGTGAAGTTTCTCTCTTCTTCACCACCCTCTGCAACTTCAAACTGAATCCGGAGAGCCCACGACCGGACTTGAACCGGTGAACCCCTTCCTTACCAAGGAAGTGCTCTACCGACTGAGCTACGTGGGCATTCGATCCTTACTTCGATCTCGTTGCCCTCCCGCGCACTCGCCATTCCCGTCGGCTTCCCTGTTTCGCGCGCGATGGGAGAACTGCGATCTTCTCATTGTTGGTGAGATTCGTCGAGAGCGGGAAACGGGATTCGAACCCGCGACCCTCAGCTTGGAAGGCTGATGCTCTAACCAACTGAGCTACTCCCGCATCTGAGGAGAACGAAAATGGAGAGGGGAGGATTCGAACCCCCGAAGGCATTGCCAGCAGGTTTACAGCCTGCCCCCTTTGACCACTCGGGAACCTCTCCAGAATTTTACGAATGCGAAGCTGGCGAAGGGACTTGAACCCCCAACCTGCTGATTACAAGTCAGCTGCTCTACCGTTGAGCTACGCCAGCCCGGAAACGGGTGGGGGAAAACGATTCCTTTCCGCGCTGGACCCCCCGGCCCTCCGGCGGGGAGTGCTCGACGCTTCCCAGCCTGCCGTACCCTCACGTCCCTTCGGCAAGGAAGATGCCGCCTTCCATACCCGATGGAAAGTGAGGATATACTTAAACCACAAATTCGTTCTCTTGTCAACAGGGAATCAAATTTTTTTCGCCATCCCCCCAAAGTTGGCATACGGATTCAAAATGTCAACCCTTCGCCCCGGAATCTCTGAAGAGGGGGGAAATTTCCTTGAATTCCGGGGTCCCCGCCTCTCCGAGCAACTGGAAGGCGACCGTCTCCGTACTCGAGATCACCGCACCCGCCTCCCTCATGATCGAGAGCCCGACCTTCCAGTTCTCCTTGTGCCGGGAAATGCAGGCATCCGCGATGACGTGAACGTGGAAACCCGCCTCCACGAGATCGAGAACCGTCTGCAACACGCAGATATGTGTCTCCGTTCCCGTGACGACGACCTGCTCGATCCCTCCTTCCCGCAAACGCCGCTGAAACGCCTCCACAGCGTAGCAACTGAATATCGTCTTCTCCAACGGCGTCTCTCCCGCGAGGCATTCCTGCAACGCCGGCACCGTCGGACCCAACCCTTTGGGATACTGCTCCGTCCAGAGGATCTCGATCCCCAACACCCGGGCGATCTGCACGAGCCTCCGGACGTTGCCGATCACCTGATCCACGACCTTGGGCGCCATCACCCCAAGGAGACGCTCCTGGAGATCGATGACGACGAGCGCCGTTCGGTTTCTCGTCAACTGCCATTTCGACATCTCTCTGCCCCCCGGAAAGTAAAGAGGGAACGATTCTTGATTCTCCTTCCCGTCGCCCCGGCCGGAACCGCCGCGCAATATACCGGAATCGTCGCAGTTCGTCAAGCCTGGGCCTCACCTTGCGATACGACCCATTCCCCCTCAGGGGGGTTAACAATTGTTAACAGAAAACGTCAACGTTGACATTCCGTGCTGGAAGGGGTGAAGATGGCCGGCAAAGGGCGTTTTCGACACCAACGCGGCCATCGTTCCCCATTTCCCGCCCATCGGAACCTTCGCCGGTTCTCCACCTGACAGATCGAGGGGAATACCACGAATGAAGAGCATCATCGATTACAGCAGCGAACGACCCAGAACCATAACCGGCGTCATGGTGGGGATCACGCTCCTCCTGGCCCTCCTGGCGGCACTCCCCACCCTGTGGCCGAACCGCTTTCCCTTCCTCCCCGCCATCACCGTGGATACCGATCCGGAGAACATGCTCCCCCACGACGAACCGGTCCGCCGCTTCCACGACGCGATGAAGCGAGAACTCTCCCTTCATGAGATGGTCGTGCTCGGCGTCGTCAACGAAGACGATCCAAACGGCGTCTTCAACCCCGAGTCGCTGCGGCGGATCCACGAACTGACCGAGTATGCGAAGACGCTCCAATGGCCCGACCCCAAGGATCCGACGAAGCGGGAGGGGGTGATCGCCGCCGACATCATCGCCCCCTCCACCGTGGATCAGATCGAGCAGGAGGGCCCCGGCTCGATCCGCTTCGAATGGCTCATGCCCACCCCCCCCGATACCGTGGAGGAAGCGCTGCGCATCCGGGATCGGGCACGGCGGATCCCCTTCCTCGACGGCACCCTCCTGGCCGAGGATGGAAAGGCGATCGCGATCTACCTGCCGATCACCTCGAAGGATGTCAGCCACGACATCTACCAGAAACTCGAGGAAAAGATCGCCACCTTCTCCGGGGACGACCGCTTCTTCATCACGGGGCTCCCCGTGGCCGAGGACACCTTCGGGGTGGAGATGTTCGTCCAGATGGCGATCTCCGCCCCCCTGGCGATGCTCGTCATCTTCCTCCTCATGCTCTACTTCTTCCGTCGCCTCGTCCTCATCCTCTCCCCCCTCATCATCGCGCTCGTCTCCGTGATCTGGACGATGGCCCTCCTCGTGATCTCGGGGAACACGATTCACATCATGAGTTCGATGATCCCGATCTTCATCATGCCGATCTCGGTGCTCGACGCGGTCCACATCCTCTCGGAGTTCTTCGATCGCTATCCGGAGATGAAGGACCGCCGGGAAACGATGCGCCACGTGATGAGCACCCTCTTTGCGCCGATGCTCTACACCTCGCTCACCTCGATCGCAGGCTTCCTCTCCCTGCTGCTCACCCCGATCCCGCCGGTCCAGGTCTTCGGCCTCTTCGTGGCGATCGGGATCTTCATCGCGTGGGTGTTGACGATGGTCTTCGTTCCCGCCTACGTGATGCTCATCCCGGAGCGGCGCTTCGAGAACTTCGGCGCCCGTAGCGGAAGTGGCGAGGAACATTGGCTCGCCCGTCTCCTCGTGCGCCTGGGGGGAACGACGATCCGCTCCGCCCGAACGATCCTCGTCTTCACCCTTCTGGCCTCCGTGGTCGCGATCGTGGGCATCCAGCGAATCCGGGTCAACGACAACCCCGTCCGATGGTTCACCCCCTCCCACCCGATCCGGGTCGCCGACCGCGTCCTCAACGAACACTTCGCCGGCACCTACATGGCCTACCTCGCGCTCGAACCCGAAGCCACGCAGGAGACCCTCTCCAGCTATCTGCCCGGTTTCCTCGAACGGCTCGATCGCGCGGGAAGAGAGAGTGAGGAAGCTCTCCCCAACGCCGCCTCCCTGACCCAGGCTCTCCGGAAAGAAGCGCAAGCAGCCGCCCGATCGAGCAAATCCCCCGGTGACCTCCTCGAAAGACTCACCTCCTTCGTCTCCGATCGCCTCGAAACGGCCGAAGGGGACGACGCCTTCGTATGGGAAGACCTCCAGGCCTTCCTCGGACAGGAGGCCCAGCGAAGCGAGATCTTCAAGCAACCCGAGGTGCTCCGCTACATCGAAGGACTCCAGCGCCATCTCCAGGGCGTCGATGTCGTCGGGAAGTCGAACTCGATCGTCGATATCGTGAAGACCGTGTACCGCGAACTCCTCGGCGGCGGCGAGGACGCCTTCCGGGTCCCCGACACCCCCCAGGCCGTGGGGCAGGCGCTCATCACCTTCCAGAACAGCCACCGTCCCCAGGACGTCTGGCACTTCGTCACCCCCGACTACCGCAAGACGAGCCTCTGGGTCCAGCTCAAGAGCGGTGACAACCGCGACATGATGAAGGCGGTCGCGGCCGTGGAACGCTATCTCTCCGAGAATCCTCCCCCGATCGCACTCCAGGCCAAATGGTTCGGGCTCACCTACATCAATGTGATCTGGCAGGAGAAGATGGTCTTCGGCATGCTCGAATCGTTCCTCGGCTGCTTCGTCGTGGCCTACCTCATGGTCGCCTTCCTCTTCCGCTCCTGGCGCTGGGGTGCGATCGCCATGATCCCGATGACGGTGACGATCGCCTTCATCTACGGCGTGATCGGTCTCGTCGGCAAGGACTACGACATGCCCGTGGCGGTCCTCTCCTCGCTCACCCTCGGGCTTGCCATCGATTTTGCGATCCACTTCCTCTCCCGGATCCGGATCGCCTACTACACGCACCACCTTTCGGAGAACGCCTGGGAGAAGACGGTCGCGGAGATCTTCCAGGAGCCGGCGCGGGCGATCTCCCGCAACATCGTCGTGATCGCCTGCGGCTTCCTTCCCCTCCTGGCCGCCCCGCTGGTTCCCTACCAGACGGTGGGCTTCCTCCTCGCCTCGATCCTCGTCTTCTCCGGGGTGGCTACCCTCGTCATCATCCCCGCGCTCATGCGCTACGTCAACCGATGGTTCTTCTAATACAGGAGCAGAACATGAAACCACGCAAACATGCAGTCGGAATCTTCGTCCTTCCCCTTCTCCTCCTCCTCTTCACCGCAGCGGGAGCCACGGCGGCGCCCTCCGTCGAGGAGATCGTGCGCAAGACGAACCATGCCGCCTACTACCAGGGCGACGATGGGCGCGCCCAGGTCCACATGACGATCACCGACAGCCAGGGACGGAAACGCAACCGCCGCTTCACGATCCTGCGCCGCGACGAACCGGGCCCCGACGGCAACCAGAAGTTCTACGTCTATTTCCACGAACCGGCCGATATCCACAAGATGGCATTCCTCGTCTGGAAGTATACCGATCGGGACGACGACCGCTGGCTCTACCTCCCCGCCCTCGATCTCGTCAAGCGAATCGCCGCATCGGACAAGCGAACCAGCTTCGTCGGCTCCGATTTCTTCTACGAGGATGTCTCGGGCCGGGGGATCACCGAGGATCACCATACCCTCAAGAAGGAGACCCAAACCTACTACCTCCTCGAAAACAAACCGAAAAATCCCGATTCCGTCGAGTTCTCCTCCTTCGACATGTGGATCCACAAGAAAACCTTCCTCCCCGTCAAGATCGAGTACTACGACAAGAATGGGGAGAAATACCGGGAATACGAGGTCCTCGAAGTCAAGACGATCCAGGGGAAGGTGACCCCGGTCAAGGCCCGGATGAAGGATCTCAAGAGCGGCAGCGAAACCGTCGTCGAGTACACCGACGTCAAATACGACATCGGAATTCCCGAGGAGATCTTCTCCGAACGCTACCTGCGAAGACCCCCCCGCAAGTATCTCCGGTAGGACGAAGCGCCTCAGCCTCCCCGAATCCCTTTGCGAAGGTCGGAGAGGCCGCTACTCCGCGAAGGATCGACCGGAAGCAGCAAGACGATGAAGCGAACGATACGAGACATGCCACAGACCGAAGGATCGACCGGAAGCAGCAAGATGATGAAACGAAGGATACGAAACACCCTCGTCCCGATCCTCCTCTTCGCCCTCTCCTGGGGGCGTGTGGCCGCAGGAGAGACACCCGTCCCCTCGGAGGGGGGAACGCAGGAAAGCACCGATAGAGCGGGGGAACCCACCCTCCCTGCCGGCCTCGATGCAGGGGAGCCGGAACCGGCACTCCCCAGCGGATTTCCGGAATCTCCCTCCGAAGAGGCCCCGAGCCTTCCCGCCGGCCTGGGGGGGGAAGAGCCCGCCCTGCCCGGCGGCCTCGAGGCAGGAACAAACGAAGCGCCCCTCTCCTCCGAGCCCCCTTCGCTTCGTGAACGCCTCCCCTTCGTGCTCAGCGGCTTCCTCGACCTCCGCGGCGGGGCCCGGATCCCCGACGATCCTTACGAGGATCGCCTCTCCCTGGAAGAAGCCCGTCTCCAGATCGCGCTCTCCCGGAGCGCCGGCTTCGCCGCCCTGCAAGTGACCGGCGATCTCCTCTACGACGCGGCTGCGGAGGATCACGACGTCGATCTCGAAAGGGGAAAAGGCTTCTTCGACCTCCGGGAGGCGAGCATCTCCTTCACGCCCGTCGATTTCCTCGACCTCAAGATCGGACGTCAGATCCTCACCTGGGGCACCGGTGACCTCCTCTTCATCAACGACCTCTTCCCCAAGGACTGGCAGGCCTTCTTCCTCGGCCGGGAACAGAACTACCTCAAGGCCCCCTCCGATGCGCTCAAGGCCTCCCTCTTCACCGGCCTCGTCAACCTCGACTTCGTCTATACCCCCCGTTTCGACGCGGACCGCTATATCACCGGGGAACGGCTCTCCTACTGGAACCCCCTCCTTTCCCGGCGGGCCGGCCAGGACGCGATCGTCACGGCCCGGATTCCCGACCGATGGTTCAAGGACGACGAATTCGCGGGACGGCTCTACCGGAACTTCTCGGGCGTGGAGGCCGCGATCTACGGCTACCACGGTTTCTGGAAGAGCCCCATGGGCTTCGATCCGGCAACGATGCAGGCGACCTTTCCCACCCTCTCCGTCGTGGGCGCCAGCCTCCGCACGCCCCTTCTGGGGGGGATCGGCAACGTGGAGGGGGGGTACTACCGCTCCGAGGACCACGACGGAACCGATCCCTTCATTCCGAACGACGAGTTCCGCTTCCTGGCGGGCTTCGAGAAGGAACTCCTCCCCGAGCTGACCCTCTCCCTCCAGTACGATCTCACCCACACCGCCGGTGACGATGCCACCCTCTGCGCGGCGAACCCGAACGCCTGTAGCGGTGCGCAGAACGATCATCTCCTGACCCTTCGCCTCACCCGTCTCCTCCTCCAGCAAACCCTCACCCTCTCTCTCTTCACCTTCTATGCGCCCGCGGATGAGGATCTCTACCTCCGCCCCCTCGTGGCCTACCAGTTGAACGACCATTGGAGCCTCTCGGCCGGGGCCAACATCTTCTGGGGGAAGGAGGACGACACCTTCTTCGGTCAGTTCGAGAAGAACACGAACCTCTACGCCGCGCTCCGTTTCGCCTTCTGATCCGACCCGTCCCAGGCTACCTCCCGCACGAGGAGAGGAGGGGCACGTTTGCCATGTACTCTCGGCGTCGTGGATCGGCAGCGCAGGAGCGCTAGAAGGCCCCCCGTCCGGAGAAGACGACGAAGATCGTACGCAGCAGGATGGAGAGGTCGAGGAGGAAACTCTGACGGCGGATGTAGTAGATGTCGTACTTGATCCGCTCCGTCAGATCGGGGACACCCCGGTTCGTCACCTGTTGGAGGCCGGTGATCCCCGGTTTCACCTTGAGACGCCGGCGTTGCCAGATGTTGTAGCGCTCGACGATCTCGTACTCCTCGGGACGGGGCCCCACCAGGCTCATCTCCCCCCGAAGGACATTGATCAACTGAGGGAGTTCGTCGAGACTCGTTCGTCGCAAGAACCGGCCGGCCCGCGTCACCCGATCGTCGTTCTCGAACTTGAAGACCGGCTCGGGGAGCGTGTCGAAATCGAGCATCTCCTTGAGACGCGCCTCGGCATCGGCGACCATCGTGCGGAACTTGAACATCGTGAAGATCCGGCCGTGCTGCCCCACCCGTTCCTGCCGGAAGATCACCGGCCCTTCCGAATCGAGACGGATCCAGAGCGCAATGAGGAGAAAGAGAGGGGAAAGGAGCAGGAGCGCCACCCCCGACACCACGACATCGAAGATCCGCTTGACGACGAGATACCCCGTGTTCTGCGTACACTCCTTGAGCGAAACGAGGGGAATCCCATCGAGATCGTTCATGTCCGTGACGTGGATGAGCAGATCGTAGATCTTCGGCACCATGAGGAGACTGATCCCGAACCGATCGCAACACTCGATCAGACCCAGCAACGGATAATGGGGGAGATCGGGCTGCGTCACCATCACGATGTCGGGACGTCTGGCCTCGATCAGGGAGATCGCCTCGGAAAAGGGGCCGAGCGTGGGAAGCAGATCCCCCGTCGGTGTTTCCCTGCCCCTCTTCCCCTCGAAGCGCGTCTCGATCAACCCCACGAAACGGTAGCCGAGCCCCTTGAATTCCTGCAACCGCGTCAGGAGGATCCGCGTCATCTCGTCATGCCCGCCGACGAGCACGACCTCCTTCTGATCGAAGCCCCGCTGCCGCAGCCAGGCCGCCCCCCACACGACGATCGCCCGGAAGAGGGAGAGCCCCCCGATCCCCAGCCCCCACGAGAGGAAACAGACGATCCGTGAATAACTGAAGTCGCGGTAGAAAAAGGTCGTGGAAAGGAGGATCATCATCGCAAGGGTCATCGCCTTCACCACCCCGTCGATGTGGTCGATCAAGGGACGCGTGCGACGAAAATCATAGAGATTGTAGAGCTTGAGCAGAGGGAGCGAAACGTAGGAGATGAAGAAGAGCGCCTTGAGATAGGCCGAAATGGGAGGATGCGCCATCGGTGGGGGGAAGAGATTCGTGTGGAAGCGGAGAACGTAGGAGAGGAGGAAGGAGAGATCGATGATCGCAAGATCGATCGCCCCAATGCCAAGGAGGAGCATCCATCGTCGCTGCGAACGTCTCACCCTTTTGCCCTCTCCTGGCCGCCTTCCCCCATCGGCCCACCCGAGGGGCGCGCCCCCTCCACGACGCGTGGCGCCACGCCCGGCTTCCGGAGCGAAAGGAGCCCCCATCCCAATCCACTCCCCAGCGCCAGCGCGCGCAGGAGATGAAAGAGGGGCACCACGAGGGCCACGCCCCGATCGGTGCGCCAGGCCCGGAAGATCGAAGGGATCGTCGAAAGCCCGAAGCTCCCCGCCACCACGCCAAGGGCAATCCCATCCCGCGGGAGCATGAGGAACGCGGGGAGGAAGAGAGCGGCCAGGATCACCTGGAACTTGAGCACCTGCGGCGTATGCGAGTCGGAGACGATCTTCCCCGGATGGCGCCGGATCACGAGTACCTTGAAATATCCGATCCGGAACTTCTTTCGCAGATAGGTCCCGATCCGGTCCGCATGGGTGTGGAAAACCCGGGCTTCCGGAACGAAACGCATCTCCTTGCCCGCACGGTGCATCCGGAAGGAGAACTCCTGATCCTCCACGGAGGCGGTGCGAAAGAGCGGATCGAACCCACCGACCTCGAGGAAATCCTCCTTCCGAAAGGCTGCCGCATAAGTATCGATGAAATCGATCGTCTCGAACCTTTGCATCCGGCCGTACTTCTCCTCGTACTCCACCTGCACGAAACGGGCGGTCAGTTCCCGTTGCCGGGTGAGATAGGCCCCCTTCACGCCCGCTACGGCAGGGTCTTCGAGGGGGGCGGTGAGCCGGGCGAGGAAGTCGGGGAGGGGCGCGCAGTCGGCATCCGTGAAGACGATCCATGCCCCTCGGGCCTCGGCCACCCCACGGTTGCGCGCGACTGCCGGCCCCTGGTTCGTTTGCCGGATCACCCGCACGCCGGGGACCTGGGCCGCGATCTCTCCCGTGCGGTCCGTCGAGCCGTCATCGACGACGATCACCTCGAAGGGCACCTCGATCTGCTGCCGGGAAAGCGCCTCGAGACAGGGACCGATCGAGGACTCCGCATTGTAGGCGGGAATGACGACGGAGATCCGGGGAACTTCCCCCCTCCTTGCGCGCTCCATCTCAGATCCGTTCCGCCGGGCGAAGCAGGAAGCGGGCAAAGGTGCCGAACGATTTGACGAGGCGCTTGGCCTCGGCCGGACGCCGGAGCACCTGCTTCACCTTGTACCAGAGATACCGGGGACGCAGGTAGAACTCCTGCCGCGCCCGGTTGCAGAAGGCCACGAGTTCCTCGTTGGAGAGGTTGTCCCGGCGCACCACGGAGTTGTGGAGCCCCTCCTCCGTCACCCACTGGGAGAAATCCTCGGTGGCGATGAAGTTCTTCTCCTTGGCCCAGGCGTACGACTCGGTGCCGGGATAGATCATGAGCGGGAAGAACTGGGCGGTGTCGGGGTTGAGTTCCTTGGCGAACTCGAGCGTCTTCTCGAGCGTTTCCCGCGTCTCCCCCTGGTTGCCGACCATGAAGCAACCATGCACCATGATGTCCGCCTTCTTCGTATCGCGGAAGAATCGACGGATCTGATCGATCTCGATCCCCTTCTTGACGTTGTCGAGGATCTCCTGTACCCCGCTCTCCACCCCCACGCAGAGAAGACGACAACCGGCCGCCTTCATCAGCTCGAGCGTCTCGAGATCGACATCGGCCCGTGCATTGGCGGTCCAGGGGATCTTGTTCCCCCGGCGGATCAGTTCCCGGCAGAGCGCCTGCGTCCGCTTGCGGTGCAGCGTCAGCGTATCGTCCTCGATGAAGACCTCGCGCACCTGGGGAAGTTCACGCGCGATGAAGGCGAACTCCTCTGCGACCTGCTCCACGCTCATCGTCCGGTAGGTCCGGCCGTTGAGCGTCTGCGGGTAGAGACAGTAGGTGCATTGATAGGGGCAGCCGCGCCCCGTCATCAACGCAACGACAGGGTGACGGGTGATCGCATAGAAGTAGTCCTCGATCCGCAGGAAACGCTTGTAGATCGGGGTGACGAGCGGAAAGATGTCGAGATCCTGGATGTAGGGACGTTTCCCCTCGACGACGATCTCCCCATCGACGCGGTGACAGAGCCCGAGCGTCCCGGAAAGGGATCGGCCCCCCTCGAGCCGCTCCGCCACCTCGGCGAGCGTCAGATCGAACTCCTGCACCGTCACGGCGTCGATCTTCTCCGAAAGGGCGAGCGACTCCCTCGGGAGCGCAGAGACGTGCGGCCCCACCAGAACCACGAAACTCCCAGGAAGCATCTCCTTGA
Organism: uncultured bacterium; assembly: GCA_964616915.1. Taxonomy (GTDB): domain Bacteria; phylum Myxococcota_A; class CAZTSL01; order CAZTSL01; family CAZTSL01; genus CAZTSL01. Next base: position 10,688 of record CAZTSL010000094.1, read on the forward strand.
TCGTCTCGGCGACGCGCACGTCGTTGTAGATGCTCGGCGTACTCGTATCGACCACGACCATCCGGGGGGAAAACGCCCGGATCTCGGCGAACAACGCTTCGCCGTTCCGGTTCGTGGGGGTCGCATCGATCAGCTTCACCTCGTGACCGACCTTCTCGAGATAGGCCGTGGCGTAAGCGAGCCAGTAGGGGTAGTAGAGCGTCCCGCTCTTCGTGACCGCCGGGCTTCGTTGCTCTCGCGAGTACTTCTTGAAAAAAGGGGGATTGAGCAGCAGAATCTTCATGGAATCGCATCGCTCCTTGCATCGTAAGGTTGGCGTATCGGCGGCTGTGCAGGCGTTCCGGGACGAGACGTCGGATGACGATCGGAAAGTGCCTCCATTCTATCATCGAATCCCTCCCATTGGCAACCCGTGGATCCACATGCACCGTCGGGAAAAAAGGGAAGTTGAGGTGGTCCCGGAATCCGGGGAATTTTGCCGGAGCGATTTTTTCTGATAGATTGAGACGGACGCTCTCCCCGAAGTCGGGGGGCGCGTGGGTGGGACCGTATCGGCGGGACCTCGACGCCCGCCTCCCCCCCAGGGCATGGGGGGAGGCGGGCGAATCCTGGAATCTTCCCGAAGGAGGCGATTTGCAAGCGCTCGAAAAGATCGAAGAATGCCTGCGCATCGGAAGGGAATACCTCCTTTCGGGCGTACCGCCAGGAGCGCGGGCCTTCCTTCTGCACGCGCTCTTCCGGCACTCGGACCCGGGCGTGCGTCGTCTCCTGCCGGAGCAGATCGTCACCGTGACCCCCGACTTTCGTGCGGCGGAAGAGATGGCCGCTTCCCTCTCCTTCTGGCGGCGGGCACTCTCCGGAGGGCTGAGGGGGGAGATCCTCCTCTTTCCGGCCGACGACACCTTCCCCTACGACGAGGTTTCTCCCCATCCCGAGGTCACGGCCCGCCGCCTGGAGGTACTCCACCGCCTGGCGCGCGGAGAACCCTCGATCGTCGTCGTTCCGGTGAAAGCGCTCCTCGAACGGGTGATCCCCCCTGCGATCGTGGGGGAAGCGGCCGTGGAGATCCGGCCCAACGAGATCGTACCGCGGGAAGGATTGGTCGAACGCCTGATCTCCTGGGGCTACAGCCGGGTTCCGCTCGTCGAGGACCGGGGAGACTTCTCGGTTCGGGGAGAGATCCTCGACGTCTTCCCGCCGATGACGCCAAAGCCGCTTCGGATCACCTTCTACGACGATCTCATCGATACGGTGCGCACCTTCGATCCCGAAACCCAACGGTCGCGGGAGGAACTCGCGGCGTTCACCCTGATTCCGGCCCGGGAGATCCTCGATACGCCGGAGATCCGGCAACGGGCGCTCTCGCAACTCGGACGTCTCGAGGGGGGGGGATATCATCTCCGCCGCCTCCGGGAGGAGATCAAGGGGGGGATCCGCCGGCAGGGGATCGAGAACTACCTCCCCCTCTTCTACGAACCGGCACGGCTGATCGACGACTACGCCCCCACCGCGCTCCTCGTCCTCTCCGATCGGGACGAGATCCTGGCACGGGCGCGGGCGCATTGCGGAGAGATCGAACGGCGCTACGAGAACGCGATCGAACTGGGCCGTCCCGCCTTCCCTCCGGAGGAACGTTTCCTCTCCACGTCCGGCTTCGATGTTTACTTCCAGCGTCTCCTCGAGACCCATCCCCTCCTTCGTTTCTCGACCGATCCCATGCCGGAGGAGGAGGGGGGCGCGATCCACTTCGAGGGGGAAGACAACGAGGCACGGGCGGTTGCGCTACGCCGCGCGCGGCGGGAAGAAGCCCCGCTCCAGCCGCTTCTTCGGGCTTTCAACGAGGACGCGGAAAGGGGGATGCGGCTCTTCGTGACGGCGCCTTCCCTCGGAAACGCGCACCGCGTTGCCCAGATCCTCGATTCCTACCCGATCGAGGTCGAACTCGTGGCGCATCTCCGTCTCGACGATCGGGATCCCTCTCCCCGCCTGGAGGAAGGGGGACTTCCTCGGGTGACCGTGACGCCGGCCCCCTTCTCCCACGGTTTCCGGCTTCCCGAGTTCGGGATCTCGGTCGTCACGGAGAGGGAGATCTTCGGCGAACGCTTTCGATCCCCGAAGTCCTCCCCCCGCAGGGTGGGCCCCCTCGTCTCCTCGATCGCGCAACTCACCCCCGGCGATCCCGTGATCCATCGGACCTATGGACTCGGAATCTACCGCGGCCTCGAGACGAGGGAAGCGGGGGGGACCGTCGGGGATTTCCTGCTCATCGAGTACGCGGGGGGGGACAGGCTCTGGCTTCCCGCGGATCGCCTCGATGCGTTGCAGCGCTATATCGGGATCGACGGGGTTGCGCCGAAGATCGACAAACTGGGGGGCAAGGCGTGGAACCGGGCCAAGGCTCGGGCCAGGGCCGCAGCCCAGAAGATCGCCGGCGAACTCCTCTCCCTCTATGCGGCGCGTCAGGTCGTCCGTCGTCCCCCCCTCCCCGCGCAGAAGGCGGAGGAACTCGCCTTCGCCGAAGCCTTTCCCTACGAGTTGACCCCCGACCAGGAACGGGCGATCGAGGCGGTGCTCGCCGATCTCTCCAGCCTCCGGCCGATGGACCGGTTGATCTGCGGCGACGTGGGGTTCGGAAAGACCGAGGTGGCGATCCGGGCGGCCTTCCGGACCGTCATGTCGGGCAGACAGGTGGCGGTCCTCGTGCCCACCACGATCCTCGCCCTTCAGCACGACCACAGCTTCCGGGAACGCTTCTCGGGGACCCCCGTCACGATCGCTTCGCTCAGCCGCTTGAAGAAGCCGGCCGAGCAACGGCGGGTGATCGAACACCTCAAATCGGGGGGGATCGACATCGTGATCGGGACGCACCGTCTCCTCCAGAAGGACGTCGATTTCAAGAATCTGGGGCTCCTCGTCATCGACGAGGAGCATCGTTTCGGCGTGCGCCACAAGGAGAAGATCAAGACGCTGCGCAAGAAGGTGGACGTCCTTGCGCTGACCGCCACCCCGATTCCCCGGACCCTCCACATGGCGCTCTCCGGCATCCGGGAACTCTCCGTGATCGAGACCCCCCCGGCGGACCGGCTGGCGATCCGCACGACGATCACGACCTTCCGCGACGACATCGTCATCGAGGCGATCCGGCGGGAACGCTCCCGGGGGGGACAGGTCTTCTTCGTCCACAACCGGATCGAATCGATCGCCGCGTGCGCGGAGCGGCTCCATCGTCTCGTTCCCGAGGCGCGGATCGCCGTCGCCCACGGACAGATGGAAGCGCCGGCCCTCGAGGAGATCATGATCGCCTTTCACGAACGGCGCTACGACATCCTCGTATGCACGACGATCATCGAATCGGGGCTCGACATCCCCACCGCGAACACGATCTTCATCGACCGCGCAGATACCTTCGGCCTGGCCCAGCTCTACCAGCTCCGGGGGCGGGTGGGACGTTCCCATCACCGGGCGTACTGCTACCTCCTCGTCCCCCCCCGGCGCGAACTTCCCCCCGATGCCCAGAAACGCCTGGCCGCGATGGAGGAATTGACCACGCTCGGTTCCGGCTTCAAAATCGCGGCGCACGATCTCTCGATCCGGGGGGCGGGCAACATGCTCGGCCGCGAGCAATCGGGGCAGATCGCCGCGGTCGGCTTCGAACTCTATACGGAACTCCTCTCCGAAGCGGTCCGGCAGCTGCGGGGCGAGGATGTCGCGGAGGAGGTGACGCCGGAGGTGGAACTTCAGGTTCCCGCCTACATCCCGGAAGACTACGTCCCGGATACGACCCAGCGGCTCCTCCTCCACAAACGCCTCGCCAGCGCGCTCGACGAGGCGGAAGTCGAGGAGATGAAGGGGGAGTTCATCGACCGTTTCGGCGAGATTCCGGAGCCGGTCCTCCTCCTTTGCGAGATCAGTCGCTTGAAGGTTCTCATGCGCGCCTACCGGATTCCGAAGGTGACGCGGAGGGGCAAGCAGCTGACGATCGCCTTCGGGGAGGCGCCCCGCCTCTCTTCCCAGGCGCTCCTCGAATACGTTGGGAAGCATCCGGAGTCTCGGCTCACCCCCGACATGCGCCTGACCTTTCCCATCACCACACCCGTCTCCTCCACGCCCTTCTCCTCCGAGATCGCCAGTGTCGTCGAAGAGGTGCGAACCTTGCTTCACGAGCTTCGATGAGCCCTCTGCGGATCG
>CAZTSL010000094.1:14975-18614 GCA_964616915.1 uncultured bacterium
AGGAAGGGCACGGGATGGGAGACGGAAGCTCTGGAAAGAACGATTGGAGGAGCACGAGGGTGGACGAGACGCCCCTGCCGGGTGCCCGGACGAGAGCGACGGACCCTTACGTCAGGCGAAAAGCCCGCCGATATGTGAGCCAGTTCGAGCGATATCGTTCGAAACTTCACCGGGTGATGAGCGACGTGGAGGGGGAAAGGGGGGCGGCAAGCACCTCTGGCCAGGTGGAGGGATCGCCTCAGAAGCACGGTCCCGCCGATGTTCCCCCCCCCGACAGGGAGCCTGCTGCACCCCCTTTCGCCGGAGTGCCGCAAAGCAAGATGGAGAGAGCGCCCGGCTCCCTGTCGAAAACGTGTTCGGTCTGTGGCCGTCCAATCCTGCCGAATCGAGACAACGCCTGTGCCGAACATCTCTCCTTTGCCCGTATGCAGGCACAACTGCGCAGGAAAGCGGAGGAGAAGGAAAAGGAAGAGGAAGACTTCGTCGAGTCGTTCGAGATCCGCCCCAAATCTCGGAAACCGAGCCCGACGCCGCGTGCTCCTGCCGCATCCCCTTTGCGGCAGCCAAGGGACGCCAGGCGAACACCTCCTGGCAGTACGTTCTGGGAGCGCGTGCTGGCACTGGGAGAGGACCGCAGGAAAGCCGTGGGGTACGCCCTTCTGGGTCTCGTCACGCTCCTCGTCTTCGTGAAGGCGATCCTTCTGTGGATCCGCTTCTTCACCCTATGACGTTTCCTCCGATGAATGAACCGATGAATGAACCGATGAATGAACCGAAACATCCACGGGGCCGTACTCCGCGTCGTGGTTGACCCTGCTTCGAGAGGTAGCCGTTGCATTCCACCGAACATCATGGGGCGATGGATCAGAAGACGATCCGGAAGGTGCTCAAGACGAAACTCAAGGAGATCACCGACGCCCTCTACGACCTCGAGGTTCTCCTCGGACAGCTCGAAGGGGAATTCTTCCGTGTCTGCATCTTCGGAAGTGCCCGGATCCGCCCGGATGATCAGCTCTACCAGACGGTGGAACACCTCGCCTACCTTCTGGCGCTCGAAAACATCGATGTGGTGACGGGCGGGGGACCGGGGCTGATGGAGGCGGCGAACAAGGGGGCACAACGGGGGAAGACGGCCGCGAATTCCTCGAGTCGTTCGATCGGGTTGCCGATCACGCTCCCCACCGAAACCGGCCCGAATCCCCACCTCGACGTGAAGAGCCACCACCGCAAGTTCTCCACCCGTCTCGACGAGTTCATGCGGATCTCCAACGCCGTGGTCGTCACCCTTGGGGGGATCGGAACGCTACTCGAGTTCTTCTTCACCTGGCAGCTCCTCCAGATGGGTCACATCTCGGAACGGCCGATCATTCTTCTTGGCCGGGACTTCTGGCGGGGACTGCTCGACTGGATCGAGAAGGAACAGCTTTCGCGTCACCTCCTCTCGAAGAAGGATCTTCGCCATCTCCATCTCGTCGATACCCCGGAGGAAGCCCTTGCAATCATCCGTCCGGTCTACGCAGCCTTTCGCAAGCAACAGAGGAGCAGTAACCGGACGAAGAAGGAACGAAAGCGTTCCACGTAGGAGACGTCATGCCCCTTCTTCTCTTTGACATCGATGGTACGCTGATCGATTCGGGCCGGATCGGTTCGCGCGCGATCGCCGCGGTATTCGAGGCGGAGTACGGAATCGGGAACGCGATCGAAGACTTCTTCTTCGACGGGAAGACCGACATCGAGATTTTCCGGGAACTCATGACGCGTCATGGTCTCCTCCCTGCCACCGAGGTGGAGATCCGCCGGGAGATCGAACAGATCACGGAGCGATATCTCGAACATCTCCGGGAGACGGCGAAACGGCCGGAGGGGGGATCGATCCACCCCGGGGTCCTCGAGATCCTCGAAGAGGTTCAGGAGCGTACCTGGGAGGGGGGGAAGCGTCCGATCATCGTCGGCCTGCTGACGGGAAACATCGAAGCGGGCGCTCGAATCAAACTCCAACGTTTCGATCTGGCGGACTACTTCCCCTTCGGTGCCTTTGGCTCCGATGCCGAGGCACGAGCCGAACTCGTTCCCATCGCGGTCGAACGGGCGCAGGCCTACTGTCGTCAAGAATTCCCTCCCGAGGAGATCTTCGTCGTGGGGGACTCGGTGCGCGATATCGAGTGTGCCCGCAAGAATGGTGTCGTCTCGATCGCCGTGGCCACCGGTTCGACCCCCCGCGACCTCCTCGCCGCGGAAGATCCTGATCATCTCTTCGACGACCTCTCCGACACGGAACGCTTCTTCGAGATCGTCGGGGGACGTCGATCGGATCCGATCAGGGGGTCTTGATCACGCGGAAGGTGCGTCTCCCCGATTCGATCGGGATATCGGCGAGGTATTCCCGGAAGATCTCCGAGTTGTAGGAGGAGTAGAACTTGAGGGCGACGCCATGGCGGCCGGGGGGGAGCGGCAGCCGGAGCATGAGGACGCGGGCCGGGAGCGTGGACCAGCAGCGCAGATCCGCCTCGCCGGAAGGGAGGAGGATCCCTCCGAGGAGGAGCGCCGCGGCGGGGCCCATCAGCTGCCGCGCCCCCAATGTGACGCTCGCCTCGAGGAGGGCCCGCCCCGTGCTTCTCCGGACGATCCGCGCGATCCGATGATCGAGATCGACCCTGGCGATCCTTCCGAGATCGAGGAGCGTGGCCGATCCCACCACCCTGTCCGACCCGATCGCACGGGCACGGACGTAGTGGACATAGGGGGGGCGATCGAAGAAGGCAGGCAATGTGCGTTTCAAGCCTTTCTTCTCGACCTTCGGGATCTTGTAGGGAGAAAAACCGCACTCCACGACGATGACGAGTTCTCCATACCGGTGGGCGAATGGGTCTTTGCCCCCCTCGATCGAATAGGTCTGCCGGTAGTGCCGCTCCTCCTCGTAACGCTCGCTCTTGCGTGCCATTCGAAGCAGATCGTTCGCGAGTTCCCGGGGGATGGGGATCCCGTAGATCTCTCGCTGCAACCGGTAGGCCTCGAAGGCCAGACGATCGTCGATGAAGGCATCGTCGAAGGCGCCGGTCGATTCATGGATCAATGCGGACAGGTAGCGTCCCAGGGGATCCTGGTAGCGGATGTCGTCTTCCTGCTGAAGGAGGAGGTCGATCCGTTCATCGAGCTTTCTGGCTTCGACGAGTGCTTCCTCCTCGTCGCCGAGGAGGAGGTAGTTGAGCATCCCGATCGTGTGGAGGAAGTTGTGTTCGTAGAACGTGCCCCGGTAGGAGAGGGCCCGATCGTCTGCGAGCATCGCGGCGGCTTCCTCCCGGATCGACTTCGTCCAGAGTTCCTCGATCCTTTGCGCGGCAGCCTGGCAGAAATCGTTGCTCTCTCGGTATGCACCGGCATAGTGGGCCACGGCGCAGAGATCGAGATACCAGAGGAGCCGGTCCTTCTCCCCGTAGGCTGCTGCGGCGCCTTTCAGATCCTCGAGGAGGGTGGTGAAATCGCCCCGGTAGAGATCGGGTTCCATCCTCCCCCGGTATTCCATGCTCGAGGTACGGCAGGCACTGAGCAGGCAGAAGATCCCGAGGAGGAGGAGGGGAAGCCGACCTCTCCTTCCCCTACTGGAAGAGGGGATCGACCGGGGGACGATCGGGGGGGAGG
>CAZTSL010000095.1:0-18221 GCA_964616915.1 uncultured bacterium
TTCCCCGCCCATCTCACCGGATACCTGGAGGATTCACGACTTTGCCGGGGCCCTGTCCAGAGGGAACGTCGCAATGGACATCGGAGGGAAAAGGATGTATGATGAACGGCGGATTTCTTTCTTGGGGACGTATCGAACGATCGAACGAACGATGAACGAATGATACACGTGGGCTTCGGTTCTGGGTAAGGAGGATTCCGTTTCCCTTGCAGGAGGAGATTCACCCCCATGGTCAGCAAAGAAGATCGGATCGGAGAGAAGAAGCGTGCGGAGGAGACCTCGACTACCCGGACCCTGCGTACCCAGCGTTTGACCTCCGAATCCCTCGGGCGCCTCGGCCCCGAGGAACTCAAACAGCAGATCCTCATCCTCCAATCCCGCCTCGAAAAAGCCCTCGAGCAACTCAAAACCTCCCGCGCGGAGATCGAAGCCTACAGCACGAAGAACATGGAACTGACGAACCAGCTCCGGCGGGAGGCGGAGCGGAATCGCCAGATCGAGGTGAAGCTCGAAGCGACGGGAGGAATTCGGGAGGAATTCGACCGCATCCTCCGGGAGGAGACGGAGAAGCGCGTCGAACTCGAAGCGAGGATCGAGAACCTGCTCGAAGAGCGACGGAAATTCGACGAGCAGTTCTCCTCCCTGGAAGGAATCCTCGAGGAGAAGGTCGCCGAGGTCGCCCGGTTGCGCAGGGCGCTCTCCCAGGCCGAGACCGCCTCCTCCCCCCTCGAGGAGAAGGTCGCCGCCCTCGAGGAGGAACTCCAGCGAAACCGGGAGGCCCTCGAACGGGAAGCACAGCGAAACGAAGAACTCTCCTTCGAGATCAACCTCCTCAAGGTGGAACGCGACGATCTGGCCCAACGACTCACCCGTTCGGAGGCGGATACCGGTGAGATCGACGCCGATGCACCCCGGGAGGACTCCGGCGAACACTCCCACGAGATCACGATCCTCTACCACCAGCTCTCCGACCTGCAGGAGATCCTGGCCGAACGGGAAAGGGAGAACGAAGAACTCTGGCAGGAAAAGGAACGACTCCGCGAACGGGTCTCCGAACTCGAGGCACAAACGAGTGAAATGACCCGCCGCATCGAAGAGGCCGAGGCGAAAGAGACCTCGGTCACTCAGGAAGAAGCCGAGCGCTGGCGGGCGACCCAGGAGACGCTCGAAGGGCGGATCGCGACCCTCGAAGAAGACCTCTCCGAGAAGGAACGCCAACTTGCCGGGGCCACGGAAAGCGCCGAAGGGCTGGCCGCAGAGAAGGCCTCCCTCGAAGGGCGGATCGCGACCCTCGAGGAAGATCTCTCCGGGAAGGAACGTGAACTCGCCGAGGTGAGGAAGGAGGTGGAAACCCTCACGGGAAAGAAGACCGCCCTCGAAGGGCGGATCGCGACCCTCGAGGAAGACCTCTCCGAGAAGGAACAGCGACTCGCGCAACTCACGGAAGCCCAGGACCAGACGCAAAGGGAACTCCAGAAGCTTGAAGGGGAACGGGCCCAACTCGAAGAAACCTCGGGCCGCCTGCAGGCCCGCCTCTCGGAACAGACCCGGGAGATCGAAACGCTACGCCGAAAACTCGCAACCCTCGAGGAGGCTCTCGCCGCCGAGAAAGCCGCACATGCCACCCTCCGCGAAACCTGCGAAGCGATGACCCGGGAGCGGGACGCCCTGGCCCAGGAGATCGAGAGACATCAGGAGCGAGAAACCACCGCGCAGCGAGAGATCGCGGAACTGGAGGAACGGGTGGCCTCGGTGGCGGGGGAACGCGACGAACTCGAAGCCAACCTCGTTCGTCTCAACCAGGAGCATCAGACCCTTTCCGAGGCGTATGAACGGATCGGCACCGACCTCGAGGCGGAGCGTTCCCGGCTCCAGGAAGCCCGGGCAGAGATCGAGGCTTTGCGCACCGAACTCGCCGAAAAGGAACAGGCCTTCGAAAAGCTCCGGAAGGAGCGGCACGAATTCGCCGCCACGATCCGAAGCCTCGATGCGAAACTGAGCAAGACCACGAAGCAGCGGATCGCGCTCGAGCACGAACTGGCCGAGGCCCGGGCCCAACTCGAAGGCTTCGAACTCCTGAAAGGGACGCCGCAGGAGGCCGACACCCCCCATCCTCTCGAGGCCCGCCTCGAGGCCGAGATCGCGGAACATGAAAAGACCCGCCAGGCCCTCGAAGCCGCCCAGGAGGAACTTCGGACCCTCAAGGAAGCCTTCCCCGCGTTGGCTGCTCAGTCTCAGCCGTCGGGAGAGGTCGATGGGGAAGCCGCCACGATGGTGACCCCTGCGGAACGGCGCATCGAAGCCCTCGTTCGGACGATCGAGAACCTCGAGCAGGAACTGAGCGAGCAGACGCGGCAACGCAAGGCCCTCGAGGAGCGGATCGAGGCCGAACTCCTTGCAGAGAAGAACGCCCACCGCGAAACCCAGGTGATCCTCGAGGCGGTACGGGAGGAGGCCGCAACCCTCCAGGACACGGTCGAAACCCTCCAGAAAGAGGTGGCCCGGGCTTACCTCCAGGCCCAGCGTCCCCGGGGGATGACGCTCACCCCGGAAAAGGAATGGGTCATCGAGTTCCTCCGCGAGGAGATGAACACCGTAGAGATCGAGAGCGACGAAGACCTCTTCCGGGCGGTACAGGCCGCGTTGAACCGGCTGATGCGGGTAGAGAGCCGGATGGCCCGCTATCAACTCCAGATCGAGGATCTCGAAAAGGAACTCAAGGCGTTTCGGGAGGAGATGGCGCACCACGAGCATCATTCGGTCGGTGCCCGCCTCCTGCGTTCCGCCGGATTCCGTCCCCGTGTCATCACGCAGGAATCAGGAGGCTTCTCCTTCCAGAACGTCCCCCTCGATCTCGTGGTGGCGGACATGAAAGCCGACCACGAGGCGCTCTGGCTCGCTGCTGAACGTCAGGGGCTCTGGCGCTTCGATCCTCGAAGCTTCACCCCCTTCGAGATTCCGCTCGAAATGGACCAGCGGGCCATCTGCCAGAGCCTCTTCGTGGAAGGGGCCGACCTTTGGATCGGCACGGCGCAGGGACTCATCCGGCTTCACAAGGAGACGCAGGCCTGGGAACGCTTCCTTCCCGAAGGGGATCCCGAAGCGAGGGATATCCGGGTGATCCGTCGCATCGGCGACCGGCTCTGGATCGGAACGTGGGGGGGGGGCGTCTGGACCTTCGATCCGAAAACGGAGACCTTCGAGAGCGTCGCGCTCGGCGTCCAGTTCGGAGCCTTCCGGGTCGCGGGAATCGCTCCGGACGACGACTGCATCTGGCTCGCCCTCTGGGGCGTGGGGCTGGTGCGGTATGACCCGGAGCGAGGGGAGGGGACGCTCTGTCATCCCGATCGCGGCATCGAGAAGGAGACGATCCAGACCGTCCTCGCCACCTCGGAGGCGATCTGGTTCGGATCGTGGGGCAGCGGACTCGGCTGCCTGCGAAAGGAGGAGAAGACGCTCACGATCCTCGGCGCCGACGCCGGTTTGATCAGCAACTACGTCAAGACCCTGGCCCACCACGAGGGGAGACTCTGGATCGGCACACGAAACGGTGTCAGTTGCCTCGATGCCACGGCCTTCCTCGAAAACGAGGGGGCAGATCCCCGCCAGTTCTGGACCAACTTCGGCAAGGAGAGAAACCTCGTAGAGGTCACCTCGATCTCCGTGGGGCCCAAAGAGACCTGGATCGCCACGAAACAGAATGGACTCGTCCGGATCCGCAAAATGTGATCGTCCCTCAGGGAAGACAGCTCGGATGACCGGGTGAGAGCGCACAAAGCTGCTGCTGGCACTCCTGCGCAGAGCTGTCATCGATGTACTTCGTCCGATATGCAATGCAACATACACAATCGGAGCGCATCGCATCCGTCGGCATCTTCTCGCACTGCTGCAATTCCGATCTCAGGCAATCCTCGTCCCCACAGTAGGGACAGACGTCGGGATCGCATTCCCCCGCCGTCTGATCCGTGCATTCAAAGCCGACTTCCCCTTGCGTGATCGGAGATTCGAGCCGGTTGAGCACCAGACAGAGGTCGAGGCAAGGATTGGAGGAGAGATCGACCTTCTCGACACAGATGTCGGAAACGTCGCTCACCCGAACCTCTTCACAGATCCCGGCTGGAATGTCGAGCGAATTCCCCTTGCATCCCGCTGTGAGGAGGAGGAACGTCAGAGCAAAGCGACATCGGTGGAAGCGTTCCTTGCGCATGTTCAACCTTTCGTGCCTTCGTTCGCGTCGGCGTCACCCATCGGCAGGGGGAGGCGTGATGCGTCTGCCATGGGGAAACGGCCCCATCCAGCCCAAGGACACCCCCTTGTAGCAGATCGCAAGGACACCCCCTTATAGCAGATCGGAAGAGGAGAATCAAGGGAAGGCGAGGGATCAGAGGGGGGAGTTGCGCCTCGGGTGCTTTACGGGATCGGGCGCCGCTTGCCGGTTCCGGCGCAGAGATCGTCCGAGGAGATACAGACCGGTTCTCCGCAGCAGGTTCCCTCCACGCAAACCGAACCCGTACGGCAATCGCGGGCGCCGTTGGGACAGGGGGTGAGCCGATCGCAGGTCAAGCCCGAGGCCACGCATGCCCCTCCCGACGTGACGCCGGAGACGGCAAAACAGAACCCCCCGCACCCCGTCTCCTCGTTGCAGCTCTGGAAGGCTTCGCAGGTTCCCGGCGTGTCACAGCAGGCATCCCCCGATCCGTCGCCGTCCGTGTCGGTCTGGCCCGGATTGGGGACCTCGGGGCAGTTGTCGCAGGCATCCCCGAATTCGTCGCCGTCACCGTCGGTCTGATCCTCGTTCGTCACCTCGGGGCAGTTGTCACAGGCATCCCCAAACGAATCGCGGTCGCCGTTGCGTTGCTGAGGATTCCGAAGTTCCGGGCAGTTGTCGCAGGCATCCCCCACGCCGTCGCCATCGCCGTCGCGCTGGGCGGGGTTCTTCTGCGTCGGGCAGTTGTCGCAGGCGTTGCCGATCTCGTCGCGGTCGGTGTCGCGTTGTTCGGGATTGGCCGTCTCGGGGCAGTTGTCGCAGAGATCACCAACGCCGTCCCCCTCGGCGTCGGCCTGGTCCTCATTGGCCAGGGTGGGGCAGTTGTCCTCCGCATCGGGAATGCCGTCGCCGTCCGTATCGGGAGTCGGGCAGAGGGGGGCCTGCAAGAGGAGGAGGAAACCGCCCAGGCAGGCGAGAAGGAAAATCGTCTTTCCGGATCGTACACGCATGGGAAACCTCCTGTCGTCGATCACCGGCCGGATGAGCCGGTCGCGCCACTGCACCAGAGCGCGCTTCACGCGCCGGCACAGGAGCTTCAGGGTTTCGATTCACGGCCACCACCGGTCTCCGAAGGAGCGGGGGCGCCTTCCTGCGGAACCGGCGGAGTGCTCGAGGATTCGCGCCGGATCACACCGATTACGTTCGGGATCGGATGCGCTCGCGACGCGAGGAAGGGGAGCGGGGCTTCGTCGATCCCGAGAAACTCGAAGGTCTTCTTGCCATGTTGGATGAAAAGCTGCGCCTCGGCCCCCCCCTCCGTGTACATCAGGCGATCGAGATCGATCGGAAGGGCCACGAGCATCTCGATGAGGTCGTGCGTCGTATAGGGCGAACGAACGTGGATGAAGAGGACGTTTCCCCCCTTGTCGGTTCCGATCGCACTGTGGCTCCACTTCTTCTCCGGCTGCTGCTGCCAGACGTTCTTCCCCGTGCAGGAGTACATCCGGATGCTCTGCACGAGCGAGGCATACCGTTTCGTCCATACCGGGAAATCGTCACACGCCCGGTCGAGGATCCGTACGAGGGGGATACCCGGGACGAGCGGATCGAAGGCGAGAATCGCGTTGTCCCGGGTGAGCCGGGGGTTGTTGACGTGCGAGGGGGAGCGAAGGAGCGAAACACTCTTGAGAAAGTCCTTCTGGTACATGCTCGTGTTCGTCACGGCGAGCAGACCGTGGCGTTTCGCCCACTCCCGGGCGGAATGGAGCTTCCCCTCCGCCGGATCCGAGGCACTGAAGATCCGAAGCGCAAAGCGTGCCGGGTCGATCCTGAGGATCCGGATCTTGCCGTCCCCCTTCTCTGGCTGTTGCGGGGCGTCGAAAATCCCCAACGAGAAGCCCGGCTCGAAGTGGATCCACGCCCCCCCCTCGGTACGGGGAGGGGGGGAGGTGACTCCGACGAGCAAGAGGGAGAGGAGGCCGAAAAGGAGACCCCCCCCCTTCCTCCCCAGGGCGCAGAGGTGGGAATATCGTGCCACACGCGCCATTCAGACCGCTTCCAGCGCCCGCTCGATGTCGTAGATGAGATCCTCGGGATTCTCGACCCCGACCGAAAGCCGGATCATCTTGTCGGTGATCCCCATCTGGATGCGCTCCTCGGGATCGACATCGGCGTGCGTCATCGTGGCGGGGTGCTCGGCCAGCGATTCGGTCCCCCCAAGACTGACGGCCAGCTTGACGAGTTCGAGGTGATTGAGGAAACGGAACGCCTGCTCCTCTCCCCCCCGGATGTCGAAGGAGATCATCGCCCCCGGCGCAAGACACTGCTTCCGGTAGATCGCAAACTGGGGATCCTCCTCCGTGAGGAGGCCGAGATAGTAGACCCGTTCCACTTTCGGGTGCTCGGTGAGGAAGTCCGCCACATACTGGGCATTCTTCATCTGGCAGGTCATCCTCAGCTTCAGCGTCTCGAGGCTGCGCAGGAGCAACCATCCCGTCCAGGGTCCTGCCATCGTCCCCATGAAGGTCCGCAGCGTCCGGACCCGCTCGATCCATTCCTTTCCCCCCAGACAGGCCCCCGCGATCAGATCGCTATGCCCCCCGATATACTTCGTGGCCGAATAGAGGACGAGGTCCGCCCCCGACTTCAAGGGGTGCTGCCACAACGGGCCGAGAAAAGTATTGTCCACCACCACGACCGTCCGTCGCTCTGGCGTATCGCATCGCCGGGCGAGCCGGACGCATCCCTCGATATCCACGAGGGCATTCGTCGGATTCGCCGGCGTCTCGACATAGATCATCGCCGGTGGCTCGGGAAGGGTGGCGATCGCCGCCTCGACTTCCTCGATCGGACGCCCCGCCTGGAACCCGACCGCCCGGATGCCGAAACGGGCGAGGATGTGCTTGAAAAGGTAGTCCGTCCCCCCATAGAGGGGCTCACTGTGGAAGATGACGTCGCCGGGGCGCAGGAACTCCATCACCGTCGTCGTGATCGCGGCCATTCCGCTCTCGAAGACCGCGCACCCCTCCGCCTCGTCCCAGAGCGTCAGGCGATCCTCCAGGATCTCGAGGTCGGGATTGTTCAGACGACTGTAGATCAGCCCAAGCCGGTCCTCCGGTCCCTTCTGCCGCAGGCCGAGCACGAGTTCGAAGAATGCCTTCCCATCTTCCGCCCGGTCGAAGACGAATGTGGAAGTCTGGAAGATCGGGCACTTGGCCGCGCCCTGGGACCACTCCGGCCGGTAACCGTAGCTCATCATCAGGCTTTCCGGCCGGAAACGTTTCGATTTCTTCGTTTCGTCCGCCATGCTTTTCCTCCTGTTCTCTTTCGATTCATTCCATCCCGAAAGGATTCGGGTTTTCCGCAACCGGGTGCCTCCCCCACATATCATGGGGGGGGAAAGGAAACCAGAGGCATCCGGTCTGCGAGAAATCGCGCAGGACCATGTTGATTTTCGCGCAGAAGACGCCGGACCGCTCTTCGATGGAGAGGACGACCGATCGCTGTCGAGCAACGGGCGGCACACGCCTTGAAATCACCGGGACGCATGGGGATGAAACCGCCCTCATCGTTTGACTTTCCCGATCGCCCCCTCTACACTGGAGGGCAGAGGGAGGGGGATCCCCACCGGTGCGGTACCGCGAAATCAGGGAGGAAAACCTCCGGCGATCTCCTTTCCGGGCGTTCCCCTCCCCCCGCCTGGCTCGCCAGCGGATGGGATGGAGAAAGCGAACGCGAAATCCGTACCGTCCGGAGCGGGGGCATGGGGTCAAGGATGGCAAAGTTCTCGATCCCCACGCCGGCAAACGGAGGGGATCCCACAGGATGCTCATGAATCGACAACAAGGAGGATTTCCGCGATGTCTCGATGGAACGTTTCGATCCTTTGCGCGCTCCTTCTCCTCGCCGTGGCGGTTTCCGCACCGGCGGTGGAGGGACTCCCCGACGGTTTCTCCGTGATCCGGACGATCTCCCACGATTTCACCAACGGCCCCTCGGGGATGGCCGTTCATCCCCTGACCGGCGATCTCTACGTCCTCGACAGCATTGGCAGTGGAGGCTCCGATATCCTCGTCGTCGATCCCGATGGCAACGTCGAGGTCCTTGCCGCCAACATCGGGACGATCGTGGGGGGGCTCGCCGACATCGTGCTCGGTCCCGACTTCCGGATCTACGCGGGAGACACGGCCAACGGGAGGATCAAGGCCGTCGATCTCGACGGCAACGTCACGGACTACGCCACGATCTCTGGTGTCGGAACCGACGCAATGGGGCTGGCCTTCGACTCGGCGGGGAATCTCTATGCGAGTGACCGCGGAACGACTCTCTGGAAGATCGGGCCGGGGGGGAGTCCGGTGACGAGTTTCTCCACGGGGTGGCAGGACCTCGACGAGATCGAGGTCGATACGAACGACATCCTCTATATCGCCGACGGGAGCAGCGGCGTCGACAACCACTCGGTCTTCCGCGTCGATCGCAACGGCAACCGCACGACCTTCCGCTCCGGGCTCAACCTCCTCTATGCCCTGGCCGTCGATCAGGCCACGAACGACGTCTACGTCTGCGAGAATGGGAGCGGCCGTGTCCTTCGACTCCACGACGCGGATGGCTCCGGCACGATCTCGGACGCCGAGATGACGGTCTTTGCCACCGATGTGAGTGCCAACGTCTGGGAGTGTGCGATCGGCCGTTCCTCGGACGGTTCGGGCTACTCCCTCTACGTGGGGGATTCCACCGCGAAGGAGATCGTGGAGATCGGAGGCTTTGGGGTTCCCCTCGATCCGGACCGCGACGATATCCCGGCGCCCTACGACAACTGTCCCGAGATTCCGAATCCGGAGCAGAGCGACCGGGATCTCGATGGGCTTGGGGATCCCTGCGACTGCGCGCCCCAGGATACGAATGAACCGGGCGCGGACGGCGAGTGTCCCGCCTGCGGCGGGATCGGCACCCTTTCGGGGCGGAGAATCGACCCGCGCTGGTTCCTCCTCTCCCTCCCCATCTGGACGATCACCAGTGCGACGATCCGCCGCCGGATCGCGAGGGGGGGATGAAGAGGCGCCTTCCAGGCGATGGGCTGGACCCCTGACCACTCCGACACACTGGCCGGGGGAGGGGTTCCCTCCCCGCCCCGCCGGGTGGAGCACTCGAAGGCCCCCCCGGTCACTTGGGGTAGGGCCGGGAAGGGCAATGGAAAGGGAAGCGGTCGGGGGATCGTTCCGTTTCCCGATCGGGGGAGGGGGACTTCAAGAGAAGGGCGGAGGCGCGGAAGCGTCGGAGGAAGGGAAGGGAGGATCACCCGGCAGTGCCCGTCGATTCTCCCGTATCTTCCGGCACGCAGCAGATCTGATCCGGTTCTCCTTCCGCGACGGGGCAGAGATCCATACCCGGTCGCGTTTCATCCCGGACCTTGGTCGTTCCGCGTGGGCACTGACGGTCGAAGGTACCCTCCACACAGATCCCGCCGAGATCCTCGCAGGAGGTCGTACAGCCCGGTCCGAGGAGGATCGGCATACTCGCCGCGGCAAAGAGCATCAGGGTCAGCATACAGACGACTTTCAAGCGCATGATGTTGTGCTCCTTTCTCTTCAGGGGGAGAGACGCCCATCGTCTCTCCGCGCCGATGTGATTTCATCGGACAGAGTGTAGGATATCTTGAATTTTCCCGTCAAGTCGCTCTTGACAATCTGCCGCTTTCCGTCTATCGTGTCTTATCACCACCCCAGGGCCATCCCTTCCACTCAAGAAACCGGGCCGACGGCAAACGGCGTATCGTATCGGATCCGGCTCTTCCTCTGACACGAGATCTTCTTTACCGGAATTCTTCCCTTCTCCAGGATCGTGTCGGATCTTCGGCCATCCCAGGCACGGCATCTCGTTGGGAACGAGGTCGGCACGGATCCAAATCTTCCAATTCGTTGTGGAACGGCGAGCTGCTGTGTCCTCTCGGCGCTCCACCCTCACCTGAAGGATCGTTTCATGAATCGCAGAGAATTCGGAAAGTTCATGGCGGCTGCGGTCGCCGGCATGGTCGCAGGCAAGATGTTCCCCTCGACGGCCGCCTTCTCCGGCGAAGGGAAGGATGGCAAGAACGGCTGCGCCGGGATGAAGAAGACGAAGGACGACGGCAAGGTCCTCGCCAAGCATGCCTGCAAGGGGCTCAACGACTGCAAAGGGCAGGGGGGCTGCAAGTCGGGCGACAACGGCTGCGCCGGCAAGAACTCCTGCAAAGGAAAGGGAGGCTGCGCCACCGTCAAGCACGACTGTAAGGGAATGAACGACTGCAAGGGGCAAGGGGGCTGCAAGTCGGGCGACAACGGCTGCGCCGGCAAGAACTCCTGCAAAGGAAAGGGAGGGTGCAAGGTTCCGATCGAGCGGTGAGTCACCCCTGCCGCTTGTGGGGGGCGCCGCGCGTTGCCTCACAGGGCCTCCCCGGCGGCCCCGTCCGACACCTCGTCCTCCCAAAGGGATGGAGAATGGGAGGATTCCCCCCTCCGTCGATCCGCCTCAAGAGGAGATTCCTCCGATGAACCGATTCAGATTCCCCCATCTCGGCTTCGGGGTAGGGTTGCGTACCGTCCACTTCGGCCATATCCTCTCCCAATTCCCCGAAGTGGACTGGTTCGAGATCATTTCGGAAAACTTCATGGACACCGGAGGGCGTCCCCGCTACGTCCTCGACCGGGTGGCGGAGCGCTACCCGATCGTCATGCATGGGGTTTCGATGTCGCTCGGAAGCACCGATCCGCTCGATTTCGACTACCTCCGGAAACTCAAACGCCTGGCCGATGAGATCGAAGCGGTCTGGGTCTCCGACCACCTCTGCTGGACGGGGGTTGGGGGCATCGAGGCGCACGATCTCCTCCCCCTCCCCTATACCGAGGAATGCCTCGCGCATCTGATCGAACGGATCGGGATCGTGCAGGACTTCCTCGAACGTCCCCTCGTGATCGAGAATCCTTCCACGTACCTCGAATTCGAGGAGAGCACGATGACGGAGTGGGATTTCCTTGGGCATCTCGTGGAGGCGGCCGACTGTGGCATCCTTCTCGACGTCAACAACGTCTATGTGAGCGCCTTCAACCACGGCTTCGATCCCGAGATCTATATCCGGTCGATTCCGCACGACCGGGTCGTGCAGTATCACCTGGCCGGCCACACGCACATGGGGACCCACCTCCTCGACACGCACGACGATCACGCCATCGAGGCGGTGTGGGAACTCTACCGTCTGGCCTACGCGCTGAGCGGGGGGTGCGCGACCCTCTACGAGTGGGATGCCGAGATCCCCCCCTTCGAGGTGGTCCACGGCGAAGTCCTCAAGGCGAAATCCCTCGTCGAAGGTGATACGCTGCAGGAGGAAGCGGCGCGTCCGGCCCTCCTCCCCACAGGGGAGGGCGCGTGTCATGTCTGAAGCGATGCGCTTGGCGCAACTCGAGGAGTGGCTCCTCTCGGAGATCCGGAAACCCTCGCTCCTGCCCCGGATGAGGAGGGGGGGCGACCCACCGGCGCACGCGGTCGTTCGCCCGTCGAGGACGCTCTGCGCCGCGGAACGGGTCGCGATCTACGCCCGGATGTATTTCGCCCGGCTTCACGACGCGCTCGTGGAGGACTATCCCGCCCTCTATCGCCTCCTTGGGGCCGAGGAGTTCGAGCGGCTTGCGCGCCGCTACCTCACGGCCCACCCTTCCCGCAGCTATACGCTGAACGATCTGGGGAAGGGGCTTCCCGAATTCCTCTCCGGCAAGGTTCGTATTCCCCGCCGGGCGCTCCTTCGCGACGTGGCCCGACTCGAGCGTTCGATCTCGGAGGTTTTCGATGCCGAGGAACGTCCTCCCCTCAAACCGGAGGATTTCAGGGCCTTTCCCCCTGAACGCTGGGAGACGGCACGACTCACCCTCATTCCCGCCTTTCGCCTGCACGCCTTCGATCATCCGGTGAATGCGCTCGTGACCGCGGCCCGGAAGGGCCTCCCCCTCCCACCCCGGAAACGCCGTCGATCGTGGGTGGCCGTCTACCGGAAGGCGTACCGGGTCTGGCGGATGGATCTGAGCCGATTCCACTATGAGATCCTTCGGAGAATCGATGGGGGTGCCCCCTTTGGCGAGGCGATCGCCCATGCCCTCCAACAGGAGCGGGGAGATCCTGCGCAACTCGAAAAGGAGATCTTCCGAGGCTTCCAGGAATGGTCGAACGAGGGATTCTTCTGCGCCGTGGAATAGCGGAGGATCCACGGCTTCCCCATTCCTCATTCCTCCTCTTTTCCGGCATCGGCGATCGGGTGGCAACTGCCGGGACGCCCCTGGGCGAGGGTCGATTCGTCTGGGGGGCGGGCGCTCGATAGCTTCTCCGCCTCGTGCGGGTTCTTGCGCACGACGATCGATTCCCGGTGAGGGGGGAGGCCGACGACTGGAATCCCGGTCTCGCTGATCGGATGGGATCCCCCCGGACGACCATCGGCCAATGTGGTACCCGCCTTCGGATGTCTCGGTGGGAGGGGTTCCACGTCGGGCGGCGCTTCGAAGAGCGAAGCAAAACCTTCGGGAAGCGCCGCAAGCCATCGTTCGAGGAGGGCGTCATCGATCGCGTCTGCGAACTCGCCGCAGACGACCGGAACGGCTTCACGTGCCAACGCCTTGTTCAGGTGGAACGCTTCGCCCACCATCTCGATGAACGACTCCGGATCGAGCCGGAGTTCCTCTCCCTCCATCTCGACGATCCGTCCGAATGAAAGGGGGAGGGCCGCTTTGAGCGCCTGACGTTCGTTTCGGGGCAACATCCGGGAGAATACCCGCAACGTCGCTTCGATCAATCCATGGGCCCGTTCGTGAGGCAACCCGGTTTTCTGCTCGACATTTTCCAGCAACTCGAAGTATTTCATCCTCGGACCTCCGATCCCGGTTTGGGGAGGGACGTTTCTCTGCCCTTCACGATACCATATTTCCCGATCTTTCGAAAATCACCTTCCCAAATGGGCCGGTGGAACGTTTTGACAAAACCCGCGCCGTGGGATAGACTCGGCGAAACGAAGCGGGAACGAAGCGGAGCGGGAGGATGGCGGGGTGGACGCTCTCCAGGGAGAAGGGACGGGAACGCTCGATCCGGAGCGTTTCGTGAACACGCGCGAACTTTCGGGAGACGTGCCAGCATGAAGGGTGTGATTCTCTGTGGGGGGCTCGGTTCCCGGCTCCATCCCCTCACGAAGGTGACGAACAAGCATCTCCTTCCGGTGGCGGACAAACCGATGGTCTACTACCCGATCGAGACGCTCGTCGATGCGGGTGTGCGCAATCTCCTCCTCGTCACGGGAGGGGACAACGCGGGGGATTTCCTCCGGCTGCTCGGAAACGGGCGGGCCTTCGGTCTCGAGGCCCTGAGCTACACCTACCAGGAGGGCAACGGCGGGATCGCGGATGCGCTGCGGCTGGCCCGGCACTTCGCGGGCGGAGAGAAGATCGTGGTGATGCTCGGCGACAACATCATCGGGGGGAATATCCGCGCTTCGCTCGAAGCCTTCGAAGCACAGCCGAAGGGTGCACGCCTCCTCCTCAAGGAGGTGGAGGATCCCTCCCGCTTCGGCGTCGCGGAGGTCGTCCAGGGAAAGATCGTCCGGATCGAGGAGAAGCCGTCGCGCCCCCGGAGCCGCCTGGCCGTCACCGGCATCTACTTCTACGATGCCGAGGTCTTCGACATCATCGAGGGCCTGACGCCATCGTCGCGGGGGGAACTCGAGATCACCGACGTCAACAATGCCTACCTCGCCAGAGGGACGCTCGAGTTCGATCTCCTCGAAGGGTGGTGGTCCGACGCGGGCACCTTCGCTTCCCTCCACCGTGCCACGGAACTCGTGATGAAACTGGGAGCCAATCGGATATCACAGGAGCAGGGGTGAGGATGGCGTGGCAAGGGATCCATGCGCGCAGATTGATCGAGGGGGTTCGCCTCAAACGCCTCCATCCGATCCCGGATGAACGGGGCTGCCTCATGGAGATGCTCCGCGCCGACGACGACCTCTTCCTCAAGTTCGGCCAGATCTACATGACGACGGCCTATCCCGGCGTCGTGAAGGCCTGGCACTACCACAAGGTCCAGTACGATCACTTCGTGGTCGTGCGGGGGATGATGAAGGTCGTCCTCTACGATCCACGCCCCGAGGCTGCCACCTGCGGCGAGATCAACGAGTTCTTCATGGGGGAGCGCAATCCTCTCCTCCTCCAGATCCCCCCCCTCGTCTATCACGGCTTCAAATGTATCGGCGAGACCGAAGGGATCGTGATCAATTGCGCGACCGAGGTCTATCGTCCCGAAGATCCAGACGAATTCCGGATCGACCCGTACGACAACGACATCCCCTATTCGTGGGCCCGAAAGGATCGATAGCGATGAAAATTTTCATTGACTCCGCAAACGTGGAAGAGATCAGGGAAGCGAAACGGATCGGCGTCATCGACGGCGTAACGACGAATCCCTCGCTGGTGGCCAGGGAAAACCGCCCCTTCGAACCGTTGATCGCCGAGATCTGCGAGATCGTCGATGGACCCGTGAGCGCGGAGACGGTCCGTCCCGACGCCGCCGGGATGATCGAGGAAGCGCGGCGACTCTCCGCGATCCATCCCAACGTCGTGGTGAAGGTCCCGATGACGGCCGAAGGGCTCGAGGCGACGACACGGTTGCGCGAAGAGGGGATCCGCACGAACGTCACCCTCGTTTTCAGCCCGATGCAGGCCCTCCTGGCGGCCAAGGCGGGGGCCACCTTCATCAGCCCCTTCGTCGGCCGGCTCGACGACATCTCCCACATCGGGATGGGGCTCATCGAGCAGATCCTCCAGATCTTCAGCCATTACGACTTCGAAAGCGAGGTCCTCGTGGCGAGCGTCCGCAACCCGACCCATGTCGTGGAAGCCGCGATGATGGGGGCCCATGTGGCCACCCTCCCCTTCAAGGTGATCCTCCAGTTGATGAAGCACCCCTTGACCGACATCGGGATCGAGCGCTTCCTCCAGGACTGGGAAAAGGTCCCCAAGTGAGGTTCGTTTGCTCATCGATGCAGCAGGGGATGCGCTTCCATACCCTCCTCGCCCCTGGAAAAGGTCCCCAGGTAAGGTTCGTTTCGGGTCATCCGATGGGGGAGGAGAGCATGCCAAGGTGGGAGGCCGCGGTGTCTGGATCGATGAGGCCGTCCTGGCGTAGCATCTTTATGGAGAGTTCGAAGGACTGCATCCCTTGATCGATGTGGAGGAGATGCGGGATCTCGTCGAATTTTCCCTGTTCGATCCGGCGTCGGATCGGGGCGTTGTTGATCATGAACGCCACGGCGGGGACCGATCCGTTTCCATCCCGCTTGGGGAGGAGCCGCTGGCAGACCACCGCCCGGAGCGTCCCGGCCATCTCCCGGCAGGCACCGGATCGCCGCTCCGGGGGGAAGAGGGCGGAGAGCCGGTGGAGTGCCTTCGGGATCGTGCCCGCGTGGGTGGTGGCGATGACCGTGATCCCCGCCTCCGTCAGGTCGAAGAGGGCCTGGAGGCTCTCCATGTCCTCGATCTCGTTGACGACGACGACGTCGGGATCCTGGAGGTGGATCGAGGCGAGGGTCGCCGCGTAGGAAGGGGTGTCCTCCCCCACTTCGAGATACTTGACGATCCCCTGGGTGGGCGCGATCGTCTGTTCGAGCGGTGCCTGAAGCCAGGAGACCGTCGCGCCCCGCTTGTGGAGGAGTTCGTTGACCAGCGCGCAGAGCGTCGTCGATTTCCCGGAACGGGCGCTGCCGCATACGAGGACGATCCCCCCCCCGAGTTCGAGAACACTCGATATGCGTTGGGGCAGGTGCAATGCCGAAAGGGTGTGCGTCCGTTCCGGGATGACGCGCAAGGTCGCACAGAGCGCCCCCCCACTGCGGTGGACGTGGACCCGGAAACGCCCCGATTTCCCCGCCTCGAAGGAGAAGGTCAGTTGCTTCTCCCGCTGGAGCTTCTCCTGCTGTTCCGGGGTCATGAGCGGATCGAGGAGAAAACGAACCTCCTTCGGATCGAGGGGTTCCCCCTGCAAGGGGAAGAGTTCCCCCTGGCAGCGAATCTGGATCGGGTGCCCCCCCACGAGATGAATGTCGGAAGCCCCCAGATGGAGCGAGGCCTCGAGGTAACGGGAGAGGTCGTAGCGCTGGGCGAAATCGAGCAATCCCTGCGTGGTGGCGTTCGGTTCCACGAAGCGGAGACCGGCGAGATACCCCCGGCCATCCGGGTGTCTCGTGATCCGTACGAGATCGGCGACGATCTCCCCCGATTCCTCCTCCTCGTCGGGGAGATCGATCTTGAGCGTGAGGCGTTCACCGACCGGCAGGGCGAGGGGACTCTCGATGAGGAGCCCCGAGGCGCTGACGTCGAGCGTGCCGATTCCTCCCGCGTTTTCGGTCCAATCGAGGCGGGGTTTCACGATCGAGAGGTGGAGGCGTAGTGGGAAGCGCCGATCCCTGCGGAACTGCTCCCCTTCGATCTTTTCCGCGGAGACGGATTCGACCGTACGATCCTCTTCCTCCTCGGGCGCGCATTTCGTTGCCTCCAGGCCCGATGGTTCCCCCTTCCGGAGTTTCTCGATGAGGCGCTGCCATGCGCCGTCGTCCGGATTCGCCCCATAGACCATCGTCTGGGCTTCCTGAAGTTCTTCCTGTTTGGACAAGGTATCTTCTCCCATGCTCACGGCTGCGCGACGCCATGCGTTCCCCAGCGCATTCGCACGGACGGGTCATGGCGGCGAGTCTCCTTGTCGGTGCTTCCTGCGTGCTTCTCTCCTTGTTCATCGGCAGGAAGGATGCCCGACTTGATTGCCGGGGCAGGGTGTTTTTCGGCTTCGATTTCCGGCGGGGAAGGATTCGGCCCGGAATCTGCATCCATCGAGGGAGAAATGCTGCCAATCGCTTGCATGTATTCGAGAGAGCCCGTTTGGGCTCTCCTTCTCTCACACCATCCCGGAACCGGAATGTTCGAACCGGTGCCAGATTCCAGCATTCTTCGCCGTTTCGCGGATGGACCGACCGGCTTCTCTGGAAGGGTCGGCGCTCTTTTCACCGCCGAAAGGATGTCCAACGGTTGTACGGCACTGTACAACGCCGGAGCATTCCGCCGGAGGGGGAGGGGGCTTCCGAAGTGAGCGGTTGGCCGGCGACCCCAAAAATAACGACGGAAGAATCTCATCGATCGAGGTGCCTCGGATATCGTCTCGATATCCGGATCTTGAACGCATGATCGTCGGGTCGAGGGTGAGATGGGATCTGCTCCGATTTCACCCTTGACAGCGATTTTGTCCTATGTTACGCTCTCCTCGTCCTTTTTCCGGAGAGCGATTCCTCCTTCTGGAAGATCGTGCCTCCCTGCCTTTCGACTCCGGTTTCCCCTGCTGCATGGTCGTTGTCGCTTTCGTGTCTTCCCTGGTGTCTCTTTTCGTGTAAGGAGAGTGTCCCATGAGCAGATTGCGCAAGAATTCGTGGACCCGGATGTTGGCTTTGCTCCTCGTCTTCGTCGTCGTTCCGGTGATCCTGGCGACGCGACTCGTCGGATGCATCTGCATCAGTACCGATCCGACGGACAACGATGGGGATACGCAACCCGACGACTGCCAGTGCTGTTTCTCCCAGGGCGGGGATCCGGTCTGTAACGGTGTCGATCCCTGTGCCGGAGGCTGACTCGCGTCGTTTCGGATTCCGCTGACCTCCCCCGAGCCCCTCTCCTCGACCGGCTGATCACGTGTCACCCTTCCTTCAGCGAACCTCTCTCCGATCCTTCTTCCGGAGGCATTTCTGGAAGATCGTCCTTGGTGCGTTGCTGATCGAATGTTCGCTCTATGTCGGAGTGCGGCTCCGGGAAGGGGAGCGTTTCTCCGCGCCCTTCGTGGCTGAGCATGCCCCGCATTCTTCCTTTGTGCCGATCGTTCGCCCTCCCGGAAACTGGCTCATCGATCCCGATTTCGAGGCGGGGGGGCGGGGGTGGTTCGTCCTCCCGAACCGGGGGTGGCATCCCTTTAC
>CAZTSL010000096.1:0-18186 GCA_964616915.1 uncultured bacterium
ATCGAGGAGCACCCCCCGCCCCGCCCGCAACGGAAGGTAGAGGTAGAGGGAAAACCCGAGGAGAAAGAAGGCGACCTTCACCCCCAGGCGACGGGGAGACCACAACGACCTGCGCGACAGGAAGAGGGGGGCGAGCACGATCGTGAGGAGATGATGCGCTACGGAGACCCCAAGGAGGAAAGGGAAAAGGAGAGCGCTGCGCTCCTCCTCCTCTCCGGTCACCACGAGGAGGAGAAGAACCGCAAAGGCCGCGCAGATCGTATAGGTCCGGGCGATCACCCCCTGCGCCCAGAGCGTCGCCGAAGCCCCGAAGAGGAGCGCCGCGAAACGGGCCGCCCCCCGGTCCCCCCCACTCAGACGCCTCACGACCACGGCCAGCCCCCCCGCACTGCACACCGCCCCGAGCGCGGAGAGGAGGTTGATCCGCCAGGCGATGTCCCCCAGCGGCAGCAAGGTCGCACATTTGGCCAGGAGCGCGTAGAAGGGGAAACCGAGCGGGTGCGCGATCCCCAGTCCATAGGCGGCCGTGACGAGTTCCCCACTGTCCCCGAGATAGATCGTGGGGCACGACGTCACGAGATAGAGCCCGAACAGGAGAAGGATCACGATCGTGTCGATATGCCTACCGCTTGCCATAGATCTTCACCAACCGGCTCACCGGAATCCGAGGAATCGTGTGTTCCCGAAGGAGGCCGAAACCGGAGAGGACGTGCAGCACGTACCCCTGAAACTGCGCGGCCTTGAGTCGCACCGAGATCGTCAACTGACCATGCCGGATCGAGATCCGCACGAGACTCGGACGGATTCCCCCCAGTTTGAGGTTCCTGCGCAATCCCACGATCGATGGGTTGAGCGCATCCGGATCGAGCGCAAAGAGGAGACGGTCGAGCGCGCGCTTTCCGATCCGCGTGATCGCGATCTCGCCCTCCTCGAGCCAGGCGACGAAATGTTCCGGATCCGCAGGGAGACCTTCCCCCCCTGCGAAACGGAGGTGCAGCACGCCGTTGATCCGGGTCTCCTCCCCCCGCATCCCCCCCTCGGGGAGGAAGTCGGCAAGATCGAGTCCCGTCGTCTCGAGTTCGATCTCCAGACGGGGAGCGGAGGGCGCCAGATCGAGGGAGAGATCCCCGATGACGGTACCGTCGAGGAGCGAAAGGGAGAGATCCCGGACCGAGAGACGACGCCCATCGAGACGGAGCGCGCAGGAGAGATCCTGCACCGAGAGGGGACGGGGAAACGCCGCGGTCTCGATCCGGATCTCCCGCAGCGACAGGCGCCCCTTCTCCCGCAGGAAGGGTTGGAGGTAGGGGTAGACGAACTCGAGGACCGGTGCGCTGTCACGCTTCGATGTGGGAAGCGTCACCCCCTCCGAGCCGACCTCGATCTCCTCGCGGAAGGGGAGATCGATCGCCAGGTCGGAGAGGCGAACACCGCTTTTCTCCATCATCAGACCGCGAACGCCGAGCCGTCCCGCGATCCTGAACCGCTCGCCCGTCACTGCCGAGAGGGTCTGCGCCAGCGTGACCTTCCCCGAAAACCGCGTCTCCCCGATCGAGGTGGGCGGGAACTCGATCGTGACCTCGAGGGGAACGTCTTCGGTGAGTTCGATCCCCCCCCACGGGGAGGCGGGGGGCGGGGCGAAGTGATGCGTGAGCCCTCTGCCGAAGTCGAGTTTCGCCCGCGGCTCCACCGTTTCGAGCGCCACCCCCCCGAGATGGACGCTCGAAAGCTTCTCGATGCGCGCCCCACCGGTGAGGGAGAGCCCGGAAATGGGCATGAGCCCGGCGATATCGAGGTGGGCGAGGGAGAGTCGCGCGCTGGTGTCCAGGTTTCCGGGCGATCCGGAGAGGGTGAGGTGAACGGTTCCCTCCGAAGCTCGCTTCCCCTTCCATGCAAACCCGAAGTCTTCGATCGTGGCGCTCACGGAGAGACGAAGGGGCCATCGTTCCAGGGGAACCCCTCCCTCGGGGAGGTCCCCCTCCGCGGAGAAGATGACCGACACGCCGCCCGAGAGCACCTCCGGGGGGGGGGAGAGGGGGAGGAATCGACCCGCGTGCCCCCCGAGATCGATGCCGGAAACCCGGCCAGCGAGGGCAAATGTCCGCTGGGGAAGGGAGAGCGTCCCCTGGGCATCGAGCGCGAAGAGATCGGCCAGCGCGATCGAGAGCGATTCGATCCGCAGACGCTCTCTGGCCATCGTGCCATGGGCGGCCAAGGAGAAGGGGAGCGCGTCCGGGTCTCCCTCCACCGGCAGGTGGAGCCTCGATGTGTCGATACGCGTCTCGAAGGTCCCCCCCTCCTCGATCTCCCCGGGAAGATGGATCCCGAGGGTCCATCGCACATCCTCCCCGCCGATCGTTTGGGTCTCCCCCCCCTGCGACGTTCCCCCTTCGATTCGAAAGTGGCGAAGTGCCAGGACGAGCGCACCCGTGGTATCCCTGATCCGGTAGGGGGCCTTTCCCCCCCGGCGAAGCCGGGTTTCGAGGGAGAGTGTCCCGGAGAGACCTGAGAACGACCCGGTGGCGGGGAGCGAAAGCGCGCCGTCGGAGAGAGCGATCTGGCCCTGGAAGTGGAGATCGTCGAGCCTCCCGGCAATTTTCCCTTCCCCCGTCAGCGTCCCCGAAAGGGTGGGGGGGATGGGAGGAAGAAGGCCGGCGAAATCCCGGCGAAGGGTGGAGGGGTGGAGTTTCACGCCCAGGGAGAGATCGGCGCGTTCTGCGAGGGCGTCGATCCGGCCGCGCACCCGCCCTTCGAGCACCTCCCCGAGCCGGAAGCGCACCCCTCCGAGCCGCAGGCGCCCCGCCACCGGATCGAGCATGGCATCGATCCCGATCGTGGCATCCGTTTCCGCGCGACGCCCATCGGCAAGGAGAAGGCGCCCCCCGCGCAGGGTCGTCTCCCCCCGAAGCGCGATCCCCTCCTCCCCTTCCGGCGAGAGATGGAGATCCATGCCGACGTCCTCCACGGATCCCCCCGCATCGGCGCTCTCGAAATGAAGATCCCGGAGATCGAGGTCAAGATCCCCCTCGATCGCGGAGAAGCGGGGGGAAACCCCAGGAAGGATGGAGAGACGAAGAGCGGTGAGGTTCACCCCGCCATCGAGGCGCCCGATCGAAACGCCGTAGGGCCGATCGGGAGGAAGGGGGGGGAAAGTCCCCGAGATCCCCGCGAAACGGAGATCCCCCCGAAGCGTCGCCTTCGTACCGGCAGCATCGCGATTCCCCTTCACCGCCATCCCCCGCATGGAGAGTCGTCCCTCGAGTTCGAGCGGCCAGGGGAGGAAGGGGGCGGTGACCTCCCGCAACCGTGCGAGATCGAGTTCCATCTCCCCCTCCTCGAAGGCAAACCCGATGCCTTCCCCCTGCGTCACCTCCCCTCTGCCCGCGAGATGGCCGAGTTCGGCGAGATCGGCACGGAAGGTGGAGACCCGCCATCTCCCCGAGGCCGGTTCTCCCGCTGCGCTCAAGGCGATCGCCAGGGGAGGGAATTCTCCCTTCTCTTCGCCGAGCGTCAGATGGGTTTTTGTAAGCCCGAGCCGTCCCGTGATCGAGACGCGCTCGAGATTCGTCTCCCCGCGAAGGTCGAGAAAGAGCGCCCCGCCGGCCCGCAGACGGCCCGGGAGCACGACCTCGAGATCGTTCGGCTCGCCATCGCTGCGGAGTCTCACCCGAAGCGCGCGGCGCCGGCTGGAGATCTCCCCGGAAGCGGTGAGCGTGACCCCCGAGAGCGCAAAGCGCTCCCCCCGGTCGAGGGAGAAGGCGAGATTCCGGATCTCCAGCCGCGAAAGTTCAATGCCGATCGGGAGGAGGAAGGGGGGCGTTCCTTCCTCCTCCCGAGGGCACGCCTTCTCCCCTTCCGGTGGCGATTCCTCCTCCTCGCCTGCCGTGAGGCGTGCGAGAAAGCGGAGGGCATTCCAACGGCCATCGACCGCCACGAGCCGAACCTCCGGCGCGATCAGGGCCACCTCCGTAAACCGGATCCGCCCCTGGAGGAGATCGGCGAGCGTATAGCGCAGCGCCATCCGCGAGACGCGCAGGAAGGGGGGGGTGCCCACTTCGACCCCCTCGAGGACGAGACCGTGGAGGAGGGAGAAGTGCGCATCCCGGACCACGAACGCCTCCCCACTCTTCCCCTCGACGAACGTGCCCACACGCCGGGCCACGATATTGGCCGGAAAGAAGAAGGAGAGGAAGCAGAAGAGCAACACGAGCGCCGCCAGGAGGGTGGCCACGA
Source organism: uncultured bacterium (assembly GCA_964616915.1). Lineage (GTDB taxonomy): Bacteria > Myxococcota_A > CAZTSL01 > CAZTSL01 > CAZTSL01 > CAZTSL01. The sequence goes on from CAZTSL010000096.1 coordinate 4,234, forward strand.
GATAGCCCGACCATTTGAGGAGTTTTGCATCCTCGTCCATTCGTCCTCCCTCGGCGCCTTCGTTCCTTCCGGAATCCTGGAGCGCCACAACCCGCCCGACGCCCAACTTAGCGAAATGCCCGCCTGGAATCAAGACCTCGATCCACAACGATGAGGGCTGGATTTTCTTGACGCCGCCTTCCCATCGGGTTATCTTGCACCGTGAGGAGGGGACGAGGGGTCCCCTTGTCGTCGCCGAAGCCCTTGCCCGGGGCGAAAATTTCGAGGGAGGCGTAGCACCGTGAAGCGGATTTTTTACCGACTCTTCGTGATCGCATCCATCCTTTCGTTCTTCCTCCCCCCGCTCTACGCCGGGATGCATGAAAACGCGCCTCCACCGGAAGGGGAGAATCCCACGGCGGCGGAGCAGCCCAAGGAAATCCCCCCCTCCCCACCCGACGACCTCGACACCTTCATCGAGGAGGTCCTCCAGACGCCGATCGAGGAGGATCTCGACACCTTCATCGAAAGGGTGCTCGACACCGCACGGATCTTCGGGAAAGCGGAGCGGATCGTTCCGGAACTGGAGGGTTTCGAGACCTTCGTCGAATCGCTCCTGAGGGAATGGAAGGTTCCGGCCACGGCCGTGGCGGTCACCTGGCAGGGGAAGATCGTCCACGCCCGGGGCTACGGATTTCGCGACCTCGAGGCGCGACGCCCCGCCGATGCCGACACCCTCTTTGCGATCGGATCGATCACGAAGTCCTTCACCGTCACCGGGCTCGGGATGCTCGCCGACGAGGGGAAGCTCGACTGGAAGAAGCACGTGCTCGACTACCTCCCCGACTTCCGGCTCCACGATCCGATCGCCACGCGCTTCATGACCCCCCTCGACCTCGTGACGCACCGGAGCGGCCTGCCCCGTCACGATCTCGTCTGGTACGGAGCCTCGATCTCGCGGGACGAACTCTACGAGAAGCTCCGTTACCTCGAGGAGAGCGAGGAGTTTCGTTCCGCATGGCAGTACCAGAATCTGATGTTCATGGTGGCCGGTCGGATCGCGGAGAAGATCACCGGGATGCGCTGGGAGGACTTCACGCGCAAGCGGATCCTCGAGCCGCTCGGGATGACGCACGCGAATTTCTCCGTGGAGGAGATGGCGCGGGGGGAGAACTGCGCCCGCCCCTATACCGAGATCGATGGCGAAATCCGGCGTATCCCCTATCGTTCCGCCAGCAACGTCGCCCCGGCCGGTGCGATCAACGCGAGCGTCTCCGAGATGATCCGCTACGTCCGGTTCCATCTCGACCGGGGGGTGTGGGAGGGGAAACGGCTCCTCTCCGAGAACGCCGCCCGGATGATGCAGACCCCTCAGATGGTCATGCCGCTCCCCCGTGCTTTCGAAGAGGTCGGCCACACGAGCTATGGGATGGGATGGATGATCTCCACGTACCGCGGCAACGAGATCGTTCAGCACGGCGGCGGCATCGACGGGTTCATCTCCCTGCTCACCTTCCTGCCAGAGAAGGATATCGGCATCATCGTCCTGACGAACAAATCGGGGAACAATCCCCTCCCCACGATCGTGACCTTCGACGTGATCGATCGGCTCCTCGGCCTCGAACCGATCGATTGGAACGAACGGTTCCGCAAGCGGCACGAAGCCGGGGAACAGGCCAGGAAGGCGGCAAGGAAGGAGACGGGACGCGTGGAGGGGACATCCCCCTCCCATCCCCTGGAGGCCTATACCGGCACCTACGAACATCCGGCCTACGGCAGGGTCCGGATCACGCTTTCCGACGGCGCGCTCCACTTCGAGCGGTATGCCACGAAGGCCACGCTCGAGCACTTCCACTACGACATCTTCGAGCTTCCGAAGGATCCCCTCGACCCGCTGGGGGAGCAGAAGGTCACCTTCTTCTACGATGCGCAGGGGCATATCGACCGTCTCACGATTCCGCTCGAGCCCAGTGTCGATCCGATCGAGTTCCGGCGGGTTCCCGAGGAGGCGATGAAGGAACGGGCCTTCCTCGAGCGCTTCGTGGGAACCTACCAGATCATGACCCAGCGGATCGAGATCGAACTGCGGGAGGATGGGACGCTCATCGCCATCGTGCCGGGACAACCCCCCTATCCCCTATCCCCTCTGCGGGAACAGACCTTCCAGATCGCGGATCTCGAGGGCTACACCCTGGAGTTTCGCAACGACGCGTCAGGAAAGGTCGTCGAGGCCGTCTTCCATCAGCCCAACGGCACCTTCGTGGCGAAACGGGTGGACAAGGCAGAGGAGTAGGGCCACAGAGCGACCGGGGGTACGGCGGGGGAGGGGTGCAGAGCTGCTCGTGGCAGAGGGGAGGCAAGTCGCCCATGTGGGGCCGTCTCGTGGCCGACACGCGGGCCACCGGTCTCCTTTGGAGGCGTCCGGACGCGGCTCGCCGCACGCGGTCGAGGGGCTCTCGCCCGTTCACCCTTGCTTGAGGAAGATCCGGCAGGGGACCTTCCCGAAGGTGACCTTCGCGCCGTCGGTCAAGGGCGTCTTCTTCGTGATGCGGGCACCGTCGAGGTAGGTTCCCTGCTCGCTCCAGGGATCGTAGAGGAAGACCTCTCCGCGGATCCGTTTGATCAGCGCATGTCTCGGGGAGACGGAGGGATCGGAGAGGAGGATGTCCCCCTCCTCGCGGCCGATGACGATCTCCCTCTTGGAGAGATCGAAGCTGCGATCTCCCTGGAGGAGGTAGCCCCAGGGGCGGGCGGGCGGGGGCGCCGCGCTCTTCCCTTCTCCCCGCACCGGGTGGGGATCTGCTCGTGCATCGTCCGCAACGTGTGCGGGAGGTCGTTTCCTTTCCCCCTCCGGTGGGGAAATCACAGGAGATGGGAAAGCGGCGAGGGGCTCTGCGTCTCCCTCCTCGGGGGCGTCAGCCCCCACTTCTCCCCGCCGTTCCCGGAAGATCAGACGGAACTCTCCGATATCGATGAGATCCTCGGTGGCCAGGGTTCGCTGCGAAACCCGCTCCCCCCCGACGAAGAGGGGGGCATCCCCCAGGGCGACGATCACGAAGCGGTCCCCCTCCCGCCGGATCACGGCATGGCGGTCCCGCACCGCTGGATCGCCCAAGAGGGGAACGTCGGCGCGTTCGTTCGAGCCGATCCAGCTCTCCCCCTTCTCGAGGATGAAGCGGCGCCCCTCCGGCTCCCCGCGGGCCAGGATGAGCCAGGCGACCTTGGCGATCTCCTCGGCGATTCCGACCGCGATCCCGACCCCCCAGCCGATCAGCATGAGTGCGAAGAGGCGGCTCAAGTGCCCTTTGCCCAGGAGGGAGACGATGGGAGAGAGGAGGGGGTGCTGCGAGCTGGAGCCGAGTCCTTGCTCGAAGATCCGTGCACTCGATGCGAGAAAGAGGACGAGTGGATCGAAGAGCATCCCCGCCACGATCCCGGCCAGCAGTCCGGCGAGCGCACCGCGGGCGGCGCGCCGCCTCATTCCGGCGGCGATCCCCGGAACGGCGCCGATTGCGGTGCCCACGATCCCCCAGCCGATCCATCGGTAGCCGGAGAGGGCGGCATAGACGCCCTGCCCCACCATCCCCCCGGCGATTCCGCCGAGGAGACCGACGAGGATCATCCGGCGGCCGTCGAACCATGCCCGTCGCCAGGTCCGGTTGAGGAACCCCTCCGCCCCGCCGAGTACTCCCCCCAGGACCGCACCGACGATGCCGCTGTAGAGGCCCATCTGGAGGATGCCCCGCCACAGCGTGGTCTGGGCCGGAGGCACGATCGGTTCCGTGAGGATCCACGCCACGACCCCTCCCCCGGCGGGGAGGAGCGCCCCGGCGTAGAGATGTGGATAGCGGCGTTTGACCCCCCACAGGACGAGGACGACCCCTCCGAGGATGAAGAGGGGCAAGACCGCATTCCAGGCCGTCGTGAGCGGGGTGGGTGCGCGTCCTTCCCCTTCGAGTTCGATCAAGGCGGCGGTCAGGGTATTGCGCGTCGTCTGGCGGAACTTCCCCCCCAGGATCCGGGCCAGCTCGTTCAACTCCTGTTGCCCCTCGGCATCCGCCTCGAGGGAGACGATGTGGCCGGTCAGTTCGGGATAGCGCTCGGCCAGGCGCCGGGCCGCCGCCAGATCGGCCTGGGGGTCGTTGCCCCGCCCGTCGCTGATGAGCACGAGCGTCTTCTTCCCGGGGATGCCGGCGAAATCGTCGATCGCTCCGGTGAGGGCGCCCGCGATATCCGTGCCGCCGAAGGGGGAGATCCGGCTGAGATGGGCCTGAACCAGGCGCTTTCCCCCCGGTTGGATCGGCACCTCGAGCCGCGACCCCGTTGGATCGCCCGGCACGCAGTACGCCGCGTCCCCAAAGGTCCGCAACCCTACCGGCGTCTCCTCCGGCAACCCTTCGAGGTATCGATCGACCGCATTGAGCGCATGAAGGAACTTCTCATGGTTGACGTCGATCAGATCCCCGGTCTCATAGTCGATGTCGGAGATCATGCTCTGGGAGGCATCGAAGACGATCAGGATCGCCCCGGGTCCCGACTCCCCACAAGCTGCTCCCAGTGCCAGGAAGAAGAGGAGGAGGAAGATGCGCAGGAGAAACGCATGCCGCATCATCGAGAACCTCGCTCTTCCACGCTTCAGAGGGGGAGCAGCCGCAATACGACCTTCCCGAGGCGGATCTTGTCCCCCGGCGAGATCTCCGCGGTCCCGTTGGCGGGCAAGGGACGATTGTTCAGGTAGGTCCGGTTCACACCTCCAAGATCGGCCAGGATGATCCGATCTCCCTCGAAGCGGATCCGGGCATGACTCCGATGGACATAGCCATCGTCCTCGTTCGTCAGATCGATGTCGGGGTAGTGATCCGTCTCCTCGTCCTCCCGGCCGATCAAAATCTCCGGGTCATTGAGGATGAACTGTTTTCCCACCGTCATCCCCTGTTCGACGACGAGCTTGACGCGTCCCATCCAATGCTCTTCCCCATCCTTGGGGGGGGCGCTGGCCGGTTCCGCCGCGATTGGGGCGGTGGGGCGGCTCGATCGCTCCTCCTCGAAGGAGAAGCCGCATGCCGCGCAGAAGCGATCCTCCTGCTCGTTTTCCGCCCGGCACTCGGGGCAGATACGCATACCGTGTGCTCCATCGGCGGAGAGACCTGGAAGGGGGAGTTCCCCTGCACACTCCTCGCAATACTTCTGACCGGGCGGATTCTCGAAGCCGCATGCCTTACAAACGATCATCTCCATCTTCGATTCCATCCCTCTTTTCGTCCGGGACGACCATACCCGTCACATTCCAGGTGACGGGGGGAAGAACTCCTCTTCCCGAATTCTACCCGATCGAGGGGGGAAATGCCAGGGAGAAATTGATCTCTCCCCTTTCTCCCGCTAGAATGGGAGGTGTCGGCGGTGCACGCTCTCCCCGTAACGCCGACCGGTCGGAAACGAAAGGGAGATCGAGGAGTACGACGTGAAGAGAATGCTTCTTTGGATCGTGGTCGCAGCGATCGCCTCGGGACCGGGGAGATGCGGCTCGACCGAAATCGTGCGGATCATGTCCGCGAACATCACGAGTGGCGACCATTCGGCCTACGAGGATCCCGGCATCCGGATCTTCCAGGCCCTCGAGCCCGATGTCGTCCTCATCCAGGAGTTCAACTACGAGGGGGGGACGCTGCGGGAATTCGTGAACCGGGCATTCGGCTCGGAGTTCTCCTACTATGTGGAACCGGGGCGGGAGAACATCCCCAACGGCATCGTGAGCCGCTATCCGATCCGTGCCGCGGGGGAGTGGAAGGACGATCTCACCCCCGACCGTGACTTCGCCTGGGCCATCATCGACCTTCCGGGAGAGATCGACCTCCAGGTCGTCAGCATGCACCTCGTCAGTGGGGGGAGCCTCATCGAGACCCGCAACGCGCAGGCCGAGGCGATCGAGGCCCTCGTTGCGGAACACTTCGATCCCGACGAGTACATTGCCGTGGGCGGCGACACGAACATCCGTTCGATGGAGGAGCCCGCCTTCGACACCTTCGATGCCTTCCTCGATCCTTTCGATCACATTCCGGTCGATCCGGAAGGGAACATGAACACGAGTGAGCCGCGGACCAAGCCCTACGACTGGGTCATGCCCAACGATCTCCTCGATGCGCGGCACGTCCCCCTCGAACTCGACGGCGCGCTCTTCCCCGAAGGGCTCGTCTTCGACAGCTACGTCCATACGCCCCTTCCCGAGCCGGTCGAGTACGAGGACTCCCATGTCCCCGGGATGCAGCACATGCCCGTCATCAAGGCCTACGAGATTCCCCGCTGAGGTGGAGATCGCCCCTGGCTCTGGCAGGGGAGAGACCCGTCTCCCCCCGATCAAGCAGGCCTCCGGCTGAGGTCTACCCCTTCCGGCTCCGCAGGAGAACGAGGGGCAGGAGGGCCAGGAGGGCGAGAAACGATGGGGTGCCGGGAGAGAAGGTCTGGCAGGAGATCCGTTCACACGCATCCCCCTCCCCGTCTCCATTGCGGTCCGACTGATCGGGATTGGCCACCTGGGGGCAGTTGTCGCAATGGTCCCCGAGGCCATCCCCATCCGCGTCCGGTTGCAGCGGATTGAAGCGCTGCGGGCAGTTGTCGCAGAGGTCTCCGATCCCATCGCCGTCGCCATCGGCGCTTTCCGGGGTGTCGTCCTCCTTGCACAGATCGCAAGGATCTCCGAGGCCGTCGCCGTCCCCGTCCTCCTGGGAGGGGTTCCCCACGAGGGGGCAGTTGTCGCATGCGTCACCGACGAGATCGCCGTCTCCATCGCTCTGATCGGCGTTGGCGACCATGGGGCAGTTGTCGCAGAGGTCATCGATCCCGTCTCCGTCGGAATCGGATGGTTCCTCGGGGCGGCAGTCGGAAAGGGGCGCGATCGAGATCTCGAGGGGGTTGGCCACCCATGCCCACCGCTGCTGCGCGTCGTCCGGGCTCAATCCGGGTGCGTCGAAGAAGAGGACCCGGACCGCCTGAAGGTGGGCCGCTTCCCCCACCCTTGGGTCGGTGTTGGCGATATCCTCGTCGATCCAGACGCCACTTGCGCCGATCGCCATGTCGTCCCCCGTGCATTGCGGCACGTCGGGGGAGGCATCGTCGAGGTAGTAGGAGGTGGGGGAGAAGTCGAGATCGGTCACGAGACGGGGGACGATCGTCAGCGAACCGGGGGTGCCGGTGACGAGTTCCCATTCGGGAAACCCGGCCTGCGGCGCATCGGGGATTCCATCGATCGGGAATCCCTCCCGATTGCGGCTGTTGTGGTAGGTCATCCCCGCGGCCTCGATCGCGTAGTCGAAGAAGTCCATCATCCCCGGGATCGGATGAACCCGCAGGATCGAGACGATCTCCTCGCGCCGGTCGTAGAAGAGGTGGTCCCGCTGGGTCAGGGGGCCGCTGTTGGCCCCCACGTAGGAGCGGATCGCGCGCACCGGTCCGCTCTTGTTCGCGATGAAGGCCCCCTCCTGCGCGGAGAACGATTCCTCCTGACGGCTGCACACATCCGGTGCAAAGAGGTTCTTGTGACGATCGAGGATATCGACCCCACTGGCCCCTCCGGCAAGGATCTCGATCTCGTCGCTGATCCAGCGGTCGCTGAAGTGGTGGCGATAGAAGGGGCTCTCGGCGGCAGAATCCTCCGGGTTCGCCGGCCCCTGTGCGATCGCGGGGTTCCCGGCGATGTCGTACGTCTCCCGGTAGTCTCCGGAGAGGAGCACGAAGGCATAGGTGAGGTACGTGGTCCCGGCGCCGGGATCGAGCCCCCCCCCTTGCCGGAAGAGATAGACGTACCCCTCCCCCCCATCGAGGGGATCGCGCAGGGTGATCTCCACGCCGCTCCCCGGAAACACCCCCTCCGGCGCGGGGAAGGGGGCAGCCTTCTCCCCCGCGTCCCGGGCCATGAAGACGAGTTCGTCATCCTCGTCGAAGGTCGGATCGGGGTCGGGCCCCGTATAGGTTTCCGGATCGGTATAGACCGGGAAGACGTTTCCCGCCAGGTCCGCGCAATACTGGCAGTCGGTCGCCTCGATGTCGTGGTAGATATCCCCGAAGTCCACCCATGCCCGCTCGTCGATCTGGACCGGGATCTGCGTCCATCCCCCCGCATACCGGAAGGCCACGATCTCATCGGGGGGGAGATGGAGCAGGGAAGGGAGGGCCGCGCCGGTGAGCACGACCGGGTCTGCGGGACGTTCGATCGGGGCAGCGGCAAGGGTTCCGGTGACGACGAAAGACACCACCCCCCCCCAGAAAAACATTTGCACGGCTTTCATCCATTCCTCCCTACGTTGGTCGTCGTCGAGGTATTGATCTTTGGGGTTGGCCTGGTGGGGATCCCTTTCCGATCGGGGGAGACGCCCGCGCCGGTCAGGGAAAACGCCCCCCCTCACGAGCCATTCTGCGGCAGGACCGTGACGCGTACGAGGCCGCCGTCCGCTTCGTGGAAGAGGGTGAGGAGGCTTCGGGCTTCGTCGAAGGAGGCCTCCGCACCCGAGATCTCGAGGGTGAACCCCTCGGGGTAGTGGCGGGAAACGGGAAGATGGATCTCGGTCGGAAGTGTGGTCTCTCGATCCTTGCGGTAGGTGAGATGGAAACGGCGCGTATCGGGGTCGAAGCCGAACGCGATCGGCGTTCCCGCGATCGCCCGGGGATAGGCCCGAACGAGGAGATCGACCTTCGGCTTCTCCCGCCCCTCCGCGTCGAGGAGATGCTCGTCCGGAAGACCGAGCAGATCGGGATCGACCATGTAGGCCCAGTAGGTCCAGCTCACCATGTAGCGGTCCGCCAGTTCGGCGACATGACGCAAATCGGTGAGGTTGTCCGATGCGCCGAACTCGCCGAGAAACCAGGTCACGCCGTTTCGGAGATCCTCGCGAAGGGACGTCTCGAAGACCTGTTCCTCCATCTCCGTACACGTCTTCTCGCGGTAGAGTTCTTCGGGATGGCCGAAGAGGCAATAGACGTGAAAGGCGCAGCCGAGCTTCTCGAAGGGCATCGGCCCGATCTGGGAGCGCGTTCCGAAGTCCTTCGTGATCTTCGGCTCGTAGAAGACGACGTTGCGGTCGTCCACCTCCCGGATCTCCCGGATCGCCCGCTCGTAGAAGGGTTGGAGGTAGCGCCGCTCGAACTTTCCGGTCACGAATCCGTGAGAGCCGAAGTAGGGCTCATTGAAGAGGTCGTAGCCGAGGAGGGCGGGATGGTCGCGAAAACGTTCGGCCACCCTGCGCCAGTTACGGGCGAAGTGCTCCTGGAGTCCCACGCCGTCGGGCCCAGGCACGTCGTCCCAGAAGTTGTCGAAGGCCCGGATCACCGCCCGTGTGAAGTAGTCGAGTCCCCAGAAGGGCTTGGGCCGGAAGGGGAGCCCATCATCGATCGCGGCCCACACCGGCGCCCCATCCCCCCCATACTTCTCGCCGTAGACGTCCTGATGCATGTCGAGGAGCACGAAGAGGCCGGCCGCATGGAAACGGTCGAGGAAACGCTCCACCTCGGCGAGATAGGCCTCGTTGAAGGCGCCGGGTTCCGGTTCGAGCGCGGCCCAGAAGATGCCGAATCGCACGATGTTCATCCCCCATCCCGCCACCCGTTCGATATCCGCGTCGCCGATCGAGGGGAGATAGGGCGCCTGCTTGTTCATCATGTTGACGCCGTGGAAGATCGCCACCCGTCCCGCCGGATCGATGATCCAGGGGCTCTCCACGTGCCAGGCCTCAGCCTTCCCCTTTGCCGCCGCGGGGAGCGCACCGTAAAGGAATGAGAGGAGCGCAAGCCCCACCATGAACCGCGCCTGTCGATCTCTTCTCCCCCAGATCCTCATCGCTCTCTCCATCTCCATCTTTTCCCGCTTTCCGGTCTGCCGTTTCACCCTTTCCCTCCATTCTGCCACGTTCGGGGGAAAGTGCCAACCTCCCACGGGCTCCACATCATCGAAGTGGGACCTTGGGAGCCGTGCCCCCTCCGCCCACAGCTCCTCGGGAACCGCTCTTCGACTCCAATGAAACGGGCACCACAATGCTGACGTGTGGTCCCGCTGTCGCTCCCGATTGACTTTCCGGTGAGCCATCTGCTATCCTGAATTTCGTCCTGGTGAATGATGATTCATTCACCAGGGCGCTCTCGATTTCGTCGCAGGATGGGGGTGCGGGGAAGGGGAGACGCGGTGTCCAGATGCTCGGAGGGGCCCGTCCCGTAGAGGGAGGTACGATGAAGCGATCGGTCACGACGAAGTGGGTGGGGGGGATCTTGCTTCTCGGCCTCTTCCTGCTCCTCTCGCCAGGGGCGTGCGAGGAACCGATGGGACGGGTGCGCTTCGTGGTGCGCGACGAAGGGGGCGCGCCCCTTCCGGCGAAGGTCACTTTCCTCGGGCGGGAGGGAACCCCTGATCCCGATTTCGGTTCCTCGACGAGCGCTGCGGGATCGGGGAACATCGTGTACTCGACGACGGGGAGCGGAGCGGTCGCGCTTGCGCGGGGGCGTTACCGCGCGGTCTTCTCCCGGGGGATCGAGTACGGGATCGGGGAACGCGATTTCGAGATCACGGGGGAGGAGGAGGTACTTCTCGAAGGGACGCTGACACGGGTCGTGGATACCCGAGGCTATCTCTCGGGGGATTTCCACATCCACGCCGCCCCCAGTTTCGATTCGAAGACGCCGCTGGAAGACCGGATCGTGACCCTCGTGGGGGAGGGGGTGGAGATCGCCGTGGCCACGGACCACAACCAGGTGACGGACTATACCCCCGAGGTGGAACGGCTGGGGGTGACCGCCTGGTTGCACCCCGTGGTCGGCAACGAGATCACGACCGCCTCGTGGGGGCACTTCAACGCCTTTCCCCTCGATCCGGCAGCAGAACGGGTCAATCCGGTGGGGCTCCCCTCCGATCTCTTCGCCGACATCCATGCCGCACCCGGGGATGAACTGATCCAGGTGAATCACCCGCGGGAACCGACGATGGGCTACTTCAACCATGGTCTCCTCGATCCGGAGACGATGGTGGCGGCCCATCCCGCCTTCGACCCGAACTTCGACGCCATCGAGGTGTTGAACTCCAAGGAACTCTATGGCCTGGAGGCGGGGCCCAAGGCGCGCTCGTCGGTCTTTCACGACTGGATGGCGTTCCTCGACCGTGGGATCGTCTATACGGCGACGGGGAATTCCGACTCCCATCAGGTGGAAGCCGATGAGGTCGGCTATCCGCGCAACTTCGTCTTCGTAGGCTCCGACGATCCCGCCCAGTTGACCGACGCACGCCTCGTTTCGGCGATCCGGGCCCATCGGGTCGTCGTCTCTTCGGGACCGATGATCCACTTCTCTGCGGGGGGGGGGCACGTGGGAGACCTCGTCCCTCAGCCGGCAGAGGGGGGCGTTACGCTCACGATCCGGGTGGAAGCCCCCCCCTGGATCGCTGTCGATCGGGTGCGCCTCCTTGGCAACGGAGAAGCCCTGGCCGACTTCGACCTCGAAGCCACGGAAGGGGTCGTGCGTCTTTCGGTGGCGGAGACCTTCTCCTTCGAGCGTGATACCTGGCTCATCGTGATCGCGGAGGGGGATCGCCCGCTCCTTCCAGTCCTTTCGGCGAGTGATCCTCCGCCCCTTCCCTTTGCCTTCACGAATCCGATCTGGATCGACGTGGATCGGAACGGCCGCTTCGATCCCCCCATCCCCAACGAAGCGGGAAGATGAAACGCAGCGCAGGAGATCAGTACCCATGAATGCACACGACAATTTTACCGAAGAGCATCGGCTCTTTCGCAAGACGGTGCGCGACTTCGCAGAGAAGGAACTCGCACCCCACGCCGAGGAATGGGACGAAGCGGGGATCTTCCCGCGGGAGGTCTTCAAACGGGCCGCCGACCTCGGACTCCTCGGCATCCGGGTGGACCCCGAGTACGGGGGAAGCGGCCTCGACTGGTGGTTCACGACCGCCTATGCCGAGGAACTCGTCCACTCCCGGAACGCGGGGGTGAATATGGCGCTCATGGTCCAGAGCGACATGGCCACCCCGATCATCGCGGAGATCGGCACCGAAGAACAGAAGGAGGTGTTCCTCGCCCCCGCCGTGGCCGGAGAGAAGATCGCGGCACTGGGCATCTCCGAACCGGGGGGGGGAAGCGATGTCGCCAACATCCGCACCACGGCCCGCAGGGTCGGCGACGACTACGTGATCAACGGCCAGAAGACCTGGATCACCAACGGCACCCGCGCCGACTTCATCACCCTGGCCGCCCGCACCGGGGGTGAAGGATACGGCGGAATCAGCCTCTTCACCTTCCCTACCGACGTCAAGGGCTTCCACGTCGGAAAGAAGCTCAAGAAGATCGGCAATCTCTCCTCCGACACCGCGGAACTCTTCTTCGAGGACTGCAAGATCCCTGCGCGCTATCTCCTCGGGGAGGAGAACCAGGGCTTCTACCACATCATGACGAACTTTCAGGGGGAACGCCTGATCGCAGCGATCGGTGCCGTGGCCGGGATGCAGCAGATGATCGAGGAGGCGATCGAGTACGGGCGCACCCGTGAGGCATTCGGCCGCCCGATCGTCAAGTTCCAGGTATGGCGTCACCGCTTCGTGGAACACCTCACCGCCCTCGAGGCCGCCCGGCAGCTCACCTACCGCGCCGTCGATCTCTTCAACCGCAAGGAATACTGCGTGAAGGAGATCTCGATGGCGAAACTCTTCGCCGGCGACCTCGCCCAGCGCGTCGTCTACGACTGCCAGCAGTTTTATGGCGGATACGGTTACGTGACGGAGTACCACATCGGGCGAGCCTTCCGCGATGTGCGCCTCCTCACGATCGGAGGAGGGACGAGCGAGATCATGAAGGAGATCATCGCCAAACTCGTCGATCTCTGAGGGATGGGATGCGGATTCTCCTCTTCATCTGGCGTTACCTTCCGCCTCCTTTCCACTGGCTGCTCACGCATCTGCTCAATCCCCACTTTCTCGTCGGTCTCGTGGCGGTGGTCCTCGATCGGAAGGAGGGGGGGGAACCGCGAGTGCTCCTCTTCGAGCATACGTACCGCCGCAAGATTCCGTGGGGGCTCCCCACGGGGTGGCTCAAGCGGGGGGAGCGGGCCAAGGAGGCGATCGTCCGGGAGATCCATGAGGAGTCGGGATTGAGGGCGGAAGTCGAGGGGGTGCTCACCGTGGAGTCGGCCCTCCCCTATGGCCGCGTCGATCTCGTCTTCCGATGCCGGATCGTGGGGGGGGAATTCCGGCCAAGTCCAGAAGTGTCGCAAGCGCGCTACTTCCCACTGGACGATCTGCCTCTCCTCTTGCCGGAGCAGGAGGCGGCGATCGCCCTTGCACTCGCCGGGGATCTGCGTGACGTTCCCACGACGTGAGCGTTTCTTCTTCCTTGCGGTCGTCGGGTTTGCGTTCCTCCTGCGTCTGGGAGGGATCGACTTCGGACTGCACAAGGGGGTTTTCTGGCATCCCGAGGAATGGGAGACGCCTTCCCCCTTCCCTCTCTGCCGGCTGGAGCGTGCGCTCATCGATCGTGCGCTCTTCCATGCCCATAGGTTGCTCTTCGATGCGGTACCCGCCGAGTCGTACCGCACCTTCCTCGAGGGGCGCACGCCGCTCAGGCTACGGGCATACCGCCTGGCGAGTGCGTTTCTCGGGGCCTCGAGTGTGGCGTTTCTGGGATGGATGGCGTGGCGGTCGGGGTTTTCACCCATTGCGGCGGCCCTCTTCCTTGCCATTGCGCCGCTTCATCTCCATGCTTCGCACCTTGCGACCCCGGAGACGTTGCGGGGACTTCTCTGGCTCTGCCTCTACGGGGTCTGTGCGTTTCGTTTTCATGATCGTCTCCTCGTTCCTCTCCTTGGGGGGATACTCCTTCCCCTTCCCCTCTCGTGGCTGGCACTCCTCTTCGTGCCGCTGCTCTTTCGGGAGGGATGGCGCCCCCTGGTGGGGGTGCTCCTTGGGGGGGGCGTGGTGGTGGGGTGTCGATATTTGGCCGG
>CAZTSL010000097.1:0-18142 GCA_964616915.1 uncultured bacterium
CTCTTCATCGGGCGGGGGGGGGGATGGATGCACCATGCCTTCCCCTCGCTCCTCTCGGGTGAAGTCCAGGCGCACCTTCGCCGGCTGGGAGTGGTCTCCGATGAGGTGCCGGCGGTCCCCCGCGATCTATTGGGGTTTGGTCTGCTGGCCTTCGGTCGTGCCGAGGGGAGGGCATGAGAGTTCTCGTCACCGGTGGCGCCGGGTTCATCGGCTCGAACTTCGTTCGTCATCTTCTCCGTACCGATCGGGGGATCGAGATTTTCAATCTCGACCTTTTGACCTACGCGGGGAACCTCTCCAACCTCGCGGATCTCACCGGTGATCCCCGGCATCGTTTCATCGAGGGAGACATTGCGGATGCCGTCTGTGTGGGGGAGATCCTTCGGCGCGGGATCGACGCGGTGATCAACTTCGCCGCGGAGACCCACGTCGATCGGAGCATCGAGGATCCAGGGGCCTTCCTCCACACGAACGTGCAGGGTACCTACACGCTCCTCGTGGCGGCCCGTCGCTACGGCGTCTCCCGTTTCCTCCAGGTCTCGACGGACGAGGTGTACGGCTCGCTCGGTCCCACGGGCAAGTTCACCGAGGCTTCCCCCTATGCGCCGAGCAGTCCCTATGCGGCGAGCAAGGCGGCGGCAGACCTCCTGATCCGCTCCTTCGTGCACACCTACGACTTCCCTGCGATCATCACGCGCGCCTCGAACAACTTCGGTCCCTACCAGCATCCCGAGAAACTGATTCCGCGGCTCATCACGCGCGCCTTGCGGGGGGAATCGCTGCTCCTCTACGGCGACGGTCTTCACGTGCGGGAGTGGCTCTACGTCATCGATCACTGTATCGCGCTCGAACGGATCCTCCGGGAGGGACGGGTGGGGGAGATCTACAACATCGGAGGGGGCACGGAGAAGCGGAATATCGAGATCGCCCGTCTGATCCTCGAAGCGCTCGGCAAACCGGAGACGATGATCGAGTATGTGGAAGACCGGCCCGGGCATGACCGCCGTTATGCCCTCGATACCACGAAGATTCGCCGGGAGCTTCGGTGGTCTCCCTGCCATTCCTTTTCCGAGGCGCTGCGTGCCACGGTGGGGTGGTATTGCGAGCATCGGGGATGGTGGGAGGGACTTCTTGCGCCTTGTGGCGGGGAGGGGGGATGAGGGCAAGGTGTGCGATATATTGCACATGTATACATTCCCGCTCTCTCCTGACTCTTCAGAAGGGGGAAGATTTTTTTGGGGGGGTCACGGCCCGCTGAAGGGGGAGGAGAGTGCCGCTTGCGTCCCGAGCGATCCGTCTCCGTGATCGTCGTCACCTGGAACAGCGCCGGGGAGGTTGCGGCGTGCCTCGATTCGGTTCTGGTGCAGGGTGGGGTGGTGCGGGAAGTCGTGGTGGTGGACAACGGTTCGACGGATGGGACGCTCGATCTGCTGGCGGGGTATCGGGACCGGGTACGGGTGATTCGAAACGGGTGTAACCTCGGTTTCGCCGAGGGGAGCAACATCGGGATTCGGGCTTCCTCTGCGCCCTTCGTGTTGACGCTCAATGCGGATGCGCGGCTTGCGCCGGGAGCGCTCGAACGGCTGGTGGCAGCGCTTCATGCGGATCCGGATGCGGGGGCCGCTTCGGGGAAGCTCGTGAAGGGCTCCGCTCCCGGTCGTCTCGATTCCACGGGGATCGCGTTGCACCCGTTCTACCGGTTCCCTTTCGATCGGGGGGAGAACGAGGCCGACTGTGGGCAGTACGACGGGGGGGGATATGTGTTCGGGGTTACGGGGGCGGCGGGGTTCTATCGTCGTGTCGCGCTCGAGGAGGTTGCGGTGGAAGGGGAATTCTTCGACCGTGACTTCTTCGCCTACTACGAGGATGTCGATCTGGCATGGCGATTGCAAAGAAAGGGATGGCGGACCCTCTACGTGCCGGAAGCGGTGATCTTCCACGACCGGCGGGGGCCCTTTGCGCAGCCGCCCGGGATTCTGGGGCACTTCTTCAAGAACCGCTATCTCTGTCTCCTCAAGAACGAGGGGCTCGGGCGTTTCTTGCTCCACCTCCCCTTCCACGTCGTTCGGGAGTTCCCCTGGGCGCTGATGATGCTCGTGCGGCACCCCGAACTCCGAGGGGAGGTGGGTTCCCTCTTGCGGTTGGCGCCGGTGATCTGGAGGAAGCGCCAGCGAACGGCGAAGGGATTCCATCGTCCCTTCCAGCACTGGACGAAAAAGTCTGGAGGTGGGCGGGGGGGAGCAACGCAGAAGCGCTCTTTCCGGCGGACGAGAAGGCGTGCTACGACCGGAGAAAACGCTTGACAATTCCGGATGCTCCCCGTAAGATGGGAGACCCGTCGGGCTGGGGACGCGGGATTTCTGGGCAGTGGCATCGGTTTTGTGGTATACTCGAACCGAGGATGACGAGAGGGGCACGCAGCGAGCAGGCGTAACGGGAGAGAATCCCTGCGGAACACAGGAGTGCGGACCATGAAGGTGAAGCGAACGACGAGATCTCCGCTGAAACGGATCGGCGTGTGGGGGGGGCTCTTCCTCTTCCTTCCCCTCCTTTTCGTCGGATGCGGTGGGGGAGACACGACGGTCGAGGAGACCGCGGCCACGTCCGAAGAAACATTGCCCCCGACGGCGTTGGAGATCTCGGTGAATTATTCCGATCCCGACGTGCGCTTGGAGGGATTCGATCCGCAGTTGCGGATCACCCTCTTCGAGTACCGTCCCGGTCAGGCGTCCGACGAGCTGACCGGGGAGTCGGAGAATCCCTTGATGCTCCCCTTCACCGATCTCTTCGAGCCGACACGGATCTATCGGATCGAAGACGTGCCGGTGGGTGTGCGGATGGTCGTCGTGGCCGAGCTTCAGGTCGTGGACGAGGAGGGGAACCGGACCACGTTCGCGCGGGGGCATACGATCGTCGATGCGTTGCGGGAAGGGGAGACCTTCCGCCTTCCCTCTCCGATCGCCGTCGATCTGCTCCCTCTGGCCGTCACCGAGCAGTACAAGGCGGTGATCTATCTCCTTCCCAATATCAGCTTCCAGGACATTCTCAATGCGGTCTTGCAGATTCTGGGAGGGGGCGGCAATACGCCACCGCCGCAGGGGGACATCGGTCAGATCGCGGATGCGGTCGAGGTGCTCGTCGAGTTTCTCCAGAGCATCCGGATGAACACGATCTTCACCTTCCTCGATTTCGAGAGTGACCCTTCGATCCTCCGGGGCGAACTCTGTGTGGACTCCTTTCTCGTGACCGACCCGACGTCGGGGGCCTCGACGTCGATTCCGGCCCCGATCGGGATCAGCGGCGAGTTTTCCGGCAGCCTCGACGACCTCGTGGCCTTCTCCACGGGGAAGTTCCAGCAGCCGGCGACCTTCTCGACGGTGATCTTCAACATCAACACTGCCGAGATCGTGGATCTCTTCTTCTCGATTCTGATCGATACGCTGAGCAGCAGTGGTTCCAACGATCAGCTGATCGCGATCCTGGAGCAGCTTCAGACCCTCCTTGCCGGTCTCGTTCCCGATATTCCCCTGCCCCCCCTGGAGGGAGCGGCCACCGCACAGACCCGTGATACGGCGGACTTCGTGGCCGACGAGTTCATCGATGGTTCGCTCTGGACGACGATCACCTTCACGCAGCTCGGGGAACCGGTCGATGTGGAGTTGACCTTCACGGCCACGAATCAGTTCGCGCTCAAACCCGACTCTCCCTGTAAGAAATAGGGAAGTGCATCGTCGTTTCTCCGTGGTCGCCGCACTCGTTCGGCGGGATCTGCGGGCCCGTTATTCGGGGGCCTGGTCGAGCCTTTTCTGGTCGATCGGGCTCCCCCTCCTGCAACTGGGCGTCTATACCTTTCTCTTTTCGGTGGTGCTTCGGATCGAGTTTCCCGATGGTGGGGATACGCACTATGCGCTCTACCTCTTCTGCGGGATCCTTCCCTGGAGCGTGCTCCAGGAGGCGCTCTTCCGGGGGACGGGTTCGTTGCGGGAACATGGGGCGCTGTTGCGGTGGCGGAGTTTTCCTCCGCTCTACGTTCCGCTCTATCTCGTGATCGCCGCTCATCTCAACGAGTGCTTCGGCCTTGGGCTGCTTCTTCTCCTCTCTTTTTTTCTTGGCCATCTTGCTTCGAGCGTCCTTCTGCTTCCCTTCTTCCTCCTCTTCCAGTTCTTCTTCGTTTTCGGTTTGACCCTTCTCCTCTCGGCGGTGGGGCTCTTTTTCCCCAATGCGATCCATTTCGTGAGTGCGGGCACGACGATCTGGATCTATCTGACGCCGATCTTTTATCCTCCCGCTCTCGTCCCGGAACGTTTCGGCCTCCTGATCGCGGCGAATCCCCTCTCCCACCTCGTGGGGGCGTATCGGGCGCTCCTGTTGGAAGGGCGGATGCCCACGGTGGGGGCATTCCTCTTCTTTCCGATGAGCGCCCTTCTCCTCTTCGGGCTGGGCGTCTTTCTCTTTGGGCGGGCCACTCGGGATTTGGGGGATCTCCTCTGAAGCCGGCCGGAGGGGAGGGTTTCCTCTTCGCAGGCACGCCTCGGTCGGGGTGGTGAACGCGATCGGCGGCGGGCTTCTCCAGGAAGGGGCCACCTGGGATCTTGGGGGCGAAGTCACCCGGCCCGGGTGTTCCGAACTTTCGGGGGGATTCGGGGGGGAGGTGGGGATTCGAGGTGGCCACGGGGCGGGTAGGGCCGCGGCCAAGGGCCATCGATTACGAATCGGCGGATGAGGCGGTGGCTTCCTCCTTCGCCGGTTTCCCATCCGATTCCTCCGCCACTTCGATCCGGATGTTTCTGTAGAGGGGAAGACCGGTGCCTGCCGGGATGAGGCGTCCCATGATGACATTCTCCTTGAGCCCCTGGAGGTGATCGACCTTGCCTGCGATGCTGGCTTCGGTCAAGACCTTGGTGGTCTCCTGGAAGGAGGAAGCGGAGATGAAGCTTTCCGTATTGAGGGAGGCCTTGGTGATTCCAAGGAGGAGGGCTTCACCGGTGGCGGGTTTTCCACCTGCCGCTTTGACCCGTTCGTTCTCCTCTTCGAACTTCCACTTCTCGACCTGTTGGCCGAAGAGGAAGTTCGTGTCGCCCACGTCGGTGATCTTGACCCGCTGGAGCATCTTTCGGACGATCACCTCGATGTGTTTGTCGTTGATCTTGACCCCCTGGCGGCGGTAGACCTGCTGGATCTCATCGACGAGGAACTTCGAGAGTTCCTTGATGCCCCGGACGTGGAGGATGTCGTGGGGGTTCGTGGAGCCTTCGGTGAGCGCCTCACCGGCCCGGACGTAATCGTCCTCTCCGACGATGATGTGTTTCCCCTTGGGGATCGCGTATTCGCGTGCTTCTCCGATCTCGGGGGTGACGATGATCCGGCGTTTCCCCTTCATCTCCTTTCCAAAGGAGACGACGCCGTCGATTTCGGTCACGATGGCCGGATCCTTTGGCGTTCGGGCCTCGAAGAGTTCCACGACGCGGGGCAAGCCGCCGGTGATGTCCTTGTTCTTCATCGTGTCGCGGGTTCGTTTGGCGATCACCGTGCCGGCATCGACGAACTGTCCTTCCTCCCCTGCCGGGGTGATCGTGGTTCGGGCAGAGAGGAAGTAGCGGGCGGGACCCTTGCGCCCCTGCACGAGGCGTCCCTTTTCGTCCCGGATCTCGATGGCGGGGCGCAGGTCGGGTTGGGTCGATTCGATGATGGTCTTCGACGACTTGCTCGAGATCTCATCCCGCTTTTCCTCCATCGTGACGCCTTCGATGATGTCCACGAACTTGACGTAGCCGCTCACCTCGGTGAGGATGGGGGTGGCGAAGGGATCCCATTCGGAGAGGAGGGCGTCTTTCTGGACGAAATCGCCATCCGAGACGCAGAGGGTGGCCCCATAGACGAGTTTGTAGTGTTCCCGTTCGTGGCCGCTCTTCGTCACGATCGTCAGGGAACCGTTCCGGTTCATGACGATCTTCTTGCCCTCCTTGTTCGTGACGGTCTGGACGTTGTCGAGGCGGACGTAGCCTGCGCCGCGGGCCTTGAGCGAACTCTGTTCCCCTGTGGCCGTCATGGCGCCACCGATGTGGAAGGTCCGCATCGTAAGCTGGGTTCCGGGCTCTCCGATCGACTGGGCGGCGATGATGCCGACGGCCTCTCCGAGGTTGACCCGTTTTCCGCGGGCCAGATCGCGGCCGTAACACTGTACACAGATCCCCCGGCGGCTCTGACAGGTGAGCACGGAACGGATCTTGACGGATTCATGACCGGCCTGTTCGATGAGGAGCGCCTTCGCTTCATCGATCTCCTCTCCGGCATTCACGATGATCTCCTCGGTCTCGGGGTGAAGGATCTCCTCGGAAGCCACGCGACCGAGAATCCGGTCCTTGAGATCCTCCACGATCTCTCCATTCTCCACGAGGGCGGTCATCTCGATGCCATCGAGGGTTCCGCAATCGAATTCGGAGATGATCGTATCCTGGGCCACATCGACGAGGCGGCGGGTGAGGTAGCCGGAGTTCGAGGTCTTGAGGGCCGTGTCGGCCAGTCCCTTGCGGGCTCCGTGCGTGGAGATGAAGTAGTGCAGCACGGAGAGACCTTCCCGGAAGTTGCTCGTGATCGGGGTTTCGATGATCTCTTCGGAGGGTTTGGCCATCAGTCCCCGCATCGCAGCAAGCTGACGGATCTGCTCCTTGCTTCCACGGGCGCCGGAGTCGGCCATCATGAAGATCGAGTTGAAACTCGTCCCCTCGACGCGTTCTCCGGTTTCGCTCACGAAGACTTCGGTGCGCAGGGCCTTCATCATCTCGTCGGTGATCTTGTTGGAGGTGTTGGACCAGAGATCGAGCACTTTATTGCGGTACTCCCCCTTCGAGATCACCGCATTCCGACGTTCTTCATCGAAGCGATGGAGTTCCTGGTCCGCTTCCTTGAGTAAGATTTCCTTCTTTTCGGGGATCTTCATGTCGCGGATGCAGATCGAGATCCCGGCCGTGGTGGCGTAATGGTATCCGAGGGTGCGCAGGCGGTCGGCCATGATCACCGTCTTCTTCTGGCCGCAGCGCCGGAAGCACCGATCGATGAGTTCGGCGAGCTTCTTCTTCGTCATCACGGCATTGACGACTTCGAAGGGGAGTTCCGGTGGAACGATCTCATAGAGGAGCACCCGTCCCACCGTGGTCTCGACGATCTCGCCAGCGATGCGGACCTCGATCTTCGCCTGGATATCGACCTCACCGGCATCGAAGGCGACCCGAACCTCCTCGAGATTGGCGAAGCGCTTCCCCGTTCCCTTCACGAAGGGGCGTTCGCGGCTGATGTAGTAGAGCCCGAGGACGATATCCTGGGAGGGAAAGACGATCGGCTTTCCGTAGGCGGGGGAGAGGATGTTGTTCGTGGACATCATCAACACCCGCGCTTCGATCTGGGCCTCGACGGAGAGGGGGACGTGAACGGCCATCTGATCACCGTCGAAGTCGGCGTTGAACGCCTGGCAGACGAGGGGGTGGAGCTGGATCGCCTTCCCCTCGATCAGCACGGGTTCGAAGGCCTGGATTCCCAGGCGATGGAGGGTGGGGGCGCGATTGAGGAGGACGGGGTGCTCCTTGATCACTTCGTCGAGGATGTCCCAGACCTCCGGTTTCTCTTTCTCCACCTGCTTCTTGGCGTGTTTGATCGTCGTCACATAGCCCTTCTCCTCGAGTTTGTTGTAGATGAAGGGCTTGAAGAGTTCGAGCGCCATCTTCTTGGGCAGGCCGCACTGGTAGAGGCGGAGATTGGGGCCGACGACGATGACGGAGCGGCCGGAGTAGTCCACCCGCTTCCCGAGGAGGTTCTGGCGAAAGCGTCCCTGTTTCCCCTTGAGCATGTCGGAGAGGGATTTGAGGGGGCGCTTGTTCGCGCCCGTGATCGTCTTGCCGCGGCGCCCGTTGTCGAAGAGCGCATCGACCGCCTCCTGGAGCATCCGTTTCTCGTTGCGGATGATGATCTCGGGAGCGTTGAGTTCCTGGAGGCGCTTGAGGCGGTTGTTCCGGTTGATGACGCGGCGGTAGAGATCGTTGAGATCCGAAGTGGCAAAGCGCCCCCCCTCGAGGGGAACGAGGGGGCGAAGGTCGGGAGGGATGACCGGGATCACGTCCATGATCATCCAGGCCGGCTCGTTGTCGGAGTTCCGGAAGGCCTCCACGACCTTGAGACGCTGGGCGAACTTCTTGCGCTTCGTCTCGGAGGTCGTGGTTTTCATCTCCTCGCGCAGCTTCTGGGCCAGCCCTTCGATGTCGAGGTTCTTGAGCATCTCTTTGATGACTTCGGCGCCCATCCCCACCTCGAAACCATCGGGGCCGTATTCCTCGACGGCCTTTCGGTACTTCTCCTCGGAGAGGAGTTCCCCCTGTTTGAGGGGGGTATCCTTCGGATCGGTGACGACGTAGCTATCGAAGTAGAGGACCTTCTCGAGGTCCTTGAACGTCATGTCGAGAAGGTTTCCGATCCGGCTCGGGAGACTCTTGAGAAACCAGATGTGCGCCACGGGGGTTGCGAGATTGATGTGGCCGAGTCGATCCCGTCGGACTTTCGACTGGATCACCTCCACGCCGCATTTCTCACAGACCACCCCCCGGTGCTTCATCCGTTTGTATTTTCCGCAGTTGCACTCGTAATCCTTGACGGGCCCGAAGATCTTCGCGCAGAAGAGTCCGTCGCGCTCCGGTTTGAAGGTCCGGTAGTTGATCGTCTCCGGTTTCTTGACTTCGCCGAACGACCATTTCCGGATCATCTCTGGAGAGGCGAGCGAAATTTTGATCGCGTTGAAGTTGACCGGATCCTTCGGTTTTTCGAAGAAACTGTTGAGATCTCTCAAGTCCGACTCCCTTGTTCGGACGGTAGGGGGAATGGAGGCATTCCCCCCCTCGTCACGGTTCCTTGTTCTCGATCAATTCCACGTTGAGACCGAGACTCTGGAGTTCCTTGATCAAAACGTTGAACGACTCGGGCAATCCCGGTTCGAGGAGGTTCTCTCCCTTGACGATCGCCTCGTACATCCGGGTTCGTCCGGCGACGTCGTCCGATTTGACGGTCAGGAATTCCTGGAGGCTGTAGGCTGCGCCGTAGGCTTCCAGCGCCCAGACTTCCATTTCTCCCAGCCGCTGTCCTCCGAACTGCGCCTTTCCCCCGAGGGGTTGCTGGGTGACCAGGGAATAGGGACCGATCGAACGGGCGTGGATCTTGTCATCGACGAGATGATGGAGCTTCATCATGTACATCACGCCCACGGTGACGTCTTGTGCGAAAGGTTCGCCGGTGCGGCCGTCGAAGAGGACGGTTTGCCCCGTGATCGGCAGGGAAGCCATCGCAAGGGCCTTCTCGATCTCGGCTTCCCGCGCCCCATCGAAGACGGGGGTGCGAACGAAGATGCCATCCTCGAGCGTTCGCGCCAGGGCGACGACCGTCTCGTCGTCCATCGCATCGATCAGGGCGGAGATCTTCGGGGAATCGTAGCAGGTCTTGATCCGTTCCCGCAAGGCGGCCACGTCGTAGACCTTGGCGAGGAGTTCCTCGATCTGGCGGCCCAGTTCGAAGGCCGCGGCGCCCAGATGCGTTTCGAGTACCTGTCCGACATTCATCCGGGAGGGGACACCCAGCGGGTTGAGGACGATATCGACCGGCCGTCCGTCGGGGAGGTAGGGCATGTCCTCCTCCGCCAGGATCCGGGAGAGGACGCCCTTGTTGCCGTGTCTTCCCGCCATCTTGTCGCCCACCGAGAGTTTGCGCTTGATGGCGATATAGATCTTCACCATCTTGATGACGCCGGGGGGGAGTTCGTCCCCTTTCTTGAGGCGGTTGATCTTCTCCTCGAAGAGATCGTTCACCGCGCCCATCTGATCATCGAAAGTCTCCGAGATCTTTTCGATCTCCTCATGGATCGCCTCATCGGCGACGGTGATCTCCCCCCACTTCCTGGGGGGGATCTTTTCGAGCGTCTCGCGCACGAAGGGTTCTCCCTCCTTTACGAGGACCTCTCCGTTGTCGTCGAGGATCTCGCGGGTGGCGGTCATGCCGGAGAGGAGGCGGGAGAGTCTTTTGAGGAGGGTATCCTTGATGATCCGCTGTTTGTCCGCCTGGTCCTGTTTGAGGCGTCGTTCCTCCTCCGCCTCGATCGCCTTGGCGCGTTCGTCCTTATCGATCCCCTTTCGGGAGAAGACCTGGGCGTTGATCACGGTGCCGCTGATGCCGGGCTGGACGGTGAGCGAGGTATCCTTGACATCCCCTGCCTTGTCCCCGAAGATGGCGCGCAGCAGCTTCTCCTCCGGAGAGAGCTGGGTCTCCCCTTTGGGGGTGATCTTTCCGACGAGGATATCGCCGGTCTTCACCTCGGCGCCGAGGCGGATGATCCCCGACTCGTCGAGATCCTTGAGCGCCTCGTCCCCGACGTTCGGAATGTCGCGGGTGATCTCTTCCTTGCCGAGCTTCGTATCGCGTGCCACGCACTCGACCTGCTCGATGTGGATCGAGGTGAAGGCGTCCTCTTTGATCAAGCGCTCGCTGATGAGGATCGAGTCTTCGAAGTTGTAGCCTCCCCAGGGCATGAAGGCGACGATGACGTTCTTGCCGAGCGCGAGATCCCCTCGATGGGTAGCGGGGCCGTCGGCGATGACGTCCCCCTTTCCGCGGGCGATCACACTGCCGAAGTCGACGCGGTCTCCCGGTTTGATCGGCTCGCCCCGTTCGTTCTCCGCTTTCTGATCGAGATGGGGATGGAGCCGGTAGACCTCTTCGATCTCCTTGTCCTGTTCCTTCGAGGTGACCACGATCTTGAGATCGTCGACATGCGTCACGATACCGGCGCGCCGGGCATGGAGGGTGCGGCCGCAGACCCGGTCCCCCTCCCGGACGATCGGCTTCTGGTTGAGGCAGGTGTTCTGGTTGGAGCGCTGATATTTCATGAGCGTGTAGATATCGACGCCACTGTCGTTCTCTCCACACGCCTCCTCATCGACGCGCACGACGATGCGCGTGGCATCCACGCTCTCCACGATTCCGGAGCGGCGTGCGATGACGGCGACGCCGGAGTCACGGGCCACGACATGTTCGATGCCGGTGCCCACGAGGGGGGGGGCGGTGCGCATGAGGGGGACGGCCTGGCGCTGCATGTTCGAGCCCATCAAGGCCCGGTTCGCATCGTCGTGTTCGAGGAAGGGGATCAACGAGGCCGCCACGGAGACGAGCTGATTCGGGGAGACATCGATGAGGTCGATCTCCTCGCGGGAGACCATCGTGACTTCCCCCCCCTTGCGTACGGGGATCCGCGTCTCGACGAAGCATCCTTCCTCGTCGAGGTTGGCGTTGGCCTGGGCGATCGCATGATCTTCTTCCTCCATGGCGGTGAGGAAGACGACTTCGTCGGAGACGAAGGGTTTGAGCTTCACCTTCCCATCCCCGATGAGCTGTCGGGTGACCTCCTCCTCTTGTTCCACTTTCGGCTTGATCTTCTGACCGGTGTCTCGGACGTGCTTCCAGAGCCTGGCGAGCTTGCGCGCCACGCTGGCGGTGATCCGTGTTCCCGCTTCGAAAACCACCTTCCCCGTCGCGGGGTCGATCAGGTCGTGGCGTACGATACGGTTCACGATCCGCTCGTCGTCCGGATCGAGTTCCTGGATGACCTTGCGGTAGGGGGTCTCGATGAAGCCGTACTCGTTGACGCGGGCATAGGTGCTCAGACTGGCGATCAGGCCGATATTCGGTCCCTCTGGCGTTTCGATCGGACAGATCCTTCCATAGTGCGTGGAATGGACATCCCGGACCTCGAAGCCTGCGCGATCCCGGGTGAGCCCCCCCGGCCCGAGCGCGCTCAGACGCCGCTTGTGCGTGACTTCTGCCAGGGGATTGATCTGATCCATGAACTGGGAGAGCTGGGAGGAGCCGAAGAACTCTTTGATCACGGAGGAGACGGATTTGGAGTGGATGAGATCGTGGGGCATGAGCGTATCGAGTTCCTGCATGTTCATCCGCTCCTTGATCGTGCGCTCCATCCGGCGCAGACCGACGCGGTACTGGTTCTCGATCAGCTCACCGACGGCCCGAATCCTTCGGTTTCCCAGGTGATCGATGTCGTCACCTTTCCCCTTGCGGTTCTTGATGTCGAAGAGATGGCGCATGACCGCCAGGATGTCCTCTTTGCGCAGGGTTTGATGATCGATGGGGACGTCGAGCTTGAGTTTGCGATTCAACTTGTCCCGTCCGACCTTGGAGAGATCGTAATAGACCTTGTTGAAGAAGAGGTCTTCGAAGAGTCTCCTGGCGCTGTCGACCGTGGGGGGATCCCCCGGACGCATCCGCCGGTAGATCTCGATGATGGCTTCTTCCTCGTTCGTGGTCTTGTCGAGGAGCAGGGTCTCCCGGATGGCGCCACTGATCTTGATGTTGTCGAAGAAGAGGATCTCGAATTCGTTGATCCCCGCCTCCCGGAGTTCCTGGAGTTTCTCTTCGGTGATCTCCTCATTGCATTCGAGGAGCACGAGCCCGGTTCGCAGATCGATGACGTCGGAAGCACTGATCTTGTGGAGGATCGTCTCTTTCGGAATGACGATGCGCTTGCCGTCGAGCGCCTCCACGCGCGGCCTCATCT
Organism: uncultured bacterium; assembly: GCA_964616915.1. Classification (GTDB taxonomy): domain Bacteria; phylum Myxococcota_A; class CAZTSL01; order CAZTSL01; family CAZTSL01; genus CAZTSL01. The sequence continues at coordinate 12,599 of CAZTSL010000097.1, forward strand.
TTCTGCTCTGCTTCGAGAGGGCCTTGGTCGTCTGGATCGGAAGCACCTCGTCGGTCTCGGCATCGATGAGCGGGTAGGTGATCTTCTGATCCTTCCAGAGATCGAATCTGAAGACCTTTTCGTACCGGTCGAGGTCGGGGCGGTAGAAGATCTGTTCCGTCTCGTAGAAGTGGCGCAGGATCTCTTCCGTCGTGTACCCGAGCGCTTTGAGGAGGATGGTCGCGGGGAGTTTCCGGCGCCGGTCGATGCGGACGTGGAGGATATCCTTGGCGTCGAAGTCGAATTCGATCCAGGAGCCGCGGTAGGGGATGATCCGGGCCGAGTAGAGCACCTTTCCGCTCGCATGGCTCTTGCCCTCGTCATTATCGAAGAAGACACCGGGGGAACGGTGCAACTGGCTGACGATCACCCGCTCCGTGCCGTTGACGATGAAGGTGCCGTTCTCCGTCATGAGGGGGATCTCGCCGAAATAGACCTCCTGCTCCTTCATGTCCCGGATACTCTTGACCCCGGTCTCTTCATCCGTATCGAAGACGACGAGACGCACCGTCATCTTGAAAGGAGCCGCGTACGTCATCCCCCGCTGCCGGCACTCCTCCACATCGTATTTCGGATCCTCCACACTGTAACAGACGAACTCGAGGGAGGAACGGCCGGAGAAATCCTCGATGGGAAAGACGCTCTTGAAGACGGCTTGAAGGCCGATGTCTTTCCGATTCTCCGGCTTTTCGTGAAGTTGGAGGAAATTTTCGTAGGACTTCTTCTGAATATCGATCAGGTTCGGGATCGAGATCACCTCGGGTATCTTGCCATAGTCACGGCGGAGATTGTAGTAGATATCTGCCGAAGATGTCATGATCTGCGATGCTCCCTATGCTGCGGGTGAGTAAGGATGTTCGGTCGAGACGAATCCTCCTCGTCTGCTCCATACGCCGAGGGGGAAGAAGAGGAAAGCGCTTTCCTTCCCCGCACGTGGAGTGGGGAGGATGCTGGGAAAAGAGGTATGGGATCGCGACGGAGGGCTCCTGTGTGCGGTCGCGTCTTCCCCAGCGCTGCGTTGGGAGACGAATCGATCGGAAATGAGGGTGAAGCGGGTCCCTTCATCCCTGCCTCGTGCGGCTTTCAGGATGCTTCCCTCTCGCTTCGAGGTATGATCGTCGAAGACTTGAAACTGCACCAGGCTCCCGGAAGGTCTTGCGGCGTAACCTTCGGCTTTCGGGATCGAACCGAGAAAGACCTCGAAAGCCTGCGAGCGCGGATGACGGGCAGCCCAGGCCACCGCAGAGGATGAGCTGCCGATCTGCGGGTGATCTTCCGATGCCATCCGCGCCCGATGTGGCACGACACTGGGCGTTCGTGCCAGAGCGGCGCTCAGCCGGCGGGTTTCAGTTCCACCGTGGCACCGGTGTCTTCCAACTCGGCCTTGAGTTTTTCCGCTTCCTCCTTGGGCAGGGCTTCCTTCACCGCCTTGGGGAGGCTGTCCACGAGATCTTTCGCTTCCTTGAGGCCGAGACCGGTGATCGACCGGACCTTCTTGATCACTTCGAGGCGTTTGGGGCCCTGCTCCGTGATGACGACGTCGAACTCGGTCGGTTCGGCTGCTGCCTGGGCCTCTGCGGCCTGAGCGGGCATGGCCATCATCATACCGCCCCCTGTGGCGGCCTTGACCCCCCACTTCTCTTCCAGCATCTTTACGAGTTCCGCTGCCTCCATGACGGTGAGGGAACTCAGGTTTTCGGCAATTGCTTGCAAATCCGCCATCTCTTTACAACCTCCTTCGATCGTTGATGGGGGCTGGACGGGGAAAACGATCGTTTCCATCCATGCCCTTGCGGCGCAACGCACGCGCTCGCGCCGTCGGTGTTCGAGCAAAATCGGGGGACACGATGGCTATGCGGTTGCTTCCGCCTCCGTTCCCGCTTCCTTTTCCTCATCGATCCTGGCCTGCAACACACCGACGATCTGGCTTGCAGGGGCGTTGATCTGGGCGAGGAGCCGGGCCGCCGGGGCCTGGATCACGCCGAGGAGTTGCGCCAGGAGAACTTCCTTGTCCGGCAGTTTGGAGAGTGCCTCGATCCCTTCCCGATCGATCCGTTTCCCTTCGACCACAGCGGCCTTGAGTTGGAATTTCTCGTTCTTCTTGGCGAACTGCACGAGGGCCTTGGCACACCCCACGGGATCGAGATCGGTCAGCGCAACCGCGGTAGGACCGCGGAAGTCTTCCTGGACCATCTCGAGCATCGTATCCTTGAGTGCGATCCTGGCCAGGGTATTCTTGACGACGTGGTATTCGCTCTGCGCTTCTCGAAGCATGTTCCGAACATCCGTCGCTTCGGAGACGGTCAATCCCCGAAAATCGATCACTGCGGCCATCTTGGCTCGCGCGAATTTCTCATGGAACTTCGAGACGACTTGGGACTTCTCTTGTCGGTTCACGGTTCAAGCTCCTTGCCGGAAAGATGCCATGGGTGCCCGTGGGAATCTCACCCCCGGGCCAGCGTCTGAAGCTCGATCGGATCGAGCCGGATACCGGGACTCATCGTGGTGGAGAGGGCGACGTTGAGGAGATAGGTTCCCTTCGCCGATGCGGGCTTGAGACGGATGAGTTCATCGGTGAGGGCGATGAGATTGTCGCGGATCTTTTCTCCACCGAAGGAGAGCTTTCCGATACCGGCATGGATGTTGCCAACTTTGTCCACCCGGAACTCGAGGCGGCCCGCTTTCATCTCCTGGATCGTCCGTGCCAGATCGAAGGTCACGGTTCCCACTTTCGGGTTGGGCATCATTCCCCGGGGACCGAGGATCCGTCCCAGTTTCCCCACGATCCCCATCATGTCGGGGGTTGCGACCGCCTTGTCGAAGTCGAGCCATCCCTCCCGGATCTTTTTGGCCAGATCTTCGCCGCCGACGTAGTCTGCACCTGCCTCCTTCGCTTCCTTCTCCTTCTCCCCCTTCGCGAAGACGGCGACCCGGATCTTCTTGCCAAGGCCATGGGGGAGGACCACGGTACCGCGCACCATCTGATCCGCGTGCCGGGGGTTCACCCCCAGACGGAAGGCCACATCGACCGTTTCGTCGAAGTTTGCATAGGAGATCTCCTCGAGCAGATCGAGCGCTTCCCCGATGGGATACTTCTTCATGTGATCGACCTTGGCGCGAACCTCACGATACTTCTTGCCATGTTTCGCCATAACGACAATTCCTCACCTTACCATCGACGACTACGATTCCCTGGCGTTGAGACCTGCTCTCGTTCAATCGGCGACTTCGAGACCGAGACTCCTGGCCGTCCCCTTGATGATCTCCATCGCGGCCTCGATCGTATGGGCATTGAGATCGGGCATCTTCGTCTCGGCGATCTCCTTGATCTGGGCCCGGGTGACCTTCCCCACCTTCACCTTGTTCGGCTGGGGTGATCCTTTCTCGATGCCGGCGGCCTTCTTGAGGAGCACCGCGGCCGGGGGCGTCTTCGTGATGAACGAAAAGGAGCGATCCTGGTAGATCGTGATGATCACCGGGATGATCATGCCCGCCTGATCCGCGGTCCTGGCATTGAACGCCTTGCAGAACTCCATGATGTTCACGCCGTGCTGTCCCAACGCCGGTCCGACGGGGGGAGAGGGATTCGCCTTGCCGGCGGGACATTGCAACTTGACCTGGGCCACCACTTTCTTTGCCATACCGTACCTTTCCCTGATCTATGCCGTCCCGGCGGGAAAAACCCAAACGCCGCTCGCGTCGATGGCCTTCTCCCGGTTCGACTTCCCTCGAGCCTCCGAGGGGAACGTTTCAGTTCTTCTCTACCTGGGAAAACTCCAACTCTACGGGGGTTGCACGACCGAAAATGCTGACGAGCACCCGCAGTCTCCCCTTCTCCGGCTTCACTTCCTCCACGGTCCCCACGAAATTGGAGAAGGGGCCCTGAATCACGCGAACGCTCTCTCCCTTCTCGAAGCGCTCCCGCTGCTGGACCGACTTGACCCCTTCCGAGATCTGGTTCGAGAGCCGGGCGACCTCCTCCTCGGGGACGATCGGAGGAGTCGTCGTCCCCCCCACGAATCCCGTGACCTTGGGGGTCTCTTTCACGATGTGCCACGTCTCGTCGTTCAGTTCCATCTTCACGAGGATGTAGCCGGGAAAGAACTTCCGTCGCGTCCCTTTCCCTTTCGCTGCATCCACCGCATTCTCCGGAACGAGAATCTCATCGAAGAACTCCTCCTTCTCGAAGGCCTTGATCCGCTCTTCGAGGGAGCGCTTCACCTTGTTCTCGAATCCGGAGTAGGTATGAACGACGTACCAATGCTTTGCCATTTTTCATTCTCGATCGTCCGCGTCACATGTATCAGAATTTCAATGCCCAACGGACGAAATTTCCAAATATGTAATCGACGGCGCCGAAAAAGACCGCGAAGAAGAGGCAGACGGCGAGCACGACCCACGTCGAGGACTTCGTCTCCTCGTAGGTCGGCCACGTCACCTTCTTGAGTTCCACGATCACTTCGGTCCCGAACGTCCGTGTCTTGGAATAGCGGAGCAGCCCGACCACCGTCAACGCATAGCACACGAGGGCGAGCAGCGTGGGAGGAAGGGCGAACGTATCGGAGAGCGGATAGTAGAACCCCCCCTGTAATACGTCGAAGCGGAGCCACAACTCCATGAAGATCTTGTTTGCCAGGAAAAAGATCGGCAACGCGCACAACCCGAATCCCAGCGTCAGTAATTTCTGCTGATTCATCGTCTCACCGAAATCGTGCGACGCGGTCTCCTTCTCCGCCCGATCGTGGTGGAGGAGAAGCCTGCATTCGTGGAACGTTGATGTGCCCTTTCTCCTTACACCTTGGAATGGATCTTCGGTAGGATGGTTGGGAACTGTCGATCGTTTTCGGCTCTCCTTGGCATGGGGGAGTGGGCATCTGAAGGCGCATCAGCGAAAGGTCTTCTGTGCCTCTCCCACGTCCCTTTTCCGGCCCCTGGCCCTTTTTCAGGCCCGCGAGGCTTTGCTGCCGCCCCCTTCCTGGACTTCGCTCCTTTGGAATCGAGCGACTGGCGATTCCCTTGCGAACCTTGCCCCTTTCCTCCCCCTCGTCGTGGATTTGCCGAGCGCTGCGTATCGGAACAGGCCAGGAGGGACTCGAACCCCCAACCCTCGGATTTGGAATCCGATGCTCTGCCAATTGAGCCACTGGCCTTCATTCGGGCCGTCCCATCATACCAGGATGACGGGGGTCTCCCTTTCGGTCGCTGGGCTACTTCGATTCCTTGTGCATCGTATGCGTCCGGCAGAACCTGCAATACTTCTTCAAGGTGAGCTTGTCGGGCGTTCTGCGTTTGTTCTTCGTCGTCGTATAGTTCTTTCGTTTGCACGTTCCGCAGACGAGGTGAATGATATCCCGCATCTTCGATCCGTTCCTTCGTATGAGAGCGACCCGATCTGCGTCTCATGGAATCCGCAAAGCGGGTCGCTCAGCTTGTTGCGTCCGATCGATCCGGCTATTCGAGGATGCCGGTGACGACGCCGGCGCCCACGGTCCGTCCCCCCTCCCG
>CAZTSL010000098.1:0-2246 GCA_964616915.1 uncultured bacterium
AAGGTGACCGGCTGGCTGCATCCCGCAAGCGTGAGCGTCTTGTTCGCCTGGAGGAGGACGTCACGGTCGCCGAAATCGAACGTACACCCCTCGTTGATCGTATACGACGAGGAGATCACGCAAGGGTTCGCTCCGGGGGCGCAGACGTCGTCGGCCTGGCAGGCATTGACCGCGGCAGCCTCTCGCGCGGTCCCGAACCCGAAGGACACCGCCACGACGATGCCAACCCAGACGGGTAAGATGGTCGATTTCTGCCTCTTCATCTCCATGACGCGCTCCTTTTCACTCTTGGGAGGGATATCGCCTTCCTCGAACGATGGGCTCCATGCTCCGAACGCCTCACCATCTCCGGCAAGGGGAAACCCCATCGTTCGCCCTCCCATGTCGCAAACAAGGATCTCTACGATCACGATCGAGAGAGAGCAAACTATCCCAGTTTATCCGGATTTGACTTCCGGTGTCAAGCGTATGAAATCTCCCATTTTCTTCGTCGAACTTTCCCGATCTCGTCTGCTCGCCCTTCTGAGAAAATGGCCATCCGTCGCACGCCGTGGCACGACGGATGGCGTAGGGATTGGGGCGAGGGTTACGGAAGGGGTTCCACGTAGGGTGCAGGCGTCACCTTGCCGGTGATGAGGGGGAGTTCGCTTCCGTAGTAGATCTTGTTGGCATTCCCAGCCTCCATCGTTCCGGCGATCGTGATCGGACCGGTTCCCTCGATCACGTTCTCGGCGAAGCCTTCGATGCCATCGCCTCGGGTATCGAGTTTTCCAGCCTCATCGATCGTCACGCGGTCACCGGTGACCACGATCTCCCCGCCCCATCCGCCATCGGCATCCCCGATGGCCTGCACGAGCGCGGAAATCGTGACATTCGCCTGGGTGGCGTCGATGTCGATGAAACCGCCGTCGCCGCCGTCGCCACCGCCGTTGGAGAGGAGATTCGCCTCGATCGAGGTATCCCCCGAAGCAAGGATGTCGATATCCCCTGCGCCGAATCCCTTCCCCGAGACATCGAGGGGCCGGGTCACGGTCAGGGTGCCCTCGGCTTCGAGATCGATGGAACCGCCCATGCTGTCGATGCCGTCGCCGGAGCAATCGACTTTGCCGTCGAGGAAGAGGTTCCCGGCCGTGAAGAGGGTGAAATCCCCGCCATCGCCATCGGGCACTCCCCCGAAGACATTGACGTTGTTCGTGACTTCGACGTCGCCGTAGCTCGTGATCTCGATGTCGCCCCCATATCCGCCGATATCACCGGCTCCGCCTCCCTGGGCTTTGACGAGGGCACCAAAGGAGAGAGGACCGGCCGATTCCACCGTCAGCCTCCCCCCATCGCCGGCGAAACCGTCCTTCCCGCCACCACCGTGAAGGTTGAGGGTCACATTCTGGGCCAGGGCCATCTCCCCACCGGAGATCAGGTCGATCTCACCCCCGAAGGCTGCCCCCGCAGCGCTCACGTCGAGCGCGAAGGAGCGGCCCGTGCCGACCTGAAGGCTGGTGGCCGATTCGATCCAGATGTCTCCGCCCATTACATCGAACGAACCTCCGGCCGAGGCATCGATGGCCTGGTTGATCGTGACCGGACCGAGGGCCACGATCCAGAGTTTGCCTCCATTCCCCCGGCTGTTTCCGGAGACCTTGATCGTACTCCCATGATCGAGCCGGATCGATCCCCGGGCACCAAGATCGATGACACCGCCACTGCCCGCGGCATTCGTGGCACGGGCGAACAACTTTCCCATCCCTTCGATCGACCCCTGCGTGGAGACGGTGATCGAACCGGGCGTGAGGTTGCCGGACACGTCGAGCTTGCCCTGATGAACGAAATCACCCGACAGAACGATCTCTACATCGGCACCACAGTTCGAGCCGGCATTGTGTCCGTCGATCACGCTCGAGGACTGCGTGGTGAAGTTCCGTGCCAGAAAGCGCACCGGGGCATCGCACCCCGAGATCGTCAGCGTCTTCTTCTTCTGCAAGACCACATCCCGGTTGCCGAAATCGAAGGTGCAGCCCGCCGGCACGATGTAGTTCTTGGCGATGACACAGGGATCGGCGCCCGATGCGCACAGATCACTCGCCCGGCACGCCTCCGGCTTTGCCGCCTCGAGCCGGTCGAAGGCGCCTCCGGAGAGGAGCAGCCCCAGCCCGAGTCCCATCGCCATTCCAATCTTCCTTCCCCTTCTCTCGAATGTGCTCATCATGATGAACTCCTGGATTTCCGAATCGTGAACTCCCGACCACTCC
>CAZTSL010000098.1:2346-7603 GCA_964616915.1 uncultured bacterium
TCCCCTCGAAGTTGACGTCCCCCCCTTCTCTGATAGAATGCTTCCCATCGAATGGAAGCGCTTCCCAAGGGGAAGTGATGAACGATCCCTGCGATGAACGAGGAGATGCGATGAAGATTCCGGAAAGGGGGATGCCGCGGGAGGCGATCTTCGAGGAACTGCGACGGCGGCGATCCGAAGACGTCGATTGGCGGGAAGGAAAGACGTTCGGCTACATCTACGACGCCGGAAAGGAGATCGAGGAGGTCGCCAAAATGGCCTATACCACCTTCCTCTCCGACAACGCGCTCGATCCCACGGTCTTTCCCAGCCTGATGGGCTTCGAGAACGAGATCGTGGCGATGATCCGCGCACATCTCGGGGGAGACGAGGAGGTCGTGGGCAACTTCACGAGTGGGGGAACGGAGAGCATCCTTCTCGCAGTCAAGAGCGCGCGCGACTTCGCCCGGGAGGAGCGGGGGATCGAACACCCCGAGATGATCCTGCCGGTCACGGCCCATGCGGCCTTCCACAAGGCCGCGCACTATTTCGGCGTGAAACCGGTGATCGTTCCGGTCGATCCGCAGACCTTCAAGGCCGATGTGGCGGCGATGCGCGCCGCCGTCACGCCCCGAACCGCCCTCCTCGTGGCCTCCGCGCCTTCGTATGCCCACGGGGTCGTCGATCCGGTTCGGGAGATCGGCACACTCGCCCTCGAAAAGGACCTCTGGCTCCACGTCGATGCCTGCATCGGCGGCTTCCTCCTCCCCTACTTCCGGCGGCTCGGGGAGGAGATCCCCGATTTCGACTTCTCCGTTCCCGGCGTGACTTCTCTCTCCGTCGATCTCCACAAGTACGCCTATGCGGCCAAGGGGGCCTCCGTCATCCTCTACCGGAACAAGGCATTGCGCCGATACCAGCTCTTCACCTGCTCGAGTTGGGCCGGCTACACGATGATCAACCCCACGATCCAGAGTACCCGCTCCGGAGGACCGATGGCCGCGGCCTGGGCCGTCCTCAACTTCGTGGGGGATGCGGGGTACCTCGAGATCGCGCGGGCACTCCTTCGGGGCACGGAGGAGATCGTGGCAGGCATCGGGACGATCCCCGACCTCGAGATCCTCGGAAAGCCTGAGATGACGCTCATTGCCGTTGCCTCGGAGCGGGTGAGCGTCTTTCACGTCATCGATGAGATGAAGGCGCTGGGGTGGTACATCCAGCCCCAGCTTCGGTGTGGAGCGTTGCCGGAGAACTTCCATCTCCTGATCCAGCCTTCCAATCTTCCCTGGACGAAGCGGCTGATCGAGGATCTGGCCGAGGCGACGGCCCGGGCCCGGCAACTTCCACGTAGCGAGGTCGCCGCCACGATCGGCGAGCAGTTCCGGGAGATCTCCCCCGAGTCCTTGACCGACGAGATGTTCGAGCAGATGCTCCAGGCCGCGGGCATCGAGGGGACCACCCTTCCGGAGCGGATGGCCGAGATCAACGAGATCCTCAACACGCTTCCTCGCAACGTCGCCGAACGCCTCCTCACGACCTTCTACAACGAGTTGAACCGCTATCGTCTCCCCTCCGACGCCTGAGCTTCTCGACCGAGCCGAGTCGCGTTCCCCCCCCGTACGACGGGTGAGGGGGTCGCCCCCCGCTCCCCTCACCCGGCATCCGACGGACATCGGGACTTCCTTGACCGGGGATGGACATTGCACTACTCTATAGATCAGGCGATTTTTTCACGATCTTCCGGAACTTTCGTGTTTCCAAGGATCGTCGGGATTCCACAAGGGGATCGGGGTGGGTGGAGGAAGGGCTTTCAAGCACCCCGATCCAAAATCGAGCCAGTTGTAAGGAGGATGCCATGAAGCGTTTGATCACGGTCGTCTCTCTTGCGGTGATCGGAGCCCTGTTCCTCACCACGGGAACCGCGATGGCCGAACCGGTCAAGATCGGCTGTCTGGGGGAGGGACGAACCTACATCACGTACGACATCTGTGGCGCGGGGAACATGAACGCGCTCATCGCAGCCCTCGACGACCCGAACAACTTTCCCGATGGCTTCGAGTACTCCCGACTCGACGTGGTGAGCGCGGAGACGCTCGCCTCGATCGACATCTTCGTCTCGGGACTGCCGGAACTCAACAGCAATGGCGTCCTCAACGCTGACGAACAGGCTGCGCTCGGTGCCTGGGTCGCCGGCGGAGGGGCAGCCTGGCTGCAGTGCGACAATTCGAGCTTCACGGCGGGCTGCAATGCGATGTTCGCCCCCTTCGGGCTTACGAATGCGGGCGACAGCACTTCCGTCACCGTGGCCGACATCGATCATCCGATCCTCGACGGGGACTTCGGGACGGTGACGTCGATCGTTCCCGCCGCCCCGGGGGACATCGCCCACGGGGACGATGCCCTCTGTCTGGCCACGACGAACACGGGCCGATGCGCCCTGGCCGTCCTCGACCGTTCCACCGGCTATGAGGGATCGGGAGCCGTGGTCGCCACGCATGACATCAACGCCTTCGCGCAGGGATTCGGCAATGGGAGCAACGCCGCGGCCGCGCTCAACATCGTGGCCTACCTCACGACCTTCGGACCCGATACGGATGGGGACGGGATTCCCGACGATCGGGACAACTGCCCCGAAACGGAGAACGAGGATCAGAGCGACCGGGATCTCGACGGGATCGGCGACGTCTGTGACAACTGCCCCGACGACACGAATCCCGACCAGGACGAGTGCGTCTGCACCTGCTGTCCGCCGACCGGAACGATCGGGGGGAGCAAGGCGAAGTTCCACAGCTACCTCCTCTGGCTCGTCTTCCTCCCGATGCTCGTCGTGGTCCGTCTCCGTTCCCGCAACGGCTGAGACTTCATGACGATCGGCGCCCAAGGGCGTCGATCCTCCCCCCAGCGTCGGGGGAGGCCCGGTTCCTCCTCCCTTGCGCTCCCGACGTCCTGGAGACCTCCCCTTCTTCCCCCCCACCTGCCCTGGGCGATCATTTGAGGTTCAGCGCGATTTGTGCTAAACAACGGAACCATGAGCGAGATCTGTGTCATCTCCACGATTTTTCCGGCCAATGCGCCCTATTTCGAGGATTTCTTCCGCGCCTATGCCACGCAGACGCGGCGGGACTTCGATCTCATCCTCTTCGATGACGGCGGTTCAGGGATGGATATCGCTGCCTGGCGGTCGCGCTTCCGGAAGATCGAGGTCATCCCGGTGCCACCGGGGAAGACGCCGGCCGAGGTGCGGGCGTTCCTGACCGGCTGGGTCGCTGCTTCGGACTACACCTACGTCGTCTTCGCCGATTCGGACGACACCTGCACGCCGAACCGGGTAGAGGATGCGGTGGCGCAACTCGAGAAGGCGGCATTCGTCTTTCACGACATGAACCTCATCGATGCGGATCACGGGCTCCTGGCGCCGGCCTACTGGCGGGCGCGTCTTCGGCCCGGGGAAGCGATCGCGCGTCCCTTCCTGGAACGCAAGAACGTGCTCGGCTTCGGGAATACCTCCGTGCGGAAAAGCGCCCTCTTCCCGGTCGATATTCCCGCCGGGCTGCGGGCCGCGGACTGGTTCTACTTCAGCGTGGTCCTTGGGGATCGCAAGGCCCGCTTCACCACGAAGAGCCTCGTGAACTACCGCCAGCATGCCCACAACCTCTCGGGTCTCGGCCCGATGACGCCGGCGCGCCTCCACGACCTCTGCGAGGTGAAGGAGGTGCACTACCGTCACCTTGCAAAGCGGGAACCCGCCTTTCTCCCCCTTCTCGAAGAGAATGCCGCCTTCCAGGAACGGCTACGGCACGATGCAGGGTTCACGGCCCACTACGTCGCCACCTGGAACGCAAGGAAAATTCACGATTTCTGGTGGGAAACCGAATTTCCGGAGGGAACCCCATGAAGATCGCACTCACCCCCGAAAGGGAAGTCTTCAACTTCTGCGAGCCTTACGTCATCGCGGAGATCGGTTCGAACCACAACGGGGACATGGCCCTGGCCCGAAAGCTGATCGAGGCGGCCAAGGCGGCGGGCGCCGACTGTGTCAAGTTCCAGAGCTGGTCGAAGGAGTCGATCTTTTCCCGCAAGACTTACGAGGACAACTACTTCATCGCCGACGACTACCGCAACCGCACGGATCACACGCTCGAATCGATCGTGGAGGCGTATTCGATCTCGGAGGAGGAACTCCTCGAGATGAACGCCTTTGCGCGGAAACTCGGCCTCGATTGCATCTCTACCCCCTTCTCCTTCGGGGAGGTCGATTTCCTCGTCGATCATCTCGAGGCCCCCTTCATCAAGGTCGCCTCGATGGACGTGAACAACTACCCCTATCTGGACTACATCGCGCGCAAGGGACTGCCGATCGTCCTCTCCACGGGGTTGAGCGAACTCCACGAGATCGACCGGGCGGTTCGCACGATCGAGGAAGCGGGCAACCGACGGATCGTGTTGCTCCACTGCGTCTCGATCTACCCCCCCCGCGACGATCAGGTGAACCTCAACAACATCGATACGCTCCGGACCCTCTACCCCGACTATCCGATCGGCTTCTCCGACCACACGCTCGGATTCTCGATCCCCCTCGCGGCAGTGGCCAAGGGGGCCTGTATCATCGAGAAACACTTCACCCTCGACAAGAACCTCGAGGGATGGGACCACAAGGTTTCGGCCACGCCGGAGGAGATGGCGGTCATCTGCCGGGAATCGAAGCGGATCGCCCGGGCGCTCGGCTCGACCCGCATCGAGGTCCCCGAGGATGCAGAACGACGCTCATCCTTCCGCAGGAGCATCGTCACGACCCGCCCGATCAAGGCGGGAGAGGTGATCCGTCGGGAAGACCTCGACTTCAAGCGTCCGGCCACCGGAATTCCCCCCGAATACCTCGACTTCGTGGTGGGACGGATCGCAAAGGTCGATCTGCCCTGCGACAAACCGATCGAAAAGGATCAACTCGTCTGAGCATCCGCTCCTCTCGATCGGAGGCGTCGATGGAAATGGGGAGGGATCGTTTCATCCGGCTCATCGGGGATCTCGTCTGGCTCTTTCGGTTCCAGATCCGGGGTGCCGCCGATCTCGTGCGGCGACGCGAGAGTATCCATGCCCGGGTGATCCGACAACTCTATACAGGCTACTCCTATCGGGTGTCCGAAGCGCGATGGCCGTCGCTCCGTTATCTCGTGCGGGCCTTTCGCCTGATCACCTCCGAGCGCCTTCCGGCGGGAGAAGCGGTTTCAGGGGAAACGATCGCGTTCTGTGACGAGAAGGATCCGCACGACCCGAACCT
>CAZTSL010000098.1:7703-18010 GCA_964616915.1 uncultured bacterium
CCGGCGCTTACCACAAGGAGATGAACCTCTTTGCGCTTCTGTGCCGGCGCTCGGGGGTGACGCTGTGCAAGGTGGCATCGGAGACCCCCCTCTCCTTTCACTACCCCTTCCTCGTGGCAGATGAATTCACCCTCTCCTCGGCCTATCACCTCGAGGAGAAAGAGGCCCTCTCGGGAGGCCACTTCGTCGATCGCTACCTCTTCTGGACGCCGACGAAGATCTTCGATGTCCTCGAGCGTTACCTCTCTGGAGACTCGCTTTCCCCGCCGCGCTTCGAAGTCGGTTTCGTGTCGAGTGGGATCTGGCTTCGCCGCAGGATGGGACAAAAAGAGGCCGTCCCCGGCTATTTCGCTTCGGAGGAGGCACTCCTCGAGGCGCTTCGAGACTATCTCGAAGGGCGGAACATCCGCCTCAAGATCTACCTTCATCCCCTCGAGCGCAGAAATCCCGACCACTATCGCGAAGCAGTCGCCTACTACCGCGATTTCTTCGGAGATTTTCCCGTCGAGGTGGGGGATGGGGAGACGAACACGCGGGAACACTTCGAGGAGGTCGATATCTGCGTGGCCGCGGCTTCCACGACCCTGATCGAGCGTCTCTTCTTCGGCTTCAAGGCGCTCTATGCGCCCTTCTTCATCCCGACCTTCCCCCTCCCCGGAACCACCCTGGCACGAATCAGCGCGAAAGACCGGGAGACGTTCTTCAAGCTGCTCGACCGGTGGATCGGGGTTCCGGCGCAGACGTTCTTCGCGGAGAATGCACTCGAGAAGTTCCACCATACCCATTTCGGCCGGATCGTGGATCGCTACCTTGCAAGTCGGGGCGAGAAAGCGCACATCCCGGAGGTTCGTTCCCGGCCGTGAACCTCGCCTCTTGCGGGGGAGGACGGCGCAGAGGAGGAAAACCCATCCGATGCGAACGGATCGAACGTCCCGTCTTCCGGTGGGACATCGATAAGACCTATCTGGCAACCGATTTCGAGAGCGTTCGCGGATTGATCCGGATCCTCTTCGAGGAGGCTCGCGACAAGGTGAACGTGCCGGGCAGCGCGGCGCTCCTGCGGGAACTCCAGCATGGTCCCTTCCTGTGGCCCCAGCACAATCCGATCTACTTCATCTCCGCCTCACCGCCGCAACTGCGCCGTGTCCTCATCGAGAAGATGCGTCTCGATGGGATCGAGCCGGCCGGGGTGAGCCTCAAGGACAACCTGCGCAACATCCGCCGGGGCAGATTCTCCCAGATCCGGGAGCAGATCGGCTACAAGCTGATCGAACTCCTGGAGGGACGCACGAGGTTCCGCCGACATGCACCGGAGACCCTCTTCGGAGACGATTCGGAGTCGGACGCGCACATCTACACGCTCTACGCCGAGATCGCGGCGGGACGGCTCAGCGGCGTGCGTCTCGACGAACGGCTCGAGGCGCTCGGCGTCTCGGAGGAGAACCGGCGGGAGATTCGCCGGATCAAGCGGCGCATCATCGATTTCGACCCGGTGGAACGAATCTATATCCACCTCACGAAGAGGACCCCGCCGGAACGTTTCGCGAAGTACGCCCCCCGGCTCGTGGCCGTCCGGAATTTCTTCCAGGCCGCGCTTTCCCTCTACCAGGACGGCCGGATCTCCTTCCCCGGCGTGGTGCGCGTCGCCCGCGAGATGATCGAAGACTTCGGCTTCACCCCCCTCGACTTCGTGAAGTCGTTCGCCGAACTCCTCGAACGGGGGGTGCTCGCGCCCCGATGGCTCCCGCTCCTGTCGGCTCCCCTCATCCGGAACGGCGTCTTCCCCGAGCATCCGGGGCGTCATCTCCCCCGCTTCTCCCTCGCGGAATTCTTTCGCCGGGAGGTTGACAGGAAAAGACGAAACCGGTATCGTGAACCGTTCGTTTTCGAGTGATACCCGTCCGTGGCGCATCCCCGGGTGAAGGGAGGCGTTGCTTTGGAGGCTTGAGCATGAAACGAGGCTTTTGGACGATCATCGTATCCTTTTCGCTTCTCTTTGCGTTCGATGTCGCCGCCCTCCTGGCCGGGGGTCCCCTCCGGGTGAGCGGCAACGGGACGCCGGCCCGCTGGAGTGTCGATGAACCGGTCCTCTGGAATCCGGATCAGGGGGGGCTCGGGAAGCTCTCCAATGCCGAGGCCGTGCAGATCGTCGTCGATTCCTTCCAGGCGTGGGCGGATATCGAGACGGCGGCGCTGACCTTCCAGCAGGGGGATCCCCTCCCCAGTGACGTCACGGCGCAGAACTACCGCCGCTTCTTCCGTTGCGGCGACCGGCTCACCCCGGTGGTCTTCGACGAGGACGGCTCGATCTTCGAGGACATCTACGGCCAGGGGAGCGCGCAGCTCATCCTGGGATTCGCCTCCCCCTCCTGCATCGATGGGGACACGATCGTCGAAGGGGTCGCCTTCATCAACGGGATGGCGATCGACGGCGATTTCGGCAACGGAGAGAGCACGCACGACGATCTCGTCCTGACGATCATCCACGAACTGGGGCACATGCTCGGGCTGGCCCACTCCCAGGTCAACGGCACGGCCTACTCCCTCTACCGGGGGATCAAGGGGTTCGAGACCTTCGGGGTTCCCCCCGTGGAGTCCGTGGAGATCATGTACCCCGTGGCGCTCCCCGGGGATAGACTCCGGGCCCCCGTGGCCGACGACCGTGCCTGGTTCTCCTGGCTCTACCCGGCCGAGTCGTTCAGCCAGATGGGCAGCATCGAGGGGACGGTCTTCGAGAGCGACGGGACGACGAAGCTACAAGGAGCCAACGTCGTGGCCCGCAACCTCGAAAACCCGATTATGGACGCCGTATCGAGCGTTTCGGGTTTCCAGCCGAACGACAAGGGGCACTACTTCATCCCCGGTCTGACCGCGGGGAAGGATCACGTCGTCTATACGGAGGAGATCTGGGAGATCTACACGGGGGGCTCCGGGATTCCTCCCCTCGACCCCCCCGCGGACATCAGCCCCGTCTCGGAGTTCGCCTTCCTCGAGTACTACAACGGCGAAAACGAAGGGGGGAGCGAACCGGGGGACGATCCCCTCGAACGTACCCCCGTGCCGACCACGGCGGGAGAACCGACCACCGGCATCGATTTCTGGATGAACTTCAGCGATACCGTCGATCAAGGCTCCTGTGAGGGGGTGAACTTCCCCGCCGTCAGCCTCGACGACCTCCCCGACGATCCCGCGATTGCGGTCGGTAACTTCTTCACCCACAACCTCTCCAGCATCACGGACCAGGGGGCGCAGTTCACCCCCGATCCGGAGGGGATCATCCACGGCGCGATGCGTTTCCGTGACGAACAGCGCACCTTCACCCCGGAGACGGACGAGGTGAGCGGCATCGATGACCGTGGCGATCCGGGAACCGACGACGACGTCGTCCGGATCTACTGGGGTGACCTCTCGAACCAGGGAGAGACGCTCGAGATCATCCTCTTCCCCGAAACCGAGGAGATCGAGGCAGGCGTTCCGATCGGTCTCGGCTCGGCCGTGGGCTCCGGGGTCGGCGTCCTCTTCTCCGACTATGCGAACCGCACCCCGGAGACGATCTTCGGCTCGATCGGCGGGGAGATGATCCCCTTCTGCACGAACCGGGTCGCCGGCGCCGAGGGCTTTTCGGGGGGAACCTACAAGATGTACCTCCCCTCGCGCGATCTTCCCACGATCGACCCCGGCTCCGTTGCCAGCAATACGATGAAGGGGAACTTCGAGACGATCGTCGTCCACTTCGGGTTCACCACCTTCTTCGGCAACGGCAACGCCTTCGGGAAACTGGGCAACCGCAATCTGAATCTCAACCCCGACGACCAGAACTTCATCAGCGCGATCTCCTTCCCCTTCGGCCCCGGTGTCCAGTTCCTGATCGCCAACTTCACCGGCAATGCCCAGGCGCAACGCGCCCCCCTCATCCTCGTCACGATGCAGGATGGGGAGGCGATCACGCCAGGGGCCGAGATCCCGATCGACCGGCAGAGTGTCGCCCTCGTCGGTTGGGAGAAGTTCTCCGACTTCTCCAACGGCGCCGATCCCGACTTCGAGGGGTGCTCCGGCACGGTCCGGATCTACCCCGAAACGACGGGCACCCAGATCAACCAGCGCTTCACCGGCGAGTTCGATGCGAAGATCGCCGCGATCGGCCGCTGCGCCGAACAACCGGAGTGCACGGTGGACGACGACTGCGCCGATGGCGAGATCTGCGAGGAAAACCGCTGCGTGACCGCCGAGTGCACGGTGGACGACGACTGCGCCGATGGCGAGATCTGCGATGCAGGTCGCTGTATCCCCGACGGAGGAGGAACCACAGCACCGGCCGAAACGGTCGAGACGGTCGAATCGAGCACAGGGGGCGCCGAGACCACGGCCGAAACGGGTGGCGAGGGCACCGAGGGGACGAGCGGCGGAGAAATGGTCACGGAAACGCCGGCCGGCACTGCCGCTGCGACCGATTCGGGCGACAACGGCGGCGGCGGGTGTGGCTGCGTGACCGTGGCCGGAACCCCGCAGGATCCGAGCGGCCTCCCCTTCTTCTTCGGGATCGGCCTCCTCTTCTTCCTCGGGATGCGTCGCCACTTCCGCCATCGGGGGTAGACGATGGCCCATGACACGGGACGCCGGACGTTCCTTGCGCGAGCGTTCGGCGTGCTCGCCACGATCTACGCTTCGCTGCTGGGGGTGCCGGTCGTGCGCTACCTCCTCTCTCCCCTCCGTCACCCCACGATGCGTGAACCCGATGCGTTCGTACGGATCGGCCGGATCGCCGATTTTCCCCTCCACCGGCCGGTTCGGGTCTCCGTGACGGCGGATCTGCTCGATGCCTGGAACCGCCTCGAAGAGGTCCGTCTGGGGAGCGTCTGGGTCGTGCGGACGAGCGAGAATGATTTTCGGGTCTTCTCCACGATCTGTCCCCACCTCGGATGCGGAATCGGATGGGAAGCCCAGAAGGAACGCTTCTCCTGCCCTTGCCACGACAGCCACTTCCGCATCGATGGGACGCGGATCGGGGGACCGGCCCCGCGGGGAATGGACACGCTCGAATTCAAGATCGAAGCCAAGGACGTTTTCGTGAAGTACGTCCGTTTCGTCACCGGCACGAAGGAACGGCGGGTCATCGCGGGATGAAATCGATTGCGCGTCTCCTCGATCTCCTCGACGATCGGACCGGGTTCCGAAGGGGATGGCGTCGGATCGCCGAGGAACCGATCCCCGGCGGGAGCCGATGGGCCTTCGTCTTCGGCAGTGTCCTCCTCTCTGTCCTCCTCCTTCAGGGGGTCACGGGGATCCTCCTTGCGATGAGCTACGCGCCCTCCGCCACGGACGCCTGGAGCAGCGTCTTCTACATCGAGACGAAGCTGTCGGGGGGGGCGCTGATCCGGGGAATGCACCATCATGGGGCGAGTATCGTGGTGCTCCTTGCGCTCCTGCATGGGCTGCAGACCTTCCTCTTCGGTGCGTACAAGCGTCCGCGGGAGTTCACCTGGATCGTGGGGGTCTTCCTCTTCCTCGTCATCCTCGCCTTCGGGTTGACCGGCTACCTCCTGCCCTGGGACCAGAAGGGGTACTGGGCGACCCAGGTGGCGACACGGATCATCGGCTCCCTCCCCTGGGTGGGGAAAGGGATGCAGCAGATCGTTCAGGGGGGGAGCGGGTACGGGAATCTCACGCTCACCCGTTTCTACGCGATCCACGTCTTCCTCCTTCCCCTCCTGCTCCTTCTGCTCGTCACGCTCCATCTCTTCCTCTTCCGTCGGCATGGGGTGACCCCCTCCTGGCGGCTCAGTGCCGAGGCGGCGGCGCGAAGCGAGCCCTTCTTTCCGGGGCAGGCCTGGAAGGATCTCGTGGCGGCGACGTTCATCCTCGTGGTGCTCCTCCTCCTCGGAGCGTATCGCGGTGCTCCGCTCACTTCGCCGGCAGATCCCTCCCGTCCCTTCGAGGCGCGGCCGGAGTGGTACTTCCTCTTCCTTTTCCAGCTCCTCAAGTACTTCGAGGGACCGTTTCAGATCATCGCCACGGTCGTGCTTCCCGGTCTGGCGATCCTCCTGCTCCTGGCGCTCCCCTTTCTCGACCGGAGCCCGGAGCGTTCCTTGGCGGCCCGACGCAGGTGGCTCTATGCGATGGGCGCACTTCTCCTTGGGGTCATCGCATTGACCCTGCTGGCCAGACTCGAGGATGCGGGGAACAAGCGCTTCCTTCTGGCGGCAGAGGAGGAAGCCCGTCTGACGGAGGCGGCCTTCCGGCTCGCCGAGGCGGGCGTTCCACCACAGGGGCCCCTGGCCCTCTACGAGAATGATCCCGTCATGCGTGGCCGGCGCCTCTTCCGGGAGCGCAACTGCATCGGCTGTCATCGGATCCACGGGATCGGGGGAACGCGGGGACCCGAACTGACCGGCTATCTCTCCCGGGCATGGTTCATCGCCTTCCTCGAAGATCCCGACCACTTCTTCGGGAATACGCCGAGCGCCGGCATCATGCCCTCCTTCCGTCCGATCGGGCGCAAGCGGATCGAACGGATCGCCGAAGCACTCGTCGCCCTCTCCGGTGAACCGGTCACCCCTCCGATCGATCCGGTGAAGGCGAAACAGGGGAGGCACCTCATCGAACGCGGTAATCTCGAACCGGGGGCGTGCACGGAGTGCCACATCTTCGACGATCCGGACGGGGTCGGCATCGGTCCGAACCTCACCGGAATCGGGACCCGAAAATGGCTGCGGCGTTTCATCGAGAATCCCGCGGATCCCGTCTTCTTCGGGGATACGAGCGCCATGCCCCCCTTCGCCGACTATATGAACCCTCGCGATATCGAGGATCTCGTTTCCTATCTTCTCCACCTCCGCGCCGAGGGCGCTTCCCTCACCCCCTGAGCGGAGGCATGCGCCCCTCCCCTTTCCGAACGAGGAGAGGGAGAAGGAAGTGTACGATCCACCCAAGGCGCCAACGCAAACCCAAGAGGAGGAACCGATGAGTCATCTACCGAAACCACCGAAAGCCTATGACGATTTCATCGCCCGCTTTCCCAAACTGGGAGAAGCGTGGGAATGTATCGCCGAAGCGGGGGAGGCCGGACCCCTCGATGCCCGAACGATCCGCCTCCTCAAACTGGCGATCTCGGTCGGTGCGATGCGGCAGGGCGCGATCGGCTCGAGCGTGCGCAAGGCCCTGGCCATGGGGATTCCCCGGGAGGAGATCGAACAGGTCGTGGCGCTTGCCGCCGGCACCCTGGGGCTCCCCTCGACGGTGGCGGTCTTCACCTGGGTCGAAGGGGCGATCGAGAAGGCAGAGAAGGGCGGCTGATCTTTCCGTCGCTCAACGACGAAGCGCTGCATAGGGGGTCTGCCGGTCGAAACGGCGGGCGAGTTCACTGGCGTAGCGACGGCCGAGCGTTTCCCGGTGGGCCCTTGCCCATTCGGTGAGTTTCGTCTTCCCGGCCGGGGGGGCGTCGGTACAGAGGAGACCGGCCATGAGCCCCTCGATCTCCTCGGGGGTGATCATCACGTCCCCTACGATCCGGCCGATCAGCTTCCCCAGCCACGCCCCCACGATCGGTGGGATCGAGACGATCGGCCGCGCCTTGCCGATGATCCGCCCCAGTTCTTCCACGAGTTCCCGGAAGGTGAAGGTTTCGGGGCCGGTGGCATCGATCACGACGTTCTCCCGGCGCGCGCCCTCCCGCACGGCCAGGTCGGCCATGTCCTCGACGTAGATCGGCTGGAGGGAATAACTCCCGTCGCCGAAGACGCCGAATACCGGAAACCTGCGCAGCACCCAGGCGATGTTGTTGACGAGAATGTCCTCCTTGCCGAAGATCACGGCGGGGCGCAGGATCGCATGGGAGAGCCCCGAGGCGGCCAGCTCCCGTTCGAGGATCGCTTTCCCCCGGAAGTACTCGAGGGGGGAATCCTCCGAAGGATTCGTGATGCTCACGTGGACGACCCGTTCGATCCCGGCGGCCCTGGCAGCCTCGAAGAGCCGGCGCGTGTTCTCCACCGCCTGGGCGAAGGTGAATCCCGCGTGGTTGAAGCGGACCCAATAGGTGTTGTAGAGGGTCGTGGCCCCCCGCATCGCTTCGACGAGGGCGGCCGGATCGTCGAAGTGGAGGGGGAAGGCCGTGACCCGTCCCCCAAAGGGGTTCCCGCGGTGCGGGGAGTTCGTCAGGGTCCGCACTTCATGCCCCTTGGCAAGGAGACGCTCCGCGATGTAACGACCGGTATACCCGAAGGCCCCGGTCACGATGTCGGTTTCCATGGGTGGCTCTCACGGCGGCGCCGAAGGCGCGCAAGGGGGAGGAGGCAGAGAAGGAGGAAGAGTGGGGCGGAACGCACCCCCCGCGGGGAGAAACCGCAGATCACGCTGGTCACCTCCAGGGTCCACGCATGTTCACTCGAAAGGAGACCGCTCGGATCGTT
Organism: uncultured bacterium; assembly: GCA_964616915.1. Classification (GTDB taxonomy): domain Bacteria; phylum Myxococcota_A; class CAZTSL01; order CAZTSL01; family CAZTSL01; genus CAZTSL01. The sequence continues at coordinate 16,109 of CAZTSL010000098.1, forward strand.
GCGAACGAGTTCCGTGGGATCCCACACCTGGACGGAGACCGTGTAGGTGCCGGGCTCCAGACGGCTCACATCGAGGAGGAGCGTCGTATCCGTGGCCCCCTCGATCGCTTCACCGTCGAGGTACCACTGGTGGGAGAGCTTCGTGACCGGCTCCCGCGTCTCGACGGCGAAGGAGACCGTCCCGCTCGTGCGTTCCACCGAGACGCTCTCCGTTTCGGGGGTCCACCCCTCGATCGGATCGGTGAAGGTATAGATCCGCTTGACGAACTGCTCCTTGCACACCGCGCAGAATCCCTGGTAGAGGGCGCGCATCTCGCAGGACTCCTGGGGGCGGTAGATGCATCGGTCGTAGTAGCGCCCCCCCACGAAGATCCCCACCCCGGGTGTTCCATTCGGGGTGCCCGGTTCGCCGTCGGGCTGGGTGAGGGGGGTGTCGGGGTCGATCCAGAGGGCCCAGGGGATCGTCTCACGCTCCGTGGCGATCGTCACGTTCACCTCCCCCGGTTCACTCCCCCCATAACAGTCGTTGCCCCCATACTCGTCGGCGAGGAAGGCGAAGCTGTGGCCATACTCATGGACCCCAACCTCCGTCATCGCCGATCCGTTGTAGGTCACTCCAAGCTGGGTGCTCCCGGAGCCCCCGTAGGTGGAATCGTTCACGATCACGAGCATCTCGTCCATGTCGGGCGCATAGGCGGCGGCGGTCTGCGCCTTCGTCCGGTTCACCGTCAGGAGACGGGGGACCGTCGTGCCATAGGTGGCATCGAGCGCGGTATCGACGTAGATCCCGTCGTTCGGGTGATCCGCCCCCGATTCGTTCGAGGCAAGGTAGACGAGATGGACATTCATGAAATCGCGATAGTTGCCCAGGATGTCGAGGGAGAAGAAGAAATCGAGGAGTTGCTGGGCATCACTCGTGAAACGATCCTGCTCATCGATCGTATAGCCGTCACCGAGGATGACGAGATCGATGACGCGGGCAGGATCCCCCCCCTCATGAATCGTGACGACATCGATCGGCTCCTGGGCCCGGAGGGCCACCGGGATCGCCAACCAGAAGATCGCAACCCAAGCCGTTACGTCTCTGCGCATCTTGCATCCCCTCCTCACGCTGCGACGTCGATCGTGAAATGGGAGATCGAGCGAACCTTGCCATCCTGGCCCACGAGGAAGAACTCGATCCGAAGTCTTCCGGGGATCGCGGGGATCTTGAGGAGAAAGTCGGTCTCCGGCAGATGGATCGTGCCGCCGGTCAATTCGCTGGTCCCCTCCCCACGCGGCTCGTCGTGGTGGAGGATCCGGGGATCGAGGAAGGCGCCCTCGTAGCGCAGCTCTCCCTTCGAATCCCGGACCTCGAAGCGGAACGTCCCCTGCCGGGCGCTCGTTTCACCCCTTGGGGGGAAGAAGGAAAGCGGCCTTACCGTTGCCCGGTTGAGGGTGACCGCATCGGAGGTGATGTGCAGATCGAGCCAGAGTGTCCCCGAACTCAACGCCTTGGCGGCAAAGAGGGGCGCAGCGCAGAGCACCCCTCCCACGAAGAAGGCCAAAAATTGCAGGATGCAGCGCCGTGTCATCGTCGTTCCTCCCTTGGCTGGCGCGCCTCCCCCCCCTTGCCCAGGGGAGGCGCCAATCCTGTGGGATTCGATGGTACGCTACGACAATGCGGGGGGCGTGTCAACCCGTCCTGATCCAGGGCAATCCGCATTCCCGGAAATCCATGCAACGACCGTTTCATGGACCCATCCCACGAATTTCAAGTGTGACGAACGATATCTTGATCTTGAAGTAGCATCGGCAAATGGGAGAAGGCTCACTCTCAGCCCGAGATCGCTGCCATGGAGTCGGTATGGAGGCCCTCATGGAGAAAGTGAGGGCCTCCACGATCGATCAGAAAATGTTCTC
>CAZTSL010000099.1:0-17658 GCA_964616915.1 uncultured bacterium
GAGCATCGCCTCGCCTCCCTTGACAACATTTTTGCTTTCCCTCTATCATGCGAACGTTTCTTTTCCTCTATCGTGGGAAGGGACGGCAGACCGGCAGGGAAGGTTTCCTCCGCGGCGTGGCTCTCCAAGCCCCTTCCCCCCGCATCGGGAAGATCCCGTATGTGTCTCTCCCGACACGGGGTGTGTCCCGAGAGACACAGTCGCGGAAGGGGCCTGGCCCCTGATCGGAGGGGGGGATCCCCCATTCGAGGCTTGCGGCAACGCCCGGTCGCCCTACCGGAACGATTCTTGGATTCGCCACCGTTGCCCAAGGGGCAGAAAGGGTCGAGTGCCCGCCGGAGTCATGCCGGAACGATGCCGGGACGCCACAGGAGAGGCGGTCTCGGCGTCATTCGGAACGATGAGCCACAGGAACGAGGAGCAAACGAACGATGTCGAAAATCCGTGTAGGGGTCTTGATGGGAGGGAATTCTCCGGAGCATGAGATCTCGCTGGTGACGGGACAGGCCGTCATCCGGGAGATCGATCGGGAACGCTATGAACCGTTTCCCCTCGTGCTGGGGCGCGACACGACACCCGCGCAGATCGAAAGCCTCCTGCGCCGGGCCGTCGCAACCCCTCCCGGAATCGACGTCGTCTTCATCGCGATGCACGGACATCCCGGTGAGGATGGCACGGTCCAGGCGATCTGCGAGGAAGTCGGGGTCCCCTATACGGGCTCGGACGTGGAAGCGAGCCGCATCGGCATGGACAAGGTGGCCACGAAGGAACGCCTTGCCCGTGCCGGCCTCTTCGTTCCGATCTCCTACGAGGTGACCGAGACGCTCTGGCATACCTGCGCCGAAGAGGTCCTCGAACGGATTCGCTGCTACCTCGGCTTCCCCTCGATCGTGAAGTCCCCCACCCTCGGATCGAGCGTCGGCGTCCGGATCGTGGAGAACGAGGAGGCACTCCTCGCCGCGATCGCCGAGAACTTCACCCACGGCACCACTGTCATGGTCGAGGACTTCATCGCCGGCACCGAGGTCTCCTGCGGGGTTCTCGAAGCTCCAGATGGGACGCTCGAAGCACTCCCCGTCATCGAGATCGCCTGCGAAGGGACGAACTTCTTCGACTACGACGCCAAGTACAAGGAGAAGGGGGTGCGGGAGATCGTGCCCGCCCCCCTCTCCCGCGATCTCACCCGCAAGATCCAGCAGACCGCGCGGGAGGTCCATCGGATTCTCGGCTGCCGGGGGATGTCTCGTACCGACATGATCGTGCGGGGAAGCCAGATCTATGTCCTCGAGATCAACACGATCCCCGGGATGACCCCCACGTCGCTCCTCCCGAAATCCGCACGGGTGGCCGGGATCTCCTTTTCCGAACTCCTCCACCGGATCGTCTCCGTGGCGCTCCACCACGACGTGCATCGGGAGGAGGGCGTGGACCGATCCTCCGATTCCCCCCTCTCCCTCTCCCTCTGAACCGCTCCTCCTCGTGCGTTTCCGGCAGGCGATCTCCTCCCTGCTCCCCCCGGATCGAGGGAGCGGGAAGATCACGGGGGGATATCGGGGGAAGCGGAACCTCCCTGGAGGCCGATGCGGTTGCGGTAGCCGGTGGCGGGAAAGGTGCAGAACCCGAAAGCGGCATGGGAGGGTGACCTCCCCTTCGAGGAGCGATGATGGTACGAGGAAGATCGACGGCCTGGCGGTGTGCGGGGGGACTCCTCCTCCTCCTCCTCGGTGCCATGGGATGCGCCTTTCAGCCGCGGCGTGAACTCCCCCCCCCCTCCGAAACCGCGGAAGGAGAGATCACACCGGAGATGGTCGCCTATCTCCACGGCCTCTCCCTGCTGGCGCAGAGCAACTATCCGGCGGCGGCACGCCACTTCCACGAGATGACGACCCGCTTCCCGGAGAGCCCCTGGCGATCGGGGTACCTCTTCCTCGAAGGGGAGAGCTACTTCCGGGGGGGGATGTTCGCCCTCGCCCGGGAGGTATTTCGCCGCTACCTCGAAACCTTCCCCAATGGGAAACGCCGGGAGGAAGCCACGGTCAAACTGGCGATCTGTGTCGAGGAAGCCGGGGAATCGGGGGGGGAAACCGATCCGTCCCCTCCCGAAGGTCCGGCCGACCCGAGCCCGGCGGTGCAACCGCTCCTCTCCCTCCCGATGGGGACGGAAAAACGCCGCGAAAGACCCCCTCCAGAGGGGCAAGCCCCTGCGAAGGGGGAAGTCCCCCACCCGCCAGAGGGAACCGCGCTTCCCTCCTCCGAGGCGGATGGGAAGATCGGAGGGAAGGAAGACGACGAAGCCAACGAAGCCCCTCCCCCCGACCCTGGAACCGGCCACGATCCCCTCTACCTCTCCTGGTCGCTCCTTTCCGCCCTTCTGCGCCAAGGAGGAAGGGGCGAGACGGGAAACCGTCCCTTCCCCTTCCGCCCCCCCACGGAGGAGGAACGGGAGGCGTTGCGCCATTTCTTCGCACAGCTCCGGGAAGAGGGGATCGATGGCATCGTCCTTCCGGCATACCACCGGAAGGGGAGAGACGCCCCCCCCCCATATCCCACCGCAGGCGTCTTCTTCCCGACGAAGTGGGCGCCGGTCCTCTCCGATGCGATCGGAGAGGCCGCCACGATCGCCCGGGATGCGGGAATCGCACTCTGGGTCTCGATGACGCTGCGGTTTGCCGACTTCGCTCCCGCGCCCACCGGAAAACCCCACGCCTACCGCTGCGAGGAGGAGACGGGACGCCTCCTGCCCGCCGAGGGGCTCGATCTTTTCGACGAAGGGATCGAAGCCGATCTCGGCGGGCTGCTCGCGGATCTGGCGCAGGAACCGATCGATGGCCTCCTCCTCACCGACCTCTTCCCCCGCTACGACGAAGGGTGTGGTCCCCGAACGTGGGAGGCGTTCATCGCGGATCACCGTTTCCCGGCCCAACCGCGTCACCTCTTCACCCGTTACGTCCGGCGGGGTCTCAACCGCTACCGGATCCACGACCTCAGTCCCCTCTTCTGGCAGTGGGCGCGCTGGAAGCGCAACCGGATGCTCGATCTGGCCGAGCGTTTGATCGCACGGATCCATTCGGTCGATCCGGATCTTCCCGTTGCGCTCCCCCTCGAGGACGAAACGCTCGCCATCCTCGTGTACCGGGGGGAAGAGAACTGGGTGGAGGAACTGGAAGACTTCAAGGGATTCGACCACTACTTCTACCCCCTGAATCCGGGATTCTTCGAGGAAGCATGGGGATTGACGGGTGGAGAAGGATATGATGTAATGGATACCCTGATTACGGGCGCCCGTTCCGTGCTGGGGCGCTTTTCCCTGATCTTTCCCCTGTCGGAAACCTTTCCGATCGGGGCGGGGGAAGCCGCTCATTGGGATGAAGTGGCACGGCGCTTCGGCATCCCCCGGATCGATCTTCCCGACACGAAGGAAACGACCACGGTAAGGAAATCGAAACCATGACGCAGCCGTCTCGTGGCCTACGAATCGCCCCGTTGGAGGGGAACGTGAACTTTTTCCTCCATGCGCTCTGCCTCATCCTCGTCCTCCTCCCGCTCGGCGGGTGCCGGGGGAAGAGCGAACTTCAGGCGAGCGTGAACGCCGGAGCCACCCACCTTCGGATCTTCCACACGAACAACGTGCAGGGAGATCTCGAGCCGTGTGGATGACCGAAGCATCCCCTTGGCGGTCTTGCCAAGCGCGCAACCCTGATCGAAGAGATCTCGAAGGACGGCACCGAGGCGCTCATCCTCGATGCCGGTGACGCCTTCTTCCGTACGGTCCGGCTCGGGGAATACGAACGGGATCAGTTGCTGCTCAAACCCCCCGTCATCGTCGATGCCTACAACGAGATCGGCTACGATGCGATGAACGTCGGAGACCGGGATCTCGCCGCAGGAGTCGAGTTTCTCAAAAACCTCGAAAAAGGGGCGAAGTTCCCCTTCCTCTCGGCGAATCTCACCGATGCCTCGGGCAAACCCCTCTTTACGCCGGCGATCGTTCGGAAAGTGGGAGGCTACGAAATCGGAATCCTCGGTCTGATGACGAAGACGTTCGATCCGGCACGACATGGTATGCCGGAGCTTCGCGTCGAGGATCCGGTGGAGAGTGCGAAGAGGGTCGTGGCCGACCTGGCGGAAAGAAGCGACATGATCGTGGCCCTCTGCGATCTCACCCCCCCCGAGGTGGAAGCCGTGATCGAGGCCGCTCCCCAGATCCGGATCGTGATCGGCGGGCATACGGGCACCTTCATGAACGAACCGGAGCAACAGGGCGACACCTTCATCGTCCAGGCCGGCTCCCGTGGGAAATACCTCGGTGTCATCGACCTCACGATCGCCGACGACACCTTCGTCTTCACGAATCCGAACCGTTCCGAGGAACTGAAACGGGAGAAGGGGCGTCTCGAGAAACGCATCGAGTTCTACGCGAAGAAGGCGAAACGAGACGGCGTGGACGACCCCTTCGTCTACTACGCGAAGAACAAGCGGATCCGTACGATCCTCGAGCGGGCGAAAACCCGCCTCGCCGAGATCGAAAGGGAACTGAAGACCGAGGTGCCGAAAACGGGCAACATCTTCGTGTACGAGATGAGACCGATCGCGAAGAAGATCGCGGACAACGCGAAGATCCGGGAGCGGATCGACCGCTACGACGAAGCGGTGCGAAAGCTTCAACTCGCGGCGGGGAAAAACCGGCCCGCCACGCCCCCCACCCCCAAGGCTTCGATCCGGCCGTTGCGGCTTCCAGGCAAAGTGCCCCTTCCGAAAGGGGTTCCCCCGATCGTCCATCGCCAGAAAGGGACGCTTCCCGGGAAACCCGCTTCCGCAGGGGAGGAGACGAAGCCTGGGGGTGGCCCCCCCCTGCCTCCCCCCCCAGCGCAGGGAGGGGAAGCACGCTTCGTCGGGGTCTCGGTCTGCCGGCAGTGCCACGCCTCGATCGCGAAATTCTGGGAGCAAACCCCCCACGCCCACGCCTACGAAACCCTCGTCGATGCGGGGCGGGAACTCGACATCGAGTGCATCGGTTGCCACACGACCGGATACCGCCAACCGGGAGGTTTCGATCATCCCACACGGGTGGAATGGCACAAATCGGTCCAGTGCGAGGTCTGTCACGGCCCCGGAAGCATCCATGCCGCGCTGAGCCGTAAAGGGGTGGCCGAGAAGCGCGCCACGATCTCGAAGGAAGTTCCCCGGGAACGCTGCGTCACCTGCCACACGAGCGAGCAACATCCCGAGTTCGACTATGCGAAGCTCCATCCCCGGATCGCCTGCACCCGCGTGGGGAAGAAACTCGACTGAGATGGAAGAAGCCGAGATCCTCGTCGTCGATGACGAGAGCAACATGCGAAAGGTCCTCTCCGCGATCCTTCGGCGGGAGGGATACCGCGTGACGAGCGCCGCCACCGGCGCCGAGGCGCTTGCCTGGCTGGCTACCCACCGGGCAGCGGCCGTCCTCACCGATCTGCGCATGCCGGGGATGGACGGTCTCACCCTCTTGAAGGAGATCAACGCCACAGATCCGCAACTCCCCGTGATCATCCTCACCGCCTACGGCACCGTCAACTCCGCGGTCGAAGCCCTCAAGGAGGGGGCCTTCGATTACATCCAGAAACCCTTCGAACAGGAGGAGATCCGGCAGGTGATCGCCAAGGCGGTACGCACGGAACGCCTCTCCCGCAAGGACCTCCCCGTGGCGCCGGAAACACGCGGCGCTTTCGAAATCGTGGGGGAGAGCCCGGCCATGCAGGAGATCTACCGGATCATCCGCAAGGTCGCCCCCTCCTCGACCACGGTCCTCATCACCGGCGAATCGGGAACGGGGAAAGAACTCGTCGCAAACGCCCTCCACCGGGAGAGCCCAAGACGAAACGCGCCCTTCATCAAGACGAATTGCGCCGCGATCCCCCCCACCCTGCTCGAGAGTGAGTTCTTCGGCCACGAAAAGGGTGCCTTCACCGGCGCGGTCGCCAGCAAACCGGGACGCTTCGAGCTGGCGGAGGGCGGCACCCTCTTCCTCGACGAGATCGGGGAACTGCCCCGCGAGATGCAGGCGAAACTCCTGCGCGTCCTCCAGGACCGCAGCTTCGAGCGGGTCGGAGGGGTCAAGACGATCGAGGTCGATGTCCGGGTGATCGCGGCGACGAACACCGACCTCGTGCGTGCGGTGGCCGAGGGGAAGTTCCGGGAAGACCTCTTCTACCGGCTCAACGTCGTGACGATCGCGCTGCCCCCCCTGCGCAGCCGCCGCGAGGATATCGCACTGCTGGCCAACCACTTCCTCGAGGAGATGCGCCGCCGCCACGGCCGTCCGGTTCGCACGATCGATCCCGCCGCGCTCGCCCGCCTCACCGCCTACGACTGGCCGGGCAACATCCGGCAGTTGCAGAACGTGATCGAACGCGCCCTTCTCTTCGCCGAGGGGGAGACGATCCGCCCCGAGGACCTCCCCCCCGAAATCTCCCCGGTTGCGCCGGAAAAACCGACACTCTCCGAGGGCACATCGCTCAAGGAGAAGATCCGCCAGACCACCTGGGCCGTGGAACGGGATCTCATCGAAGAGGCCCTCTACGCCACCCGCGGCAACATCACCCGCGCCGCCGCCCGGTTGAAGATCAGCCGCAAGAGCCTTCAACTCAAGATGAAGGAGTTCGGCCTCCGGGACCGCGACTTCTCCGAAAAACCGACCGAATGACCCTCCAACCAGGAACGGACCTTGCATTTCACTCCAGCAATCCCCCGAATCCGGAACCCCTTTGCACGCAGGTGCAACGGATCGTGACACGAGAGCAAACCAGACGAACGGCAAGGAGACATCCCCATGGGTGAATCGGGTCATTTCGTGGCCGTCATCGGCGGCGCCGTGGCTGGCGCGGAAGCGGCCGCGACCCTCGCAGAAAAAGGGTTCGAGGTCGTCGTGTTCGATCAGAACGCTCTGCCCTACGGCAAGATCGAGGATGGACTCCCCCGCTGGCATGAACGCCAGCGGATCCAGGAGTTCGAGCGGATCGACCGCAAACTCACACACCCCCACATCCATTTCGTGCCGAGAACCCGGATCGGCCGGGATCTCTCCTTCCGGGAACTCTCGGAGACGTGGGGGTTCAGCGCGATCGTCCTGGCCAACGGCGCCTGGCGGGACCGTCCCCTCGAGATTCCGGGGATCGAGGCATTCGAATACCGCGGGCTCGTCTACCAGAATCCGCTCCTCTACTGGTTCAACCACTACCAGGAACCGGATCATGCCGGTCCCCGAATCGAGATCGCCGACGGTGCGATCGTGATCGGAGGGGGGTTGGCCTCCCTCGACGTCGTCAAGATCCTCCAGTTGGAACTCACCGCCCGCAAGCTCGAGGAACGGGGAATCTGGGAGAACGTCCACGAGATCGAAAAACGAGGAATTCCCGAGACCCTTCGGGCCCATGGGCTCACCTTCGAGGGCCTCGGCCTCCAGGGATGCACGCTCTACTATCGCCGCCGGATGCACGACATGCCGATCGTTCCGGCCAGACCGGATGCCACCCCGAAGGAACGGGAGAAGACGGCTGCGGTACGGGAGAAGCTGCTGCGCAAGGCGATGGCGAAATTCTGCTTCCGCTACGAGCCGTGTGCGCTGCCGGTCGATAAGATCGTGGAGGGGGATCGCCTGGTGGGCCTCTCCTTCGTCCGGACCGAAATCCGGGATGGAGGGGTCGTTCCTCTTCCCGAGACCCGCTTTTCGGTGCGGGCCCCTCTGGTCGTCGGCTCGATCGGCTCGATCCCCGAACCGATCGAGGGGATCGAGATGGATGGGGAGTTCTATCGCTTCGAGGACCGGCAGCGGGGCATCCTCGATGCGGAACGTTATATCTTTGCCGTCGGCAACGTGGTTACGGGAAAGGGGAACATCCTCCTCTCCCGCAAACACAGCACGGCGATCGCCGAAGAGGTGGTCGCCGCCTATGTGGGTGTGGAAGGGCGAGACCGGCTGGACCCCTTCACCGTCTTCTCCAGCCTCGAAGCACGCGGCCATGAGGAGGCGGAGACGATCGCCCGTTGCATCCTCCCCCGACGCCCCCTCTCTGCCCAGCGGCGGGCGAAACTCCTCGCCCGCGTGCGGAAACGCCAGGAAACCGTAGGCTACGACGGCCGGTACGAGACCTGGGTCGAGAAGATTCGGCTGGCCTCCTGATCGAAAGGGAAGGGAACGGGAATGTGCGGCATCGCGGGAACGGTGGGATACGAACGGGCACTCGTCGAGACGATGATCGGAGCGTTGCGCCATCGAGGACCGGACGACGAGGGGGTCTTCTGCGACGCGTCCGCCGGGGTCGTCCTCGGGCACCGGCGTCTTTCGATCCTCGACCTCTCCCCGGCGGGACGCCAGCCGATGGGAGACGCGACGGGGGACATCTGGATCTCCTACAACGGCGAGGTCTACAACTTCCGGGAACTCCGCGCCCGTCTCGAGCCCCACGGGTATCGCTTCCGCACCGGCACCGACACGGAAGTCCTGCTCGCCGCTTACCGGCACTACGGCGATGCCTTCGTGGAACATTTGCGCGGGATGTTCGCGATCGCGCTCTGGGACCGCAAGCGAAACCGCCTCCTCCTGGTTCGGGACCGGCTGGGGATCAAGCCCCTCTACTACGCGCGACCCGCGCCCGGCAAATGGCTCTTCGCCTCCGAGATCCGGGCGCTCCTGGCCACCGGTGAGATTCCCCGGCGCCTTGATCCTTCGGCCGTGGCAGGCTACTTCACCTTCGGTTCCGTCCCCTCGCCGGCCACGCCGATCGCGGGGATCCGGATCCTGCCGCCCGGCACGCTCCTCTCGGTGAGCGGGGGGGAGACGAAGCTCACGCCTTACTGGGAACCCGACTTCTCCCTCGACCGCAAGGAGAGCGCCCGCTCCGAGGCGGAGGTCCTTGCGACGATCCGGGAGACGCTCGAAGAGGCGGTGCGCCTTCGGATGATCGCCGATGTGCCGCTCGGAGCCTTCCTCTCCGGTGGCATCGACTCGAGCGCGGTCGTGGCCTGCATGAGCCGGCAGGGGGGGCGGGTCAAGACCTTCACGATCACCTTCCCGGGGAGTGCCTTCGACGAGGCCCCCTTCGCCCGCCGCGTGGCGGAGATCTTCGGTACGGAGCACACGGAGCTGCCGGTCACCCCCGCCGACGTCCGTGATACCTTTGCGGCCTTCTCCAGGGCGATCGATCTGCCGAGTGCCGACGGGATCAACACCTACTTCGTCTCGCGGGCCGCACGGCAGGCGGGGATGACGGTGGCCTTGAGCGGGCTTGGGGGGGATGAACTCTTCGCCGGCTACGCGCTCTTTCGCAGGCTTCCCCCCCTGCTTCCCCTCCTCGCCCCCTGGCGAAAGCTCCCCCAATCCGCCCGTACTTCCGCCGCGAAGATCCTCTCCGGCCCCTGGCGTTCGATCGCGCTCGACAAGATCGGTGCCTCCCTGGCCACGGCGGAGTCCCTTGCGCACCTCTACTTCATCGGCCGCACGATCTTTCTCGACGGGATGCGGCAGGAGATCCTGCGCGAGCCCTTTCGCGTCTCCCCCCTCACACCGGAGATCGAGGAACTCGCCCGCAAGAGCAGCCACTTTTCCCCGATCGATGCGCTCTCGTTCCTCGAGTTGCGGCACTACATGCTCAACACCCTCCTGCGCGACACGGACAACATGAGCATGGCGCATGCCCTCGAGGTGCGTGTCCCCCTGATCGATCACCACCTCGTCGAAACGCTCGCTGCGATCCCGGCTGCATGGAAGGTGGGGAAGGATGCCCCGAAGCGCCTTCTCGTCAAGGCGCTCGATGGCCTCCTTCCCCCCCAGATCGTTCATCGGCCGAAGATGGGCTTCACCTTCCCCTTCGCCCACTGGCTGAAAGGGGAACTCGCCCCCGATATCGATGCGATCCTCGCCGATTTTCGCTCGGGAGAGATCCTCGATGCACGTTTCGTGAACGCCCTCTGGCAACGATTCCGCGCCGGTGCCCGCGACGTCTCCTTCTCGAGGATCTGGACGATCCTTGCCTTCGAGATCTGGTTCCGTCACGTTTTCGAGGGGGAAGCTCGATAGGCGCTTGCGCCTGTCATCGCTCGATCCTGCTTGCCGAGGGGGAAGCCAGATATGCCCCCTGGCCTGATGGCAGTAGAATCCCGCCCGTTTCCCAGCCGGGTCGGGGGCCGAGGTGAGGGCTCACCAATCGGCGAAGAAGGGGCCGGCCTGCCAGTCATAGGCGTCACGCACATAGCGCTCCTTCCCCCCCCCGACCGTGGCCGAGGGGGCCAGCGCTGCATTCCCACGACCTCCACTGACCGTGGCGTGACTCCCTGCCGTCCGGTTCTCGAAGCCGCCGAGGATCGCGGAAGCGTATCCCGCGGCGAGATTCCCCTCCCCACCGCAGATCGCGGGGGCATAGTGCCACGTTTCGTTCCGGACCCCTCCTGTGATCGTGGAGAAGGCCCCGTTTGCCGCGTTCTCCTCTCCCCCGTACACGGCAGCCCCGAAGGCGGAGACGGCGTTGTTCGCCCCGCCGGCGATCGTGGCGGCGGGGGCGAAGAGGGCATTGCCGCTCCCCGCGACCAACCCCCCGTAGCTCTCGTAGGTGTGCCCCATCCCAACGACGAGATTGTGGGATCCGGAGCGGAGCGTCTCCTGGCCGGAGGTCTCGTTGTATCCGACGATGAGGTTCCCCCGTCCATTCGTCGAAGCCGTACGCCCCATGCCATTGACGATCTGCACGTTGCAGCCGTCGAAGACCACGGTTCCCCCTTCCACGCGGATCTCGCACCCTTCGCTACGCAGGAGCGTGAGTGACTCCGCCCGAAGGAGTGTCGGCAACCCCATCGCCCCAAGGATCGCCAGGATCAACGTCTTCGTGAGATGCCTCATGATGAACCTCCTCTCATGGGGATCGTTGTTGGTGGCTCTCGTTCCGCTGGGCTTTCAAGTTGTATGCCGAAACGCGATCGGAGGCGTTTGTCGGGCGATCGAAGAGCGTTTCCGCTCTCCGGCCTTGGAAAAGGGGCAGAATCCCTTTCCTCCGATGCCGAAGCACGATCGAGAGGGGATGGGTCTCATGTCGATCCAACCATCCGGAAAGGGGTAGCCCGGATTCCGGAATCTGGACTCGAACGTGGCATCCCGCCGAAACAACGGCCTGTATCGGTGGATGAACCGAGCGCTTCGCCATACTCAGGCGCGATCCATGAAACATTTTCTCCCGAATACCACGGGGATCGGGCGAGCGATTTCGCACGAGTAAGGATGCCTCTGCCTCTTCTGCGGTGGTGAGGAAAAGCGACCGGCGTCATGGATCAGATGGAGAACTTGCCACTGTCGAGATCTTTACACGGGGGAGAAAAACCTCTATAATTCCCCTGGAGTGGGGAAGGTCCAGAGACGCAGGGAAAGGGAAGGTTTCGCCGATTCTGTCTGGAGAGCATTCCAGGCGTTCGCGGGGAGGACGCCCCTTCTGGCGGATACCGTAATCGCAGCCAGAAGCCAGACTGCCGGTGTAACCGTCGAGTGAGAGGAACCCCCTTCCTACGGTTTCCCCGCGGACATCGAGGAGAAAGTGCCATCGGCGTTCGCCACCGCCACCGATGGCTCGACCGGAATGCTGGACGTTCGAGGAGGTCTCCAACGTCGTTCGGAAAGATGAAAGAAAGGGGAAACAGAAGTCTTTCCTGGAAGGAGCAGAAGAGAGGGAAGGTGGACGGCAAGCAACATACGATAGCGATACAGGTTTCGACGCATGGTAATCACACCCCTGCCGAGGAAGCGGGCCCGGATCTTCGTGGTTGACGATCAGGAAGAGATCCGGGAGTTGCTCTACGAACATCTCACCGACGAAGGTTTCCAGGTGAGCCTGGCCAGCAGTGGGGAGGAGGCGCTCGAAGCGATGGACACGGTGGAGCCCGATCTCCTCCTCCTCGACGTGCAGCTGCCCGGCCTCTCGGGGATCGAAGTCACCCGCCGTATCCGGAAGATGCAGCGGTTTCGCGATCTTCCGATCCTGATGATCACGGGACACGTCAAGGAGAGCACGAAACGGGAGGGCCTGGAGGCAGGGGCGAACGATTTCCTGGGGAAACCATTCAGCGGCGTCGAGTTGATCTCCCGCATCCGAACGCTGCTCAAGGTGAAGACGCTCTCGGAGTCCCTTCAGGTGCATCAATCCTCCACGAAGGCCTTCACCGCCGGCGGGGAGGAGGGGGAAACGAGGGAGGAAACGGCGAAACACCGCGTCCTCCTCCTGGCCCCACCCGGTCCCTCCGCAGCGCTGATCACCACGACGCTCACCGACAGCGGCTTCGAGTCGTTCCATCTCGAAGGGAAAGGAACGACGGAGGAGATCCTCCAGGAAGTGGGGCGGGCAACCCCCGACATCGTCATCTGCGACCTCGGGATCGGAAGGGAGAAGAGCGTCGAGTTGTTGCGGGAACTCTCCGAGGCTGGCAGGCCGGACCGGAGATTGATCCTCGTGGCCGAGAGCAGCCACCTCGACGACGAACTCCTCACCCTCCAGATCGACGACTACATCCTCCGGCCGATCGAACCGATCGAAATCCAGTTGCGGCTCCAGAGCCTGATCCGAAACTGGCGTCAGCAGGCTCAAGTACACCAGAGCTACCGCAAAGCCGTCATCCGCGCGATCACCGACAGCCTGACCCAACTCTACAATCATGGATACTTCCGGGAGTATCTCAACCAGGAGATCGAGCGGGCGAAACGCTACGAACTCCCCGTTTCCCTCATCATGATCGATATCGATTACTTCAAGGAGTACAACGATCAGCATGGGCATCCCCAAGGGGACCGGGTGCTCAAGGAGATGGCCCACCTCTTCCAGGCGGCGATCCGCACGACGGACATGGCGGCGCGCTACGGAGGGGAGGAATTTGCGATCGTGCTCCTCGAGACGGAGAAGCATCCTGCCTTCGAGATCGCGGAACGAATTCGCAAGAGCGTGGAAACGCACGAATTTCCCGATCAGGAGATGCAGCCGGGAAGGAACCTGACGATCAGCCTGGGGCTGGCGACCTTCCCCGACGATGCCGGCAACGCCGAGGGGCTGATCCGCAACGCGGACCGCGCCCTCTATCGAGCGAAGATCCAGGGGAAGAACCGGACCGAGTTCTTCGCTCCCCCCGAAGGATTCGTTCCGCCGGAACGGACGCTCCTCCTGCTGGAGGGGGAGAAGGGGGGGGAGGAACGATCACACGAGCTTTCCCCCCCCTTCCCCCCGAGGACCTCCTCCAGGATCCTCCTCCTTGGCGGGGATGAGCGCACCGGCCGGGCGCACAGTGCGGCGTTGCACCGACTGGGGTGCGAAGTCGTGCAGCCGGTGATCCACGACGAAGGCGAACTGCGCGCATTCGATCCCGATCTGGTGATCGTGGAACTCACCCACTACGACGAAGCCCTCCTTTCGATCTGCCGTCGGCTCGAGGTGGAGAAGGGAAAGGGGGCGTCACCGTTGATCCTCGCCGTGGTGGGGGAGGAACGCACCCTCTCCCAGGCTCTCGCAGCGGGCGCCGACGAGATCCTCCAGCGTCCCTTCTCCCGACTCGAGTTGCGCACGCGGGTGGCAGCGATGCTGCGTCTTACGCAGACCCGACGCAGGAACGAAGCGTTACAGGCGGTGCTCTTCAACCTCGCCGAGGCCGTGGAAGCGCGCGATTCCCGATGCAAGACCGGAGGGGGGGACCGCGCGGCGCTGGCGCGACGGATCGGGGAAGCGCTCGGCCTTCCCCCCCCCGAACTCGAGGCCCTCGACCGTGGGATGCGGTTGCTCGACCTTGGCATGATCGCGGTGCCGGAAGCCCTCCTTCTCAGGTCCCGGCTCTCCCCCAAGGAGCGGAGGATCTACCAGAGCCACCCCGAAGTCGGCTACCGGCTCCTGAAGCCCCTCGCCGAGGATCCGCTCCTCCTGGCCATCGTACGTTCCCATCACGAATGCCTCGACGGCAGCGGTTATCCCGATCGGATCCGGGGGGAAGAACTCCCCCGGGTGGTGCGGATCGCTGCGGTCGTGGATCAGTATTTCCGAGGACTCGCCACGTTGGCGGGTGTAGAGGAATCCACCAGGTCTGCCCAGGTCCTGAGCCGGCTCGAGAAGGAAGCCGCCCGTGGTCGTCTCGATCCCCAGGTAGTTCAGACTCTGGAACGGATCGTGCATGAGATGCATCCGATCACGGAATCGACGTCGCATGAGACGTCGAAACCATAGCCTGCGCCGATGCTGCCCTCCGATCGAACCGCTACAGGGGGCGACGTGGCTTGCCCTCCTTTCTTTCGAGGAGATCGAGGAAGTCTTGCCGTTCATACGAGGCGAGGATTTCGTCTCCAATCGCGTGGAGTTCCGCATCGAGTCTTTGGCGGAGGGCTTCGATCTGCTCGAGGAAGTGTCTCTGGACGGCCCGGATCAGTTCCTCCTTCCGCCCTGGAGAACGGTCCGGAAGGTCATGGATCGCCTGGAGGGCCTCCTCCAGGCGGTTGCGCAGCACGGTGATCTCGTCGGCAAGGGCGGTGAGCTGCACGAAATGCTCCCCCACCCCAGGGGGGTGACCTTTCATATCGTCTTTCCTCGATCTGTTGGGGAACCTCCCTCCATGGTATCCATTCTACCGAATCGGGAGCGCTGCTGGCAAGTACCGGGAAGAACAGATCTCTGAGGAGACGAGGAGCGAAGATGGCGATTTCGATACCGGACAAGGACTATATCGCATTCGTGGCCAGCGGCGGCGGGGCGAAGGCCTGGTTCTTCCACGTGGGGGCCTGTCTTGCCTTCGAGGAGCGGGGGTTCCTCTTCGATGGGGGGTTGATCGGGGAACCGCCGATGCGCAAGGGGAAATACCTCTGCGACCGCTATGTGGGATCGAGCGGGGGGGCGATCTTCGCCGCCCTGACGGCATCGGGATTCTCCCCCCAACAGCAGGCCGATACCTACACCCGCACCTGGGTCAGCCACCTCTTGCGACGGCTGGCGAACAGGGCCTCGGATTATCCCCGCCCCCTACGGAAACTGAGCTACTGGGATGGGATCAGCCTCAACCGGCGTTTCCTCGGTGACTTCTTCCGGGGATGGCGCCACATCGACCGTCTCAAATATGGGGGTGTCGATTCCCTCCTCTACTATCTTCTGAGCTTCGGAACGCCCCTCTCCTCGGAGGGGATCGCTCGATTCATGAACAAGGAACTCCCGGCGGACGAGTTCTCCGCGCTTCGGGTCGACTGCAACATCGTGGCCACACTCAACGATCCGACGGAGCGGCTTGCCCGGATCATCTTCTGCAAAGAGCGCCGCGACGATCCTGCGATGCGGGTCGCCTACCGCGATTCGGTGCCGATCTCGACGGCAGTGGCGGCCTCATGCGCGCTCACGGGTCTCTTTGCGCCGGTGACCGTGGAGATCGACGGCCGGCCATACGACCTCATCGATGGAGAGATCCACAAGACCCTCTCCACGCACGTGGCCCGCGACAAGATCATTCTCGACAAGGAACGCAGGAGCGATCCGGATGCCGAAGGGCTGATTCTCGCTTCCTACACGCATCAACCCTACCCTTACAACGAACGGTACGGTTCCCTGCGCAAGTTCGGTCTCCTCCTCAACATCCAGCAGGCGATCTACATCGCGGTCGCCTCGCGCATCGACCTGGCACAGGAACTCCACGAGGTCAAGACGATCGTCGATGAGGAGATCGTCAACTTCTGCCGGGACCAGGAGATTCCGGAAGAGGCGTGGCAGAAGATGCGCCGGCGGCTCCACCGTCGGATCGGGTACGACCCCAAGATCGATTACCTCTTCATTCATCCCCGTCCCGGCGATGCGGAGTTCTTCCTGGCGGGCAACCACTTCGACCTCACCACGGGGTTGCGTCGTGTCGTGGAGAAGGGCTACGAAGCGGGGCTTGCGGCGTTGCGGAAGTGTGATTTCCGGCGTTTGCGACCCGTGCGGGACGATACTGCCGGCAGTGTGCGGACCGTGGCCTCCTGATCCGTCACGTCCGGGGATCGGGAGGGCGTAGCGCGTTGCGTTCCCCGATCCCCTTCCCGAGCCACTCCCCGCCATCGACCGGGATCGTGACACCGGTGAGGAAATCGGCGGCAGGCGAGGCGAGCATGAGTACGACGGGAACGATGTCTTCCACCGCCGTAAACCGCCCCAGGGGAACCTTGCGGGCGACCTTTTCGATCGTCTCCTCGTCCCGCCAGAGGCGCTCCTTCGAGCCTTCGGTCATGACCGGGCCGGGGGAGACGTCGTTTACGGTGACGCCGTAGCGGGCCCACTCTGCGGCCAGGGTTCGCGTGAGGTTGAGTACCCCTGCCTTGGCCGCGCCGGAATGGGCCATGAGGGGGGAGCCGGTCCAGGCCGTCGTCGAGGAGATGTTGATGATCTTCCCCCCCCCTTGGGCGATCATCACCTTGCCCACCACCTGAGCGCAGTACCATGTGCCGGTCAGGACGACATCGACGACGGCACGCCACCCCTTCTCGGAGATGCCGATTGCGGGTGCCAGGAAGTTGGCTCCCGCGTTGTTGACGAGGATGTCGATCTTTCCGAAGGTATCGAGGGCCCAGATCGCCATCGTCTCGACGTCGTCGTAGTTTTTGATGTTCATGGGGATGACGAGGGCCCGCCGGCCGAGCGCCTCGATCTCGGCCGCCGTGCCCTCGAGGTGTTCCCGCTTCCGGCTGGCCAGCACGACGTCGGCACCATGCCGGGCGAAGGCGAGCGAGATCCCCCGCCCGATTCCGGTTCCCCCCCCCGTGACGATCGCAACCTTGCCCGCCAGTAGATCGGAACGGAAAATCTCCTTCATGCCGAAACTCCTGTGAACTTCCGCGTTCCCCCTCCCCCCAACGAGACAGGAAGCCAGGAAGCGAGATACGACGTCGTGCCTCCCAGGACGCTCCCATTATCGGATATCCCCCTTGGGTTGTCAAACGAGGGAAGGTCCCGCGTGGCTGTCAACCACCGGCCGGGGGCATATGCCCGTCCTCGATGACATCGACCAGATCGTCATCCTGCATACCTCCCTCGGAAGCGATGGCGACCATCCTCCGTCCTCAGCCCTCCATCCTCATCACTTCCTCCCCGACGACACGTTCGAAGCCGAGCGAGACGACGGCGAAGGTGCGGAGGCGCAAGGTTTCGCCGTACTTCCTCTCAAGCCCCTCGGCGTAGTGGGCCAGTTGCTTCCCTGCATCCTCGAAGGCGCGTTTCACCGCGGGCAGAGCGCGGATCTCCCCTTCGGGGAGCCCTCTGGCCTCTTCCCCCGTCAGGCCTGCATCCCCCAGATCGACATACTTGAACTCGAGGAGGATGTCGAAGACCTCGAAGCGCCGCATGTCGGGGCGCACGATCATCACGAGGTCCGCGTAGCCCCGCCCGATCTCCTCCTCCGCGTCGATCATGAAGACGATGTCGTTGTAAAGGAGCGACAGGAACGCCATGCGCACCGCGAACTCGTTCATCCAGCGGTAATCGCGGTTCTTGAAGACGGAAAAGACCTTTTTCTCCACGAAACGGCAGAGGGGTTCGATCTCTCCGGCAAGATAGAGGCCCTCGGCAGCTCCCTTCCCCTCGTCCCGCACGATTCCTTCCGGCAGCAGCATCCGTTGGATGTGCTCGACGTAGAGCCCCCGGATCACGAGGTTCGGAATGA
>CAZTSL010000100.1:0-17424 GCA_964616915.1 uncultured bacterium
CCCCCCCCCCCGGTGCCGGCCCGACGCCCCTCTCGGCCCTCCGTGCAGGATCGTTCTGCCGTCGGTGATCGCGTGAAAGAGGCATCGGAAGCGCAACCGATCCCCTTCTCCAAGGCGTCGATCACGGAAGTCGTGGAGCGCAACATGCGTGGGCTTCAGTTCTGTATCCAGATCGCGGGAGAACCCGACGTGAGTGGAAAGCAGGTCGAAGTCCGGTTCATCATCACCGAAGAGGGGGAGGTGGAGAGAGCGGAGATCGCTTCCTCCACGGTACACAACCGTCGGATCGAATCGTGCATCCTCCGCCGGATCGAACGGTGGCGTTTCCCTCCCCCACCGGAACCGGTCCGGGTGAAATATCCTTTCATTTTCGAGTGAGAGGTGCTAGAGTGGCAGGCATCCCCCTCGACGAAACGGCCGAAGGGGAAGGGAGAAACGAATCGGAGTCTGGATGATGGCCATCCTTCCAGGAAAATATCGCCGAACCATCGTGACCGTCATCCTCCTTCTCACCGGTTGCGTCTCCCATCCCTTCTCCCCGGCGGTCGGACCCTCCCCGGGGGGGCCGTCCGGGATCGGCGATACGCGGGTTGCAGGCAGGGAGAGGGGAGAAGAGGATCGCCTCCTTGCGCAGGGAAGGGACCTCCTTTCGCGGGGGGAGGCCGAAGCGGCGATTCCGGTGCTGGAACGCTTCCTCGACGCCGACCCGGAGCATTCCGGTCGGCTCGAAGCGCTCTACAATCTGGCCGTCGCCCTCCGGCAGGTAGGAGAGTTCCAGCGCGCGATCGAATGCTATCGGGCATTGCTGCGCCTCGGCGATCATCCCGACGACGATCGCTTCGTCCGGAATGCCGCCTTCGAACTCGCCGACCTCGAGGCATCGATCGGGGCGTGGAGAGAAGCGAGCCAAACCTACGCATGGATCACCACGTACGAAGGGCTGGACGACCTCTCCCGTACGGAGGCCGCGGCCCGTCTGGGGATCACCTACTACGAACTGGGGCACAAGGACCTGGCCGTGACGACGATCGAGGAGGCGCTCGATCGCTTCGCGCGCCTCCAGCGGCAGGGTCTCGTCGTGGATCCCAGGCTTCTGGCCCAGGCCTACTTCACCCTCGGTGAGATCTGTTTCTCCTATTTCGAGGCGATCTCCCTTCGGAGTTCTCCCTCCGAACTCGAGAAGATGCTCGATTGGAAGGTGAAGATGCTCCTGGCTGCGCGGGATCGTTACCTCGAGGCTGCCGATTTCGAAGACCCCTTCTGGATGACGGCGGCGCTCTACCGGATCGGGCTGGCCTACGACATCCTCTACAAGGAGATCCTCGATGCCCCGCTGCCCGAGGGGCTCTCCCCCGAAGAGGCCCGGATCTACCGGAGAGAACTCCGCAAGGCGGTGGGTGGGATCCGGGACAAGGCCGTCAACACGTACCGGCAGATCCTTCAGTTCGCCACGGAGCACCAGATCGACAACGAGTGGGTCGAGCGGATCCGACTGCGTCTCTCCCGCCTCATTCCCTGATCTTTCCCCCGCCCCTTCCGAAGCGGAGCCGGAAGATCGTCACGATCGCCCGCCAGATCTCTCCGCGGGAGATCTTCGACTGGCCGACCCGGCGGTCGGTGAAGAGGATCGGGGTCTCTCCGACCCGATATCCCGCCTGGACACAGCGGTAGAGGATCTCCTCCAGAAAGGAGTAGCCGTTGGAACGGATCGAGGAAAGATCGAGCGACTCGATTACTTCCCTGCGATAGCAGCGCATCCCCGAGGTACAGTCCCGTGTCTGGAGGGCGAGCATCATCCGGGCAAAGAGATTCGCGCCTCTGGAGAGGAGGCGCCGGTAGAGTTCCCAGTTGGCGATCCCTCCCCCAGGGATGTAGCGAGAGCCGATCATGATGTCGTACGCCTCGATCCCTGCGATGAGGGGGGGGAGGAAGCGCGGGTCATGCGAGAAATCGGCATCCATCGTCACGAACGCATCGAAGTCCCGATCGAGTCCGAAACGAAAACCCGCGATGTAGGCGGTCCCCAATCCGAGCTTCTCCGGCCGGCGCAGGAGGTGGACGCGAGGCTCGCCTGCGGCGATCTCTTCCACGATCCTGCCCGTTTCGTCAGGGGAGTTGTCGTCCACGACGACGATCTCCGTTCCCTCGGTCCGGCCGAGGATCTGCTGGATGAGGGGCTCGATGTTCCCCGCCTCGTTGTACGTTGGAAGGATGATCAGGGTCTTCATACGCGCTGGCTCCCGCCCCGCAGAGATTCATGGGGGATTCGGAGATTCTCCGAACGGTGTCGGGCTATTCTAGGGATCCCCCCCCGCCGTTGTCAACCACGAAGCTCCACGGGCGCGCTCCCGCGCTGAAATACCCGATTCCGGCGGGGGCCCCCCAAGATCAGGAGGAGGAGGAAAGCGCAGCGTCACGAGAGGGGGTGGGCCCCATGCGCAAGATCCGCAGACTGTTGAAGATGACGAAGAGGGAGCCCCCCATGTCCGCGAGGATCGCCATCCAGAGGGTGGCCCAACCCGGAATCGCCAGCGCAAGAAAGAGGAGCTTGATCACGATGGCCAAGGTGATGTTCTCCCGGATGATCGACACGGTCTTTCGGCTCAGAACGACGAGATCGGGGATTCGATCCAGATCGTCGGCAACGAGCACGACATCCGCGGTCTCGAGGGCGCAGTCCGTGCCGATGCGTCCCATGGCGATCCCGACATCGGCCGAAGCCAGGGCGGGGGCATCGTTGATCCCGTCGCCGACCATCGCCACCGGCGCGGCACGCTTCCGGTAGGACTCGAGGACCTCGAGTTTTTCCTCGGGGAGCCGCTCCGCATGAAAAGTGGGGATCCCACAGGCCGTGGCGATCGCGGCGGCCGTGGCGCGGTTGTCACCGGTGAGCATTCCGATCTCCCGGATCCCAAGGGCTTTGAGACGTTCCACCGCGCCAGGCGCCTCTGGACGTACCTGGTCGGCCACCGCGAGGATTCCCCGAAGCCTTCCCTCGGCGCCAAGAAGGATCGCACTCTTCCCCGCCTCCTCGAAGGCAAGGAGCCGCCGGTCCGTTTCGGGATCGCACCAGCCCAAGTCCTCGAAGAGACGGTGATTCCCGAGGAAATAGACCACCCCTCCGATCTCGGCACGTGCCCCTTTCCCCGGAATCGCCGAGAACGCCGTAGCGGGGGGAGGCGTCACTCCCCTGGCCCGCGCATGGGCGACCACCGCACGGGCAAGCGCATGTTCCGACCGTTGCTCGACCGCGGCCGCAAGGCGGAGCAATGCTTCCTCCTCCTCTCCCGCCAGCGCAACGACGTCGGTCACCTCGAAGCGGCCGAGCGTGAGCGTTCCCGTCTTGTCGAAGAGGATGGCCCGCGCGCGGCCGATCGTCTCGAGAGAGGCGCCCCCCTTCGCGAGAATCCCCAGACGGGCCGCCCGCGTCAGCGCGGAGACGACCGCAATCGGGGTCGAGATGACGAGCGCACAGGGGCAGGAGATCACGAGGAGGACCAAGGCCCGGTAGAACCAGGCGGAGAAGGAAGCATCGGCGAAAAGGAGGGGCGGAAGGATCGCCACGCCCACGGCCAACGTCAGAACCAGGGGCGTATAGATGCGGGCGAAACGATCGACGAAGCGCTCCAGCGGCGCACGCTTCGACTGCGCCTCCTCCACGAGGTGAATGATCCGGGCAAGCGTCGTATCCTCGGAGCGTCGGGTCACCTCGAAGGTGAATGCCCCATATGCGTTGATCGACCCGGCATAGACGGGGTCCCCCACCCCTTTGGGCACAGGAACCGATTCCCCCGTGATCGGCGCCTGATTCACCTCCGAACTCCCTTCCGTCACCCGTCCGTCGAGGGGGATCCGCTCTCCAGGCTGGACGATCACCTGCTCGCCGAGGCGCACCCGCTCCACGGGGACCATCGTCTCCTCCGCCTCCCGTTGCACCCGCGCTTCCTTGGGTGTCTGGGAGAGGATCTCTCCGATCGCCCGGCGCGCGCGTGCCACGCTGAACGATTCGAGCAGCTCCGCCAGCGAGAAGAGGAAGACGACCGCCGCGCCCTCCGTGAACTCCCCGATCGCCACCGCGCCGACCACCGCGATCGACATCAAGAGATTCATGTCGAGCGTCCCTGCGCGCGCCGCTCGAAGCCCCTTGCGCGCCACCGGAAAGCCACCGATGAGGATCCCCGCGAGAAAAGCCACGATCTGGGGGCGGTCCGGGAGAAGGAGTCCCACGGAGAGGAGGATGCCGGAAAGGAGGGTCGGGAGGGCTTCCTTCCACCGTTCCCCCCCAGCGCTCCCGACGCGCTCCTCTGCCGAGGCCACGTGGAAACCCGCCTTCTCGATCGTCTCCGCCACGATCGCCCGGGTCACCCGCTCCGGATCGAAGAGAACGGTCACCCGTCCCGCCAGGGGATCGCACGAGACATCATGCACCCCTGGAACCTCTCCCACGCTGCGTTCGATCACCTCCGCTTCGTTGCGACAGTCGAGTTCGGCAACCTCGAAACGGGCCTCTTCCTCCCGGGCCTCCGGGCCCGCCTGGAATCCGAGCCGTTCGAGTTCCCGGACGATCTGCTCCCGGGCATCTCCTTCCTCCTCCCAGCGCAGTTTTCGTTCCACCAGATCGACCCTCGGCTCCCTCACCCCTGGAATCCGCCCCACCCGCGTTTCGATCTTCGCCGCACAACCGGGATCAACGATTCCTTCGACACGGATTTCCCGCAACGTCCGCTTCCGCTCTCGCTGCGCCATCGTCTCCCTCCATCCCTTCTTCCGTCGAACATCACCGGGTTTCATCGATATGGCGCAACCCCACCTCCACGAGATGCCGGATATGGTCGTCGTCGAGCGTGTAGTAGGCCATCTTCCCCACCCGCCGGGATCGCACGAGACGCAGGTTCCGCAAGAGACGCAACTGGTGTGATACCGCAGAGGACGACATCCCGAGCAGATTGGCCAGGTCGCATACGCAGAGTTCCTCCTCCGAGAGCGCCAGCAAGAGTTTGACACGTCCCTCCTCCCCCAGCACCTTGAAAGTTTCCGACAACGCGGCGATCCGATCATCCGCAGGCAAGCGAGCCCTGGCCCGATTCACCCGAGCCTCGTCCACGAAGGTCACCTCGCACGTCTCCTCCGAACGCTTCGCTCCTTCACGCATGACACCCTCCTTCCCCGAAGGGACGAGATCCCTCCGCGTCACGTCGCGTCCCCTCTTCTCCTATTATCAATTGAACAATTGTTCATTCGTTCAATATACGAGAAACCCTTCCCGAAGTCAAGTTTCGATTTCACCCGCCGCCGGGATCGGGAAAGAGATCTCGGGATCTATTGAAAAAGGGGCGGGGGTATGTTATCTTGAGGAATCCTCGGAAAGGGGGATCGCGAAAAGGGCTCGCGTGGGGGAGACGGATGCCGTTGCCCCAGGACGATGCGCAAAGAGGGAGGAAAGGGAACGAAGTGGCCATGGAATGGATCTCCAAGAAGACGTTGAGTGCGATCATCCTCTTGATCTTCTTCATTCCCCTCGTGGTCTGGGGGCCGGCGTGGTCGATCCTCATCGTGCTGATCGCCGCGGTGGGGCTGGCGCTCCACGAGTTCTACGAGATGACGCTGCCGGTCGGGCGAAGGGACGACAAGTGGCTTCCGATCGCGATCGGCGTGGCGTTTCCCCTGATCTTCTTCCTGAATCCGGAGAGTCCCGGTGATCTGATCCTCGCCGTCTCGGTGGTGTTCCTCGTGATCCTGGCCTTCGGGCTCTTCACCCATCTGCACGAGGAGGACCTTCGGGGGGCGCTGTCGCATATGGCGGTCCTGGCCTTCGGGATCTTCTACGTCGGGTTCCTCGGTTCGTTCGTGATCGCGCTTCGCGGTCTCGAAGGGGAGATGCAGGTGCGCTGGCTCCCCTTTCTCTTCCTCGTGACGTGGGGGGGGGACACGGGGGCCTATTTCGTGGGGAAATATCTTGGGAAACGGCACATCGTCCCTGCGATCAGTCCGAACAAGACGCTCGAAGGGTTCGTGGGGGGCTTCTTCACCTCTGTTGCGCTCAGTCTGGTCGCACGGGGCACTTTCGTGCAGGAACTCTCCTGGGCCACGGCGCTCTGGCTCGGTGTGGGAATCGGGATCCTCGGCCCGATCGGCGATCTGATCGAGTCGATGATGAAACGGGGAGCGGCGGTCAAGGACACTTCGACCCTCATCCCCGGACATGGAGGCCTGATGGATCGAACGGACAGCATCTTCTTCGTCGCTCCCTTCGTCTTCTTCACCGCAAAGGTGCTTACGGGCTCCGGCCTTTGAGGCATTCACCACCTTCGATGGGCGCCGCACGGAACATTCCTTTGCGCAAGCGCGTCGTGATCCTGGGATCCACCGGTTGCGTCGGTCGCAAGACGCTCGAGGTGATCCGCAGACATCCCGACCGATTCGAGGTCGTGGCGCTCGTTGCGGGACGCGACGTCGAGGGTCTCGCGGCGCAGAGCCGGATCTTCTCCCCTCGATGCGTCGCGCTGGCCCACGAACGCCATGCGCGTCGCTTCCTGCGGGAGATCGGGGTGGCTCCCGCCCCACGGCTCTTCACGGGGGAGGAGGGGATTGGGGAGATCTTCGAAAGAGAGGAGATCGACCTCGTCGTCTCCGCGATCCCGGGCATCGCAGGGCTTTGGCCCACCCTCTCGGCCGCCCGGATCGGCTGCGACATCGCGATCGCCTGCAAGGAGGCGATCGTGGCGGGGGGAGGGCTCCTCGTCGAGCGGGTCCGGAAGCAGGGCGGAAGGCTCATCCCCCTCGACAGCGAACACAATGCGATCTTCCGGCTCCTGGCGCACGATCCCACCCCGCCGCGGCGGATCATCCTGACCGCATCGGGGGGGCCCTTCCTCCACAGGGAGGATCTGCACGGCGTCACTCCCGAGGAGGCGGTGCGCCACCCGATCTGGCGGATGGGACCGAAGATCTCCGTGGACTGCGCGACCCTGATGAACAAGGGACTCGAAATCATCGAAGCCGCGGTCTTGTTCGAGCTGCCGGGGGAAGCGATCGAGGTGCTGATCCATCCGGAGGGGGTCGTGCATGGGTTCGTGGAGGGACGAGACGCCACGTTGCGTGCCCTCCTTGCCCCCCCCGATATGGCGGTTCCGATCACGCACGCCCTCTTTCAGGGGGAAACGCCGCCCCCGTCCACACTCCGGCCCCTCGACCTCGCCGAGGTCGGTCCCCTCCACTTCGCCAGACCCGAGGGGGAGCGTTTCCGGGCGATCGATCTGGCACGAGAGGCACTGGCGCAGGGGGGGAGCGCCCCTGCGATCCTCTCCGCCGCCGACGAGGAAGCCGTAGCCGCCTTTCTCGCCCACCGGATCCCCTTCTCCGCGATCCTTTCCGTCGTGGAGGAGACGATGAGCCGGGTCCCCGCCGCCCCGATCGCTCGTCCATCCGATCTCGCCGAAGCCGATCGGGAGGCGCGAGCGGCCGCGCAAGCACGCATCGCGCGAATCGAGGGCAACGCTTCACCGGCGCCGAGGGCGGACGCCGGCGTTCGAGTTCCCATGTACCGGGAGGAACGTTTCTGATGCCGTCCCATACGACCTTTCCACCCTTTCGCCCCTTCGAAAGGGGAGGCGCCGGCGATCGTCGGACCCCTCCCCTGCGGAGGATCGTCCTACCCCCTATCCGTCATCGAGGAGGTCCGCTGCCGTGAGTTGGGTGCTCCCCTTCGTCGTCCTGCTCGGCGTATTGATCTTCTTCCACGAACTCGGCCACTTCCTCGTGGCGAAATACTACCGCGTCGGCGTGGAACGCTTCTCGATCGGATTCGGACCGAAATTGATCGGGAAACGGATCGGAGAGACGGAATACATCGTGGCGATGCTCCCTCTGGGAGGGTATGTCAAGATGATCGGGGAGGATCCCTTCGAGGAGGTGGAACCGGTCGATATCGAGAAGTCGTTCGCCCACAAACCCCTCTTCGAGCGCGCGATGATCGTGCTCGCCGGACCGGTGGCGAACTTCCTGCTGGCCTTCGTGCTCTATACCTTCCTCTACTTCGTGGGGCTGCCGAACACGCTCCCCGTGGTCGGGGAGATCCGTCCGGACACGCCTGCGGCCGAGGCCGGACTGCAACCGGGAGACCGGATCGTGCGGATCGAGGAGACGCCGATCCGCTGGTGGGACGACATCCCGAAGGTGGTCGGAAGTCATGCCGGCGACCCCCTCACCTTCGAGATCGAACGGGAGGGGGAACGCTTCACGAAGCGGATCACCCCTGTCGGGCGGGAAGGCGCCCCGGCCATGATCGGGATCTCCCCCTCTCTCCTCCTCCCCGTGATCGGTATTCCCCGGCAAGACACCCCCGCATGGCGCGCCGGCCTCCGCACCGGTGACGAAGTCACGAAGATCGATGGGCAACCGATCGAATTCTTCTACGAGATGGCGCGCATCATCGAGCGGAATCCCGGAAAGACGCTCACCTTCACGGTCCGGCGGCAGATCCGCTCCGCTTCTCCCGACCTCGAGGCCCCACCGAAGTACGAAACGCTCGAATTCGCGGTACCGGTGGCCACGGTGACGGACGAAAGGGGCATCCCTCGGGGAACGATCGGTGTGGAGAGCGTCGAACTCTACGTCCTTGGCGTCGATCCCGAGAAACCGGCCGCTCTCGCCGGGATCGCGCCGAACGACAAGATCGTCGCCGTCGATGGAAAGGCCGTTCATACCTTCGCGGAGTTCTCCGAGATCGTTCAGGGGAGTGAAGGGCGCCCCCTGCGCATCCGGATCCTGCGAAACGGTACCCCGATCGAAAAGGAGATCGAACCGATCAGCGCGGCGATCCGTCACGGCCCCCTCCGGACGATCGAGAAGACCTTCGTCATCGGCGTCTCCCTCCAGGCCCCCTACGGGAAGAAGACGGAGGAGGAACGCTACCGCAATCCGATCGTCGCACTCTGGAAGGGGGTGGCAAAGACGGGCTACGACGTCGCGCTCACCGCCGGCACCTTCGTGCAACTCTTCCGCCGCCAGATCTCGATCGATACGCTCGGCGGTCCGATCGTGATCGCAAAGATCTCCGAGGAGTCCTACAAGCGGGGGCTGGTCGCCTATCTCCTGATGATGGCCTTCATCAGCGTGAACCTGGGCGTCATCAACCTCGTGCCGATTCCGATCCTCGACGGCGGGCACCTCCTCCTCTTCGGGATCGAGGGGATCAAGGGGCGGCAACTCTCCCCCCGCACCCGGGAGATCGCGCTTCAGATCGGATTCCTCTTCCTCGTCGTGCTGATGGTCTTCGTCTTCTACAACGATATCACGAGATTCTGGGGGGATATCACCGACTTCTTCAGGGAGTGAGACGTGTGGATCCTGGCCTTCGACACCTCGACGGCGGCGGGTACGGTGGCCCTCACGAAGGGAGAGGCGCTGGTCGCCACCCGGACCTTCGTGAGTGGGCGTTCCCATGCGGAGCGGCTCCTTCCGGCCATCCTCGATCTCCTCGGCGAGGCCGGGGTTGCGCTCGACGACCTCGATGCGATCGCGGTGGCCGCGGGACCGGGCTCCTTCACCGGCCTTCGGATCGGTCTGGCCACGGCCAAGGGGCTTGCCCGCTCCGCAGGGAAACCGCTTCATGCCGTCTCCACGCTCGAGGCGATGGCCTGGAACCTCTCCCCGGTGCGGGGGCTCCTCTGTCCCCTCCTCGATGCGCGCAAGAAGGAGGTCTACGCCGCCCTCTTCCGGGGGGAGGGGAGCGGAAGGCTTCGCCGGCTCACTTCCGACGGGGTCCTTTCCGTCGAGATGGTCCTCGAACACCTCGAACGCTTCGCTCCGGAGCCGATCCTCTTCTTCGGGGAAGGGGAACGACGCTACGCCGAGCGGCTGCGCGAGCAACTCGGCGAAAGGTTTCAGGAGGCCCCGATCCACCACGGCGCCTGCACCGGCTATGCGATCGCCATGCTGGCGCTCGCCGCGATCGAAGCGGGGGCATCCCCCCTCTCCCCCGAGGCGCTCACCCCCCGCTACCTGCGTCCCCCGGAAGCAGAAGTGAAACGCCTGCACCGCGCCTCGATCCGCTGGGAGGAACACCCACGATCGCCGGACCCAGAGAAACCGTAAAGGACAAAGAATGCGGAAAAAAATGGTTGTCCCCGCTGGAATCCTCTGCTAGAATGCAGAACCATGCGTGGCAATCCGCGTCGCTGAAAGCTTCAGATGGGGATCTTCCATGGTCCAACCCACTTTCATACCGGGAGGTTTCAAACATGGAGAAATACGATCTCATGTTGATCGAGAAACTGATTCCGAAAGATCAGGAACTCCGGAAGTACTATGAGGAACACCTCCACTTCAAGGAGCTGATCCACCAACTCGATCAGAAACCCTATCTGACCCCCCGGGAGGAGATGCGGCGAAAGGAGCTGAAGAAACGAAAACTGGCGGGGAAGGACAGGATCGAGGCGATCCTCTCCCAGTACCGGCGAAACGCGCAACGGACCTACTGAAACAGAGAAAGAAGAACCTGCGATGCGAAGCGACAACGTGAAGAAGGGAGACGCGCGCTCTCCCCAGCGAGCCCTCCTGCACGCGGCAGGACTCCTCAAGAGTGATCTGGGAAAACCCTTCATCGGCCTCGCCGTCGGGAACAACGATCTTGCGCCCGGGCATGGCGGCATCGTGGAACTGGCCCGCTTCGCAGAAAAAGGGATCCACAGCGCGGGTGGCTATGCCTTCCACTTCGGGGTTCCCGGTATCAGCGAAGACTTCGTGATGGGGCATGGGGGCGCGCGCTACAGCCTCCCGTTACGTGAGATCATCGCCGACCTCACCGAGGCGATGATCGAGGCACACCACCTCGATGGGCTCGTCATCATCGCAGGTTCCGCGATCACGACCGTGGGGATGCTGATGGGAGCGGTGCGCACCAACGTCCCCACGATCGTCGTCACCACCGGTCCCATGCTCCCCGGCGAGGGGCATCACCGCCGCCTCACGCTCGACAGCGATCTCAGCGCCGCGATCGTCCAGTTCCGCCAGGGGAAGATCTCCGAAGCCGAACTGGCAAGCCTTGAACTCTCCGTCTGTCCCGGCGCAGGCGAGGGGCAGGGAATCGACAACGCCACGACGATGGCCTGCCTCGTCGAGGCGCTTGGTCTCTCCTTCCTGAGCTGTGGCACCGCCCTTGCGATCACCGCGAAGAAGAAACGGATCGCTTACGTCTCCGGGATGCGGATCGTCCAGATGGTGCGGGAAGAACTCACCCCGGCCAAGATCCTGACGAAAGCGGCCTTCGAGAATGCGATCCGCGTGGGGCTCACACTTTGCGGCTCCACGGCCTCGCTCCTTCACCTCTGCGCGATCGCGCGGGAGGTGGGGCTCGAGCTGCCGCTGGCCCTCTTCGATGCGCTCAGCCATGACACCCCACAGTTGACCGATCTCAAACCCAACGGGCTCTACTTCCTCGAAGATCTCGAAGTCGCCGGAGGGATCCCCGCGATCCTCCACCGGCTCCGTCCCAAACTGAAGGATTCCCCCACCGTTTCGGATCTGACGACGCTCGGGATCGCTGAACAGGGTTCCGTGGCAGACGAAGACGTGATCCGTCCCCTCTCCCGCCCCTACCGACGGGAGGGGGGAATCGCGGTGCTGCGGGGCAACCTCGCGCCGGAGGGATGCGTCATCCGGCAGACGGGGCTCGTCTTCCGAAAACGCCGATTCCGGGGGCAGGCGCTCGTCTTCGACTCGGAGCAGGAAGCGCTCGAACGGGTTGCCTCGGCCCAGCAGGTTCCTGCCGAGACGATCCTCGTGATTCGCAACGAGGGTCCGGTCGGCGGACCGGGGATGCGGGAGATCGATCGGATCCTCCCCGTCATGCTCGACCAGGGGCTCCTCGAAAACGTGGCGATCGTCACCGATGGCCGCTGTCCCACCCTGCCGCAGGGGTTCTGCGTCGGGCATGTCAGCCCGGAAGCCGCGGTCGGCGGTGCCCTCGCGTTCGTCCAGAACGGTGACATCATCGAGATCGACATCCCCGAGCGGAAGATCCATCTCGACGTCTCCGAGGAGGAACTCCAGGCACGCAAGGCGCAATGGACCCCCTCTCCCCGGCCGGTCCACCGGGGAACGCTGGCGCGCTACCGCGAACTCGTCTCTCCCGCCTCCCGAGGGGCTGTCTTCCGCCGGTAACCCTGTCCCTTCTCTCCCTCTTCCAGACTCGGACGCCCATCCCCCGTGCGGCGGGTCTCTTTCCGCCGTTCCCTCTCCTCCTTCACGTCCGCTCCTTCCCTGCCGGTGGGGAGGGGATCCCGACGATGCGGTGGGGGTGCGTGTAGATCGCCACTTCTTCTCCCCGCGCAAAGCCGGCGAGTGTGATCCCGAGTTCCTCCGCACATCGGTGTGCGGCATCCGAGGGTGCACTCACCGCAACGACGAGGCCGATCCCCGCCCGGGCGGCCTTGATCGTCATTTCGAGGCTCACTCGGCCGGAGAGGAAGAGGCCACAGCCAGGGAGGGGGAGTTGGCACCGCAGGGCATGTCCGATCACCTTGTCCACCGCGTTGTGGCGGCCCAGATCCTCCCGGCATGCAAGGATCTTCCCTTCGGCGTCGAAGAGGGCCGCCGCGTGGCACCCCCCGGTCTGGCCAAAGAGCGTTTGGACGCTCCGCAACGTCCTGGGGAGGTGGTAGAAGACCTCGAGTGGAACCCGGATCCCTTCCGGATCGATGGGATCGAGGCGATCGAGGAGTTCGTCGAGCCCCTTGCTGCCGCAAAGTCCACAAGAGGCGTTCACGACGAGATTCCGTTCCCGTCCATGCGCCGGTGGGCGTTCGAGATAGACATGCACCTCGTCGTTCGACCGCTCCCGAAACGCCACGGAGCGGAGGTCCGCCATCCCCTCGATGATCCCCTCGGCCAGAAGAAAACCGACCGCCAGGTCGATCTCGTCACCGGGGGTCCGCATGATCGTAAAGCTGCCGAACCCGAAGACCTTGAGGAGGAGGGGACGCTCCCCGATGAGGGCGCCCGCCTCCCTGCGGGGTGGGTGCCCCGCACGGCAGTGGATCCGGATGATCCGGGCGATCTTCCCCGCGGGTCGCGACGGCGTCGTCATACGGGCGCATCGACCTCGAAGGCAGCGCCGGGGAAGGTGATCCGTTCATACGTCCCTTCGACCTTCGTCACCTCCACCGCGCAGACCTTGTACTCCGCGGTCCCCGTCACGGCATCCCCCGCATCGACGGTGAGGAGGTTGGCACGCGCCTCGGCGAAATGCAGCGGCATCCACGCGCACCCCTTGCGCACCTGCCGCGAGACGACGGCACGGCAACGCACCGCCCCTCGACGGGAGTGAACCTCTACGAGATCCCCCGTTTCGATGTGGCGCCGTTTCGCGTCGGAGGGGTGGAGTTCGATGAAGGCCTCCGGTTGCCGGGCGACCGGACCGGCGGCACGGCGCGTCTGCGTGGCGGCGTTGTAGTGATAGAGGGTGCGTCCCGTCGAAAGAATCAGGGGGAACTCGATATCCTCCCTTTCCACGGATGGGCGGTAGACCACGGGTTGGAAGAGCCCCTTGCCTCGAAGGATCCCCCCCCTGTGGAGGTAGGGAGTTCCGGGGTCCTCGGGGCTGGTACAGGGCCACTGCAACCCCGGAACCTTGCGCAGCCGCTCATGGCTGATCCCCGCGAACTTCGGCGCACAGGCCGCCATCTCGTCGTAGATCTCGGAGGGGTGCCGATAGTGCCATTCCGCGCCGAGACGGTTGGCCACCTCCATGAGGATCTCCCAGTCCGCACGGGCCGCACCGGGCGGCTCGATCGCCTTGCGTACGAGCTGAACGCGACGCTCCGAGTTCGTGAAGACGCCATCCTTCTCGGCAAAGGAGGCCGCAGGGAGTACCACATCGGCGAACCGGGCCGTTTCGTTGAGGAAGATATCCTGGAGCACGAGGAACTCGATCCGGTTGAGGGCCGCTTCGAGTCTCCCCACGTTCGGCTCGGAGAGGAGGATGTCCTCCCCCATGACGTAGAGGCCGAGGATCCTTTGTCCGACGGCCTTCATCATCTCGTTGAGATTCATTCCGGGTCGTTCGGGGAGGGAAACCCCCCAGGCCCGCTCGAACTTCGCCCGGGCCTCCGGATCATCGACCCGCTGGTATCCGGGGAAGAAAACGGGGCTGGCACCGGCGTCGTTGGCCCCCTGGACGTTGTTCTGTCCCCGCAGCGGGTTCATCCCCGCCGAGGCCTTCCCCAGATGGCCTGTCATCAGTACGAGATTGGAGAGCGCATAGACGTTGTCCGTTCCATGGGTGTGTTCGGTGATCCCGAGGGTGTAGAAGATCCCCGCCTTGGGGGTCGTGGCATACTCCCGGGCGGTCTGCCGGATCGCCTCGGCGGGAACGCCGGTGACGACCTCGGCCTCTTCGGGCGTATAGCTGCGCACCGTCTCGCGGACCGCCTCGAACCCCTCCGTGTTTTGGGCGATGAACGCGTCGTCGGTGAGGCCCTCCTCGATGATGACGTGGGCCATCGCGTTGAGGAGCCACACGTCGGTTCCGGGGCGCAACTGGAGATGGCGCCTGGCGATCCGGGTGAGCCAGATCGCACGGGGATCCGCCACCACGAGGGTCGCGCCCCGCCGCACCGCCCGCTTCATCTCCATGGCGATCACCGGGTGCGCCTCGGTCGTGTTGCTCCCGATCACGAAGAGGAAATCCGCATCCCGGATCTCTCCGATCGCATTCGTCATCGCGCCTGCGCCGTAGGTCGTGACCAGACCGGCCACGGTCGGCGCGTGTCAAGTCGCGGCACACTGATGGACGTTGTTCGTCCCGAATACGGCGCGCGCAAGTTTCTGCATGAGGTAGTTCTCCTCCCCCGTGGCCCGGGAAGAGGAGATGAAACCGAGCGCGTCGGAACCGTGGCGCTCCTTGACGCCGGCGAGTCCCTCCACGACGCGGTCGAGCGCCTCCTCCCACGAGGCCTCGTGCAGCCGGCCATCCTCCCCCCGCACCAGCGGGGTGGTCAGGCGATCGGGACTGTGGATGAAGTCGTAGGCAAAGCGCCCCTTGATGCAGAGGTTGCCGTCGTTCGTCGTCGTCTCCGGCGGAGGCGGCGTGATCTTCACGACACGTCCCCGTCCCCCCTCGGCCTTGCGGTCGATGTTGAGGTCGAACTGGCACCCCACGCCGCAGTAGTTGCACGTCGTGCGGACCTTCTCGAGTTCCCGCTCCGGCGGAGCACCCGCAAGGAGGGGCATCTTCTCCGTCATCGCCCCGGTGGGACAGACCGCGATGCATCCCCCGCAAAACTCGCAGGTCGATTCGAGCAACCCGATCGATTCGGCGGTGGAGATCGTCGTTTTCGCGCCCCGTCCGGCCAGGGTGATCGCGCTGACCCCCTCGACCTCCTCGCAGTAGCGGGTGCAGGCCCCGCAGACGATGCAACGCTCCGGACGGAAGAGGATGTAGGGATTCGGATCGTCCCGTCCCTGCCGAAGGAGCGACATCGTGGGCCACGTCGCCTCGACGCCGAAATGCTCGGCAAAGGCGTGGATCCGGTCGGGAACGTCCTCGCCATCCTCCGGGGCGGGATGATCGGTGAGGTAGAGCTGCAGCAGGGCGCGCAGATGTCGAGCCACCCGTTCGCTCCCCGCGGCCGTGGCCACCCGCATGCCGGGACGTGCCGGCGTGGCGCACGCCGGAAGGAGTCGGCGCTCCCCCTCGACTTCCACCAGGCAGATCCGGCATGCGGCCGTCGGTTCGAGGCGAGGGTCGTGGCAGAGCGTGGGGATGAACTTCTCATGCCGCGTCGCGACCCGGTGGATCGTTTCCCCCGGCTCGAAGGTCATGGCCACACCGTCGATATGGATCACGTTCGCTTCGTTCATCTCGAAAACTCCTCCGGGAACCAGCGTAGCGCACTCGTCAGGGGGAGGAAGGCCGTCTGTCCCAGGCCGCAGATCGAGCCTTCCCGCATCTCCCAGGCGATCTCCTCGAGGGGATCGAGCGCCTTCTTTCCCCCTCCGTCGAGAAAGCGGGTCATCGCCTCCGCCAGGAAGCGGGTCCCGAGCCGGCAGGGGGCACACTCTCCACAGCTCTCCGCACGGAAGAACTCGAGCTGCGTCAGGGCCGCCCGGCGAAGATCGACCGTTTCGTCGAGGACGACGACGCCTGCGGAACCGAGCGTGGTTCCCACCTCGGCCAGGGAATGGTAATCGAGGGGGCGATTGCGTTCGCGGGCGGGGAGGAAACCGGAGCTTGCACCGCCGGGAGAGAACGCCTTCGGTTCCCCCACGTATCCCCCCGCCACGGCCACGAGTTCGTCGAGCGTCACCCCGAGCGGGAGTTCGTAGACCCCGGGTCGCCCCACATGGCCGCTGACGCAGTAGAGCTTCGTCCCTGGCT
This sequence comes from uncultured bacterium, assembly GCA_964616915.1. Taxonomy (GTDB): domain Bacteria; phylum Myxococcota_A; class CAZTSL01; order CAZTSL01; family CAZTSL01; genus CAZTSL01. Next base: position 16,379 of record CAZTSL010000100.1, read on the forward strand.
CGGTACGCCCGAGCGCGCGGAACCACGCGCCTCCCCGGCGCACGATCGCGGGGATGCAGGCGATCGTCTCCACGTTGTGGATGAGCGTCGGTTTCCCCCACAGCCCCTTCTCCGTGGGGAAGGGGGGCTTGTAGCGCGGCATCCCCCGTTTTCCCTCGAGCGATTCGAGGAGCGCGGTCTCCTCCCCGCAGATATAGGCGCCATGCCCGCGGTGGAGATGGAAGGTGAGCGCTTCGAGATGGCCTTCGCTCTTGAAGCGTTCGATCGCCCGTTCGAGTGCAAGGCGGGGATGGACGAATTCGCCCCGCAGGTAGCAGTAGATCTCCCGCGCCCCGATCACGCGGGCGGCGATCGCCAGCCCCTCGACCACGAGGTCGGGACGGCGAAGGAGCACCTCCCGGTCCTTGAAGGTCCCCGGCTCCCCCTCGTCCGCATTGAGGACGACGTAACGCTCTCCCTCCGGTTGGGCGCAGACGCTCTTCCATTTGATCCCGGCAGGGAATGCGGCGCCTCCCCGCCCCTGAAGCCCCGATGCGGTGATCTCGGCGATCACGGCATCGGGGCCGATCTCCTCGGCACGCCGCAGCGCCGTGGCGGAGAAGTCTTGCGGCAGGGAAAGCCCGATCGCGCACCGGTCCGCCTCCAGAGCCTCTCCCGGTTGCGAGCGTGCCGTGAGGTGCCGAAGGGGAAGCCCCATCAGCCACGCCAACCCCCGGTCCTGCTGCGGTACGTCCGAAATGGGGGCGACGGTCTCCCGGTCATGGCGAAGCGCCGCAACGGGCGTGTCGCAGGCCGCCAGACAGCTACACCCCACCGCATCGAGACCGGATGCCCGGGCGCCATCGAGGATCTCTTGCGCCCCGAAGAGCCGGCAGGTCAACCCCTGGCAGACCCGGAGCGTCTTCGGCCGGTCCGAGATGAGCGTATAGAAGGTTCCCACGCCGTAGACCTCGGCTTCCGGAACACCGAGTTTCTTTCCGACCTCCCGGCTGACGCCCGCGTCGAGTCCCCCTGCGCGTGCGATTTCCTCCGCGACGTTCTTTCCT
>CAZTSL010000101.1:0-17092 GCA_964616915.1 uncultured bacterium
TTCAGGGGGCCACGTCAAAATCGTGATGCCCGAGCCGTAGGTCTCTCTGGGCGGTTCCTGCGGAGCGATGGATGGCTGTGGGCCAGACCGGAAGGGAAACGGTTTTCGAAACGACGATCCCAGATCTCCTCGAAACGACCGCTGAGCTTGCAGCAGCGAAGGGGGATGATGGCGTGGACGCCGGCTACGCTCTTCATGCGATTGCCCTGATCTCGTGGGCTTGACATCTCCCCATCGTCGTGTCACAAAAGAGGAGATGGGTGGCGTTCGATCGGGTATCGCCCAGGATCTCGTGAACATGCGGATGGTGCGGAAGCGAAGCGCAAAGAGATGGGTGCCCTCATGGAAGAACTCAAGAAGATCATCCGGGATATCCCGGACTTTCCCAAACCGGGGATTCTCTTCAAGGATATCACCCCCCTCCTCAATGAGCCGCGGGCGTTTCAGAAGGCGGTAGACGCGCTCGTCGAGCGCCATGGGACCAAACCGATCGACCGGATCGTGGGCATCGAATCGCGTGGCTTCATCTTCGGGTCGGCTCTGGCCTATCGGCTCGGGGTGGGGTTCGTTCCGGTGCGGAAGCCGGGAAAACTCCCTTACCGGACGAGGAGAGTCGAGTATACCCTCGAGTACGGCAGCGATGCGCTGGAGATGCACGAGGATGCGATCCGTCGCGGGGAGGGGGTGCTCGTCGTGGACGATCTTCTCGCCACGGGAGGAACGGCGGGAGCCGTGGTCCAACTCGTCCGGGAGATGGGGGGCAAGATCCAGGGATGCGCCTTCATCGTGGAACTGACCGAACTGGGCGGCCGGAAACGACTCGGGGACGTCCCCGTCGATGCCCTGATCCAGTTCTGACCCCTCCCCCTGGTGCTCCAGGGAAGGAACCCAGGCCAAACACGGCGTCCCCTGTGGGGCACGCTGCATCAGGGAGACGAGACGATGGCGCAATCATCCTCCCAAACGCCACGCAGGACCGTTGTCATCGATGGCGTGACGGTTCATCTCGCCCGGCCGTGCGAACTCCCCCCGACCTGGATCGGGCAGGAGGAACTGATCCGGCAGCTTCATGCCTGCTGGCTCGTCCTCCACGAGGAGGATCAGCCACTGACTCCACGCCTGATCGGCAAACCGGGGGTGGGGAAGACGACACTGGCCTATGCCGCGGCCAGGCGCCTGGAACGACCCGCCTATCTCTTCCAGGCCACGATGGATACCCGTCCGGAGGATCTGCTCATCACCCCGGTCGTGGCCGACGGGGGACGGATCCAGTACGTGGCCAGCCCGCTCGTGACCGCCGTGATCACGGGAGGCGTGGGGATCCTCGACGAGGGGAACCGGATGTCGGAGAAGTCGTGGGCCTCGCTCGCCCCACTCCTCGATCATCGTCGCTACGTCGAATCGATCGTGGCAGGGATCAAGATCGAGGCGCACCCCGATTTCCGCTTCGTGGCCACGATGAACGACGACGCGAGCACCTTCGAGATCCCGGAGTACATCCACTCCCGGCTCCAGCCACAGATCTACATCGACTTTCCGGAGCGGGAGGAGGAGTTCGCGATCCTCAAGGCGCACCTCTCCTTCGTCGATGACGCGATCCTCCACGCCGTGGCCGACTTCCTTGCCGTCTGCCATCTTCAGGACGAGCCCTTCTCGGTCCGCGACGGGATCAACATCGCGCGCTACGTGGCCAAGCGTTGCGTACACGCCCCGAAGAAGCCCTTGCGGGATCTTCTCTCCGAGGCGGTTGCGCAGATCCTGGGGGAGGATGCCGTCACCTACCTCAAGGAACCGCAGTGAGGCGGATCTCGGGCGGGGGAACGGTGTGATGTCGGCCGCGTTGTGGACGTGCGAAGTGGATCGGGTCGTGATCCTCCCCGTCTTTCATTTCGATTGGTGTTCCACGCTCGCCGTGCGGCAGGCATTCGAGACGTTGCGTCCCGCGGCCGTGGCCGTGGAGTATCCGGCGGTCTTCGAGCGGGAGGTGATGCGAGCGGTGGCCCGGATGCCGAAGGTTTCGGCGCTCTGCTTCGGGGAGGCCTCCGAGGAGATCATCCTCTTCGAGCCGGTCGATCCCTTCGTGGAGGGACTCCGGCTGGCCGCGGCGCAGGGGATTCCCGGAAGATGCGTCGATGGCCTCCACAGCTATCCGCGGGTCTTCGATTCGATCCCGGACCCCACGGTGATGGAGCGGGTCGGACACAGGGCCTTCATGTCGCGCCTCTTCGAGCTTGCTCCCTTCGTACGCTTTCCCCAGGACGACCTGCGGGAACGGACGATGGCCCATCACCTCCAGCAGTTTTCGCAGCGCGTGGCGGGCCGAATCCTCTTCCTCTGCGGGGCGGCGCACGTCGAAGGGGTTCGCCGTGCTCTCGAAACCCCCCAACCGATCCCGCTCCTGCGGCGGCCCAAAGCCCGGCTCTGCCATCTCGAGCCCTCATCCCTCGGTGAGGTGATGACGACCTTCCCCTTTGCCACGGCGGTCTTCGAGGTGTGGCGCGACCCCCCGACCTGCGAAGAGGAGGGGCAAGCGACCGCTTCGCCGGGAGGAGGAGAGGGGGCGTTCCCCTCCGGGCAGCAGGGGGAAGGAGGAGGCGGCTGCGACCGGAGTGAGTGGGATGCCTTTCGCTCCTTCCTGAACCATGCCACGAAAGCCTCGTCGCTCGATCCGCTCCGTTCGCTCCTCGACGAGTTGCCCGAATCGTCTGGCATCGGATCCACGGGTCGCTTCGAGGATTGTGCCGCTTCGGAGGCGGACCCCACGACTCCCTTCCGGGTGATCGAGGGGGAACGCCGGGCGGATCTCGGGACGATCGCCCGGCAGGCCCACCGGTCGATCGCGGCCCGTTTCCGGGGGAGCCTCGTCGATCTCCTCTGTGGCTTTCTCGTCACGGTGCGGCGCTATTTCGAGGAGACGAGCGACCAGGATGTTTCGCTCCACGCGCAGAAGATGATCGCCCGCTTCGCCCGGCGCTACGCCTGGATCGGAGGGCACCTCTACCCCGACTTCTACGAACTTCTCGTCGCCGGCCGGGGATGTGTGAGCGCCCACTACTGTTACCGGATGTGGGAGATCGGGACCTTCTATCCCTGGCAGGAGGGGGGCGGGGATCTCGAAACGATTCGACTCTGCGCGCGGGATTTCTCCGACCGGGTGCGGAAGGTCCGGATGAACCCCCATGGTCCCCTCCGTCCCCGCCGGCGGATGCCCCTCTTCCTGCACCAGCGCGACGCCGCGAAGCGTAAACGGCGTCCCAAGGTCCGCTTCACTTCCCTTTCGATCTGTTCCTTCGAGCCGGAGGATCTCGTCGTGGAAGCCTATGGCCGGCATCTGCGCTCGAAGGGGAAGAAGCTCCTGAGTGAAGAGCGACGGCGGGTTCATCCCTTCGAGACCTCCCTCCTCGACGGGATCGATATCCGCGAGACCGTCCGGAACTGGCATACCGGCAGGATCTACGTGCAGGAATGCCGTGTCGTGCATGGGCAGGCCGATTCCGTGGTCGTGATCTTCGACGAGGACCACGACGAGCGATACCCCTACCGCCAGGTATGGTACGGCGAACATCCGGAGGAATCGGACATGGCCTTCTATGCCACCGATCCGACCGAGCATCCGGTGGGTCCGGGGATTCGGCGGGCACTCTACGGGGGCTTCCTCATGACGATCCCGCCGGAGCGCCTCTTCGACGTCTTTGCCGATCCTGCCTATCGTTTCGTGGAGAAGAATGCCGAGCGCCTCCTCCTTGCGGCGATCGACTACAGTCTGGAGCGTTTCGTCGTCTATGCGGCACCCAAGGCTCCGCGGCCGATCTTCCACCAGATCGCGGCCCGTTACGGCAAGCGGATCCTCCACATTCCCCTGACCCAACTCTCCCCGGTGATGCGGGAACGGATTCGGACGTTCCACATCCTGGCCGGCCATCGTGTACGGGAGTATGCGCATGAATACATCTGGTCGTGAGCGGATGACCCTGCTTCTTCCTGCGATTCTCCTCCTCCTTCCCGGCGGATGTGCGGGCCGGGGGGGGAAGCGGGATCCGGGGCTCACCCCGGAGGGGGGGCTTGCTCCTTGTCCCCGCTCACCGAACTGTGTCTCCACCCAAGCCGAGGATGCGGCGCATCGCGTCGAACCTCTCCCCTTCCAGGGATCGCCGGAGGGGGCGATGGAGCGGATCGTGGCGATCCTCGAAGAGATGCCGCGCACGAAGATCGTCACCCGGGAGGGGAACTATCTCCATGCGACCGTCACTTCAAGGTTCTTTCGTTTCGTCGATGACCTCGAGGTGCTCATCGATCCTGTGTCGCGGGAGATTCACTTCCGTTCCGCCTCCCGCACCGGCTACTCCGACATGGGAGTGAACCGCAGGCGGGTAGAGGCGATCAAGACCCGCTTCGCCGCCACCTCGCAGGGGAAAGCGTAGACACCCCCTTCTTCGATGAGGTTTTGTTGGGCGCAACCAGCTATGATGGAAACATGCGTAGACTATAGCCACGAACGAGGTGCTGAACCTGGTCATTGGGCGCATGAAGGGGTTGGTTCGCGTGAAAGGCCAATATCGACTTCTACACAAGATCCCAATACCACACGATTTCTGGGAGACTGTCGGCAGGTTCGGCGTTGCTTTCAAGTTCTGAGTTTCTTTTGCAGAGATCAATAAAACCGTGAGTATCGAAACAAACTTCGACATCCCGCTGGTTGCCGCCCTCGCTCTCAGAGAGAAGCAGATACAGCAGAACTACCGGCCCATAATTGCCGTTCACAAGTGGTTTGCGCGACGTCCAGGTGCGCTCTTTCGGGCGTTGACACTTGCCGAGTTTGGCGACGCGCCGCTCGCGGACATCTATTTTCGGGCGAATGACCTTCAGGGCCGCACTGTCGCCGATCCCTTTATGGGTGGCGGTACGCCCCTGATCGAGGCCAACCGCGTCGGCTGCGATGTACTCGGCTTCGACATCAACCCAATGGCGGCGTGGATCGTTCGCCAGGAAATCGGGTACTTGGATGTGAACAGCTATCAAGAAGAAGCGTCCCGGCTGCTCGGCAAGCTTCGCGCCGAGATCGGTGACTTCTACCTGACTGATTGTCCGCTTTACGGCGACGCCGACGTGCCGGTAAAGTACTTCCTTTGGGTCAAGACGATCGACTGCGAGTCGTGTGGCAATTCCATAGACCTGTTTCCGGGGTATCTTCTGTCCAAAGATTCCCGGCATCCGAAGAATGTGCTGATCTGCCATTCCTGCGGTGAGCTGAATGAGGTGGATGACCGCAAGGAACCCGGAGTCTGCCGGAGGTGTGATGCGCGCCTGTATATCGAAGGTTCTGCCACCCGGGGCCGCTGCGCCTGTTCCTATTGTGGTCATCTGAACCGCTATCCACGCCCGGAAGGCGGACCTCCGCGCCACCGGCTGTTTGCAATCGAATATTACAATCCTCACCGCAAGGCTGAACACAAAGGGCGTTTCTTCAAGAAGCCCGATGAGAAGGATCTTGCCCGCGTTGCCGCCGCGCAGAAACGCTGGCGTGGGACACGCGTGCGCTTTGTCCCCACTCAGGAAATCCTACCCGGCGATGAAACCGACCGGCTGCGTCGCTGGGGCTATCGCTATTACCGGGAAATGTTCAACGAACGGCAGCTTCTTGGTTTGGAGCTAAGCTGCCGCCTGATTCACAAGGTTGGGGATGAGCGCGTGCGCCATGCGCTCGCAACCAACCTTTCCGACCTGCTGCGCTATCAGAACATGCTGTGCCGGTACGATACCTGGGCGCTCAAGTCGCTCGATATTTTTTCCGTGCACGGCTTCCCTGTAGGCCTTGTGCAATGCGAGTCGAACTTTCTCGGCATCGTAAACGGTAATGACACGAATGTCGGCTCGGGCGGCTGGACGAATATTATCGGGAAATACACGAAAGCCAAACGTTACTGTTACGAGCCCTTCGAGGTGCAGCGGCGGGGATCACGCAATGTGCAAGTGCCGGTGCCCGGCGAGTGGATTGGCGAACGGCGCGATGGTGGACGGCGTCGCAGGGTAGAAATCCATTGTGGCGATGCGGCGGGGGTGAACCTTACGCCGAATAGTCTCGATGCCGTGTTCACCGATCCGCCGTATTTCGGAAATGTCCAGTATGGCGAACTCATGGACTTCCTCTATGTCTGGCTGCGCCGTCTCATCGGCAGCAAGGCCGAAGGGTTCGATAGGCTATCGACGCGTGCCGCCGAAGAACTGACCGGTAATGTCACCAGGGGACGCGGGATTGAGCATTTCACCGAAGGACTTGCGCGCGTCTACGCGAGGATGGCGATGGCGCTCAAGCCTGGCGCGCCACTGGTCTTCACCTATCATCACAACAAGCTTGAAGCCTATTTCGCGGTTGGCGTCGCTATTCTCGATTCCGGCCTGACCTGTTCGGCTTCGTTGCCATGTCCCGCCGAGATGGGTGGCTCGATTCATATTCACGGCACGGAGTCTTCCATCGTCGATACAGTCTTTGTCTGTCGTGATCGGGGTCATGCACCCCGGCAGTGGCTGTTTGAGTCCAGCGACCAGCTTGCAGCCATTGTCGAGCGTGACCTTGCCCAGCTGACCGCGGCGGGTCACCAACCAACCAGAGGCGACACGCGCTGCATCATCTTCGGTCATCTCACACGCATGGTCACCTGGAATCTCCGCAAGAGCTGGGACCGCAGCCTACTGACTACCGAGAAACTTGAACGGTTCGCGCAGGCCCTCACACGGCTCGCCGACCCTGAAGAACTTCTTGATTCCCTGGCATCCAGGAAGCAGGTGTCAGCTCCCGCCGGACCGCTCTTTGCGACGGCTGAATCGAAGGAAAGGTCCCACGATGCCGTTACGTTTTGAGATTGACTACGGCGATGCCAATGTTACATGGGAGCCGCTTATCGATGAGGTGTTCGGCGAGCTGACTTCCAGCTTCCTGGAAATGCCTAAGGGCGAAGGGTTTATTGATTATCCGACCTTCGAGACGGGTTATCAGACACTGAAACGACATACGAACGCCTTTGCGAAAGTCACGACTGAAACCGTTCTTTCGGCCGTCAAGGAGGCGCCGATCGCGTTCATCGTATTTCGCTGCATTCTGGGATTTTCTCCGCCTGAGTGGGCCTATGTCACCACGGAGATGACGGGCGCTGAAGTAGACCAGAGCGCCGCTCGTTCCATCGATCGCCGCGTACGCTTGAAACCGCTTACGCCGATGCATGAGGGTCGCGGCGTCACCGCCGAGCGTATCCACGCCATGATTGAGGCGGGCGTGCGTATGGTTGAAAGAGGCCCCGGTATCGTGCCGCCCGGCATCGTGCACCGGCTGGACAAGGCGGATACGGCGGAAGGATTCAGGAGCGTGCAGTCCATCGCCGATCTTGGCGCGCCGTATCCCCTGCTGCTTTACGAGCGCTTCCTTGGGCGGCCCTATGCAACGCACAGGGACTCCGTGAGCGAACTGGTTGGCGAGGTTGTGGAAGTGGCGGTCAGGAACGTGCTTACCGAGGCCAAGGTGAGCTTCCGCGAGACTAGACGCGCAGAGCGGGTATCTGGCTTCGAGCAGGCTCCGGATTTCATCATTCCGGAGGAATTCACGCCGGTAGCGATAGTCGAGGCCAAGCTGACGGAAGACGACGGCACGGCGCGCGACAAGGTTGCTCGCATTCAGCGCCTGCGCACGCTGCGCGACGAACAGGGTAAGGACTACGACGTGATTGCCTGCATCGCCGGTCGCGGCTTCAAGGTGCGGCGCGAGGACATGCGGCGTCTGCTACAGGCCACTGAGGGTAAGGTGTTCACGCTGAAAACCATGGACCTGCTGGTCGAGTATACGCGGATTCGCGAATATCGTGTGAGATGAAGATGAAGATGATGCTAGCAAGCGATCACCTGGAAATAGGCCCTTTTCCCCCGGCGATCCGAACCTCCGTGCCGGCTTCGATGGTTGCAAAAGTTGCTCGAATGGTGTATCAGAGCCTTGATGCCTCTGGGGCGCAGGAACGCAATCGCCCGGCAGGCTCCGGTATCCCGGCAGGACGACAAGGGGAGGTGGATGAAGCTCTCGGTAGTGGTTCCCGTATACAACGAGATCAAGACGATGGAGACGCTCATCGACCGCGTGCGCAGCGAACCGCACGACAAGGAGATCATCATCGTCGATGACCGTTCTACGGATGGAACGCGGGAGCGCCTCCAGGAACTCGTCGCTTCCGGTATCTACGCCGAGCCGGAGATCCGGGTCCTCTACCACGAGGTGAACCGGGGCAAGGGGGCCGCGCTGCGTACCGGCTTCCAACACGTACGGGGGGATGTCGTCATCATCCAGGATGCGGATCTCGAATACGACCCGCAAGAGTACGGCGCGCTCCTCGAACCGATCCTCGACGGCCGCGCCGATGTCGTCTACGGCTCCCGCTTCCTCGGCGGCCCCCATCGCGTCCTCTTCTTCTGGCACTACGTGGGCAACCGCTTCCTCACCCTCCTCTCCAACATGTTCACGAACCTCAATCTCACGGACATGGAGACCTGCTACAAGGTCCTGCGCAAGGAAGTGCTCGACTCGATGACGCTGCGGGCGAACCGCTTCGGGATCGAACCGGAGATCACGGCCAAGATCGCACGGGGGAAGTGGCGGATCTACGAGACCCCGATCTCCTACAGCGGGCGCGACTACGCCGAAGGGAAGAAGATCGGATGGAAGGACGGAATCGCCGCGATCTGGTTCATCGTCTGGTTCCGCTTCTTCGATTGAAGGAATCACTCCGATGAAGGTCGTTCTGGCCGAGAAACCCTCGGTGGCCCGTGACATCGCCAGGGTGATCGGCGCCGGGAAGCGACGGGATGGATACTTCGAGGGGAAGGGATATGCCGTCACCTGGGCGTTGGGCCATCTCGTCTCCCTCCAGGAACCGGACGAATACGACGAGCGGTACAAGCGCTGGAACCTGGCCGATCTTCCGATCCTCCCGAGCGCGTTTCGCCTGAAACTCGTCGGGGACGCCCGGAGCCGCAAGCAGTTCCAGGTGGTCCAACGCCTCCTGCGGCAGGCCGAAGAGATCGTCTGCGCGACCGACGCGGGACGGGAAGGGGAACTGATCTTCCGCTACATCCAGATCATGGCCGGCTGCACGGAGAAACCCTTCCGGCGACTCTGGATCAGCAGCCTCACCCCCCGGGCGATCCGGGAGGGGTTCCAGTCCCTGAAGCCGGGGAGGGACTACGATCCCCTCTTCCAGGCCGCCCGCTGCCGCGGAGAGGCGGACTGGTTGATCGGCATGAACGCCTCCCGCGCCTACACGCTCCGTTTCGCCCGGGGCAGAGGCGTCCTCAGCATCGGACGGGTCCAGACCCCCCTCCTGGCGATGATCGTGGAGCGGGACCTTGCGATCCGCAACTTCGTCCCCAAGGACTACTGGGAGGTTCACACGACCTTCCGGGAGGTCGATTTCCAGCACGTTCACGGTCGTTTCGAGAAGGTGGAGGAAGCCGAGACGATCCTGGCCCACATCACGGATCACCCCTTCGAGATCGTCGATCTCGAGAAGAAGCGCCTCCGGGAGTCGCCGCCACGGCTCTTCGACCTCACGGCCTTGCAGCGCTACATGAACCGCAAGCACGGCTTCTCCGCGGAGCATACCCTCAAAGTCGCCCAGGAACTCTACGAGAAGAAGTGGATCACCTATCCCCGGACGGACAGCCGGTACCTCTCCCGCGATCTCGTGCCCACCCTGCCGGCGCTGATCGAGCAACTTCGGGCTCGTTACCCCCGGGAGACCGCGCCGGTCGATCCAGCCAAGACCTCCCTTTCCGGGCGCTACGTCAACGACGCCAAGGTGACGGACCACCATGCGATCATCCCGACCGAGATCCCCTTTCCCGGCGGCTCGACCGACGCCCAGGCCCTCTACGACGCCGTTGCGATCCGCTTCATCGCGATCTTTCATCCCGACTGCATCAAGGATGTGACGAGCGTCTTCGGGGAGGCCAACGGCGAGCGCTTCCGGGCGCGGGGCACGATCGTCACCGAACCGGGTTGGACCCTCCTCTACCGCGACAACCCGACCACAACGGGACGAAAGCCGAAGAAAAAGACGAAGAAGAGCGAGACCGACGAAGGGGAGGAGGCCGAAGAGGAACTCCCCCCCTTCACGGTGGGGGAGCAGGGGCCCCACGCCCCCCGGATCGAGGCGAAGCAGACGAAACCGCCCAAGCCCTTCACCGAATCGACCCTCCTGGCCGCCATGGAGACCGCCGGCAAGAAGCTCGAGGACGAAGCCCTCCGCGAAGCGATGAAACAGCGCGGACTGGGCACCCCCGCCACCCGCGCCGGCATGATCGAAACCCTCCTCAAACGGGGATACATCATCCGAAAGAAGAAACAGATCCTCGCCACGGAGCGGGGAATCGCGCTCATCGACCGCCTCTGCACCCCTGCCCTCCGATCCCCGGAGATGACGGGGGAATGGGAGTTCAAACTGAAACAGATCGAGGAGGGGAGACTCGACCCCGAACGCTTCATGACGGAGATCGAAGCCTTCACCCGCACCCTCGTCGAGGAGGTCCGCCGCGCCAAAGGCCCACCGATCCATTTCGGGACGAAGGAGGAGCAAGGCTCCCCTCGCAAACGCTCCCCGCGGATCTCCCCCCTCACCTGGGGGAAGTGCCCCCGCTGTGGGGCCGAGATCATCGAAGGAAAACGGGGATACGGCTGCTCCGCCTGGAAGGAGGGATGCGATTTCGTCCTCTGGAAGGAGACCCTGGGCATTCGCCTCCCCGCAAACGCGGTGCGGGAACTCCTCCAGACCGGCCGCACCCTCCAGGCCTTCCAGCTCCCGAACGACGGCGCCCCGCTTCGCGCCCATCTCACCCTCTCCCCCGATGGCACCGTGGGCTTCGACGCTACCGCCTCCAGCCCCGATCCCATTGGACGCTGTCCCCTCTGCCAGGGCAGGATCATCGAAGGGAAGAAGGGATACGGCTGCGAAGCGTGGCGGCAAGGATGCCCCTTCACGATCTGGAAGAAGATCGCCGGAAAGAAGATCTCGAAAGCGATGGTCAAGGCGCTCCTCGAGAAGGGGAAGACCCGAAGACTCAAAGGGTTCGTGAGCAAGGAGGGGAAGAAGTTCGATGCGGTCCTCCGCCTCGAAATCGCCCCCGATCGGAAGGAAGCCCGGGTCCGTTTCTCCTTCGAGGCGCCGGAAGGGAGATCGCACGAGTCATGAGCCACGGGACGGACGCGATCGTCATCCGGGGGGCGGCGGAGCACAACCTCAAGGGGATCGACCTCGAGATTCCGCACGGGACGCTCACCGTCTTCACCGGGGTGTCGGGCTCCGGCAAGTCGTCGCTCGCCTTCGACACCCTCTGCCGGGAGGGGCAGCGCCGTTTCCTCGAATCGCTCTCCGCCTACGCGCGCCAGTTCCTCGGACAGATGGAGCGGGCCCGTGTCGAGTCCCTCTCCGGGCTCTCCCCCACGATTGCGATCCACCAGAAGACGATCCACCGCAACCCCCGATCGACGGTGGGGACGGTCACCGAGATCTACGACCACTACCGCCTCCTCTTCGCCCGCCTCGGCACGCCGCACTGTGTCCGTTGCGGTCGGGTGATCGAGACACAGACCACCGACCGGATCACGGACCGCATCGTGGCGATGCCGGAAGGAACCCGCATCGAGATCCTTGCCCCGATCGTGCGCGGGCGCAAGGGGGAGTACCGCAAGGAACTCGCCGAACTGGCCCGAAACGGCTTCCTGCGTGCGCGCATCGATGGGGAGATCCGCAGGCTCGACGAGGAGATCACCCTCGACCGCTACCGAAACCACACGATCGAGATCGTGATCGACCGCATCGTGGTGCGGCCGGGGGAACGCAGCCGGATCGCCGAGGGGGTGGAACAGGCCGCAGCACTCGGCGCCGACGGCAACATCGTGCTCCTCGCCCCCGAGGGAGAGGAAACGATCAGCACGCGTTTCGCCTGCCCCACTTGCGGCATCGGGCTGCCGGAACTCGAACCACGTCTCTTCTCCTTCAACGCTCCGCAGGGGGCCTGCCCCACCTGCAAGGGGATCGGGGAGCTTCGCACCTTCGATCCCGACCTCATCGTTCCCGATCCGGAGCGCTCGATCGCCGAGGGGGCGATCGTCACGATGACGAAGGATGGACGCGTCCTCTACAATCGCTGGGGGATCGACGACTGGCGGCAGGCGGGGGAACAACTCGGCTTCTCGATCGATCGTCCCTGGAAGGATCTCTCCGAGGCGCACCGGCGTCTCCTCCTCTACGGCGACCCGGAGACGATCGTGGAGATCCGCTGGAAGCACCAGCGGGGGACGCGGAGGGTCGAGGGACACGATCGGCGCCCCCTCCCCGGCGTCATCCCGATGCTCGAACGGGCGTACCACTTCTCCGCGGCGCGTCACCTCGAACGCTACATGAACCTCGTGACCTGCCCCGATTGCGAGGGGAGCCGGTTGCGCCCCGAGAGTCTGGCCGTCACCTTCCGGGGGAGGACGATCGCGCAGTTGAGTCGTCTGACCGTCCAGGAGGCGCGCGCCTTCTTCGCCCACCTCGAAAAGGGGGCAGCGGAGGAACAGATCGGGGGAGAGATCTTCCGGGAGATCGAGAACCGCCTCCGCTTCCTCGACGATGTGGGCCTCGGCTACCTCACGATCGACCGGCGGGTAGGGACCCTTTCGGGGGGGGAGTCGCAGCGCATCCGGCTCGCCGGACAGATCGGTTCGGGGTTGCGCGGCGTCCTCTACGTCCTCGATGAGCCTTCGATCGGGCTTCACCCACGTGACAACGCCCGTCTGCTCGCCACGCTCACCACGCTGCGCGATCAGGGGAACACGGTCGTCGTCGTCGAGCACGACGAAGCGACGATGCGTGCTGCGGACTTCCTCGTCGATATCGGTCCCGGCGCGGGGCGGGAAGGGGGGGAACTCGTGGCTGCGGGGACGCTGGCCGCGATCGAACGTGCCTCCGCATCCCGCACCGGCGCCTTTCTGCGGGGCGATGCTGCGATTCCGGTCCCCGAACGACGCCGTACGGGCAACGGGAAGGTCCTGCGCATCGAGGGGGCCGAGCATTTCAACCTCAAGGGGATCGACGTCGAGATTCCGCTCGGGGTCTTCACCTGCGTGACCGGCGTCTCCGGCTCCGGCAAATCGACGCTCATCCACGAGATCCTCCACAAGGCCCTGGCGCGCGTCCTCCACGGCGCCAAGGCCATTCCGGGGAAGCACCGGCGAATCGTCGGGATCGAGGCGATCGACAAGGTGATCGAGATCGACCAGTCCCCGATCGGTCGCACCCCACGCTCGAACCCCGCCACCTACACCGGGCTCCTCGATCCGATCCGGGAACTCATGGCGATGCTGCCGCGCTCCCGGGCACGCGGCTACAAGAAGGGGCGTTTCTCCTTCAACGTCCGGGGGGGACGCTGTGAGGCGTGCGAGGGGGCAGGGGTCAAGACGATCGACATGCAGTTCCTCGCCCCCGTGGAGGTTCTCTGCGAGGTCTGTGAAGGGACGCGTTTCAACCGGGAGACGCTCGAGGTCACCTACAAGGGGAAGCACATCGCCGATATCCTGGCGATGAGCGTCGAGGAGGCGTATCGCTTCTTCGAGGCGCACCCCAAGGTGCGGCGCATCCTCGAATGCCTCTCCGACATCGGGCTCGGTTACCTCACGCTCGGGCAACCCTCGACGACGCTCTCTGGGGGGGAGGCGCAGCGGATCAAGCTCGTCACCGAACTCTGCCGTCCGGCCACCGGGCGGACGCTCTACCTCCTCGACGAGCCCTCCACCGGTCTGCACCCCGCGGACATCGAGCGTCTCCTCCACGCCCTCGATCGTCTCGTCGAGGCGGGGAACTCCGTGGTCGTCATCGAACACAACCTCGACATCATCAAGGTTGCGGACCATATCGTCGACCTCGGTCCGGGGAGCGGCGCGGCGGGAGGGGAAGTCGTCTTTGCCGGAACACCCGAGGCGCTCGTGGCGGATGGACGATCCCCCCTGGCCCCTTTCCTCGCCGAGGCGCTCGCCCCCCCGCGCAGGAAGCCTTCCCGAGGACGCCGGCGTCGCAGGGGGAAGGGAGGCCGGGGGGAGGCGATCGAGATCGTCAAGGCATCGAAGAACAACCTCAAGGAGATCGATGTCACGATTCCGCACCGGACGCTCACCGTGATCACGGGGGTATCGGGTTCCGGCAAATCTTCCCTCGCCTTCGACACGATCTTCGCGGAGGGGCAACGCCGCTACGTCGAATCGCTCTCCACCTATGCGCGCCGTTTCCTCGGGCGTCTCGACCGGGCGCCGGTCGTCTCGGTCCGTGGTCTTGCCCCGGCGATTGCGATCGACCAGAAGCACCTGGCCCACAATCCTCGTTCCACCGTGGCCACGACGACAGAGATCTACGACTATCTGCGCCTCCTCTATGCGTACGTGGGTGTCGCGCACTGTCCCGACTGCGGGATCGCATTGCGGGGCTTCGATCCGACCCGGGCGGCGGAGGATCTGTGTGCCACCTTCGATGGGGAGCGTATCCATCTGCTGGCGCCGCTTCCCCCCGAGCTTCCCGACCCCGTCTCCTTCCTCCTGCGGGAGGGGTTCATCCGTCTCTCGGTCGATGGGCAGATCGTCCGGATCGACGAGGAGGGGGGGGAGATCCCCGCCGGTGCGCGAGCGGTCTTCGTCGTCATCGATCGCGTGGTGGTAACGCCGCAGAAACGGGGGCGGCTGGCCGACAGCTTCGCCACGGCGTTCCGGATCGGACGGGGGATGGTCCGGGTGGAGAGCGCCTCCGGCCGGGAGAAGACCTACCGGACCGAGACGGCCTGTCCCGGCTGTGGTTTCGAGCAGCGGGAGAAGATCTCCCCCCGGCACTTCTCCTTCAACAGCCATCAGGGGGCGTGTCCCCGCTGTGCCGGCCTCGGGGTGACGCGTCGCATCGACGAGGCGCGCCTCTTTCCCCATCCGGAGCGCCCCTTGCGCCAGGCGATGCATCCGATCCTGGCCGTGGCGTTCTGGCGGAAGGGGAGCCACTACGCCCCGATTCTCGAGGAGGTGGCCCGCGTGCATGGGATCTCGCTCTCCACGCCGTTCGGCGCACTGAGCGAGACCACGCGTCGCATCCTCCTGCATGGAACGGGGTCGCAGCGCTATGCGATCGAGACGAAGCGGCGAAAGGGGGGGCGTTCCCGCACCTACGCCTTCGAGGCACAGTGGGCGGGGATCCTCGAGATCGTGGCGTCGTGGGAGCGCGCCGCACAGGGGCCGTGGTGGGTCGCGAAACTTTCGGAGGTCTTCACGAGCGGCGTCTGCCCCGAGTGCCGGGGGGGGCGGCTCAAGCGGGAACTGCTTGCCGTGCGGGTCGGGGACTTGGGGATCGACGCCTTCTGCCGTCTGAGCGTGCGCGACGCGCTCGCCTTCCTCGAGGGGCTCGTGCTCACCGAGCGGGAGCGGACGATCGCAGGGCAGATCCTCCGGGAACTCACCGCCCGCCTCGGCTTCCTCTGCGACGTGGGGCTCGGCTACCTCACCCTCGACCGGCGCGCGGGCACCCTCTCCGGGGGGGAGGCGCAGCGCATCCGGCTCGCCACGCAGATCGGAAGCCGGCTGAACGGCGTTCTCTACGTCCTCGACGAGCCGACGATCGGACTCCATCCCCGCGATACGGAGCGGTTGCTGGGAACCCTCACCGAACTCCGCGATCTGGGCAACACGGTGATCGTCGTGGAGCACGACCCTGAAACGATCCGCCGCGCCGACCATGTGATCGACATGGGGGAGGGTGCCGGCGAACATGGGGGGCAGATCGTGGCCGAGGGGCCCGTGACCGAGATCCTGCGCGCAGAACGCTCGCTCACCGGCGCCTACCTCTCCGGACGCAAGGAGATCCCCCTCCCCGCCCGCCGGCGCACCGGCAATGGGTCCTTCCTGCGGGTCCTTGGGGCGGCGGCGCACAACCTCAAGGGGATCGATGTCGCCTTTCCCCTGGGAACCTTCACGGTGGTGACCGGCGTCTCCGGTTCCGGAAAGTCCACGCTCGTCTTCGAGATCGTGGAGAAGGCGCTGCGAAAGGCGCGCCGCAGGGGCGATACCGAACCTGGGCGCCACCGGGGCATCGAGGGGGCAGAAGCGATCGATGGCGTCGTCGTGATCGACCAGTCCCCGATCGGACGGACCCCGAAATCGAACCCGGCGACCTATACGAAGGTTCTCGATCCGATCCGCAGCCTCTTCGCCCGCCTCCCCGAGGCGAGGAAGCGGGGGTACAAGCCGGGGCGTTTCTCCTTCAACGTGCGGGGAGGACGCTGCGAGACGTGCGAGGGGATGGGCGCGCTCAAGATCGAGATGCACTTCCTCTCCGACGTCTGGATCACCTGCGACGACTGCAAGGGGCGGCGTTTCAACCGGGAGACGCTCGATATCCGGTACCGAGGTTTCTCGATCGCCGACATCCTCGAGATGGAGGTTTCCCGTGCCCTAGAACGCTTCGCGAACCATCGGCGGATCGTGCGGATCCTCTCGGTGCTCGACGAGGTGGGGCTCGGGTACCTGCGTCTGGGGCAGGCGGCCACGACGCTCTCGGGGGGGGAGGCGCAGCGGCTCAAACTCGCGGCCGAACTCGCGCGTCCGGGGCGAGGGCATACCCTCTATCTGCTCGACGAGCCGACGGTGGGGCTTCATTTCGCGGATGTGGAGCGGCTGGTGCGGATCCTCCACCGCCTTGTGGATGCGGGCAACAGTGTCGTCGTGATCGAGCACAACCTCGATGTGATCAAGGTGGCCGACCACGTGATCGATCTGGGTCCCGAGGGGGGGGAAGGGGGAGGGGAGGTCGTTTTTACCGGGACTCCGGAGGAACTGGCCACACACCCCACGAGCCACACCGCCCGCTTCCTCGCCCCGCTCCTCCCCCGGCCGGCCGACGCTGCCTGATAGACGACGCCGGTCGGTTTCACCCATCACCGCAGTCACCTGATTCCAGGGAAAAATTCCGCCTAATGGTTGACGCGCTGGAATTCTCCATCGTTTTTGCGCTCGAAGGTCTTCTGGGGGCGGAGGGGGAGGGAAGCATGTTTT
>CAZTSL010000102.1:0-5958 GCA_964616915.1 uncultured bacterium
ACACGGTGCGCCCCCTCGGAGCGGCCGTAGAAGGCATGCAGGTTCCCCCCCCCCACCATCCCCGTCGTCACATAGAACCACCCCCGTATGTCGTCGTGCGTCTCCGTGGCAAAGGTGGCCACAGCCGCCGTTGCGCAGTCCTCCTCCTCATCCTCTGCGAACAGATGCCGGACCCGCTCGAGACGGTGCGGAGGGTCGAGAAAGGTGAAGTCGGAGTTGTACGGCCCGTCGTGATTCCCGATGTTGGAGGAGGCGCCCAGATAGGGAGACCAGTACTGGGCTTCGTTCGGTCCCTGCCAGGGGGGAAATTCTCCCGCGAGAACCTCCGCGATGAACGCCGTCACCCGGCTCACCGGCCCGCTGTCGAAGTAGGGCGTGGAAAAACTCATCATCTCCGCCACATGGCACTCCGGCTGCCGCTCCAGCAACTCCCCTGGAATCTCCTCCGCGCTCAGCCGATCGAGCCACGCCCTCCCCTGCCGGGGCAGGAGGCTTGCGTAGAAATCGAGCGATTGCTCCTCGAAACCGGGCATGTCCTCCCAACAGTAGAGAAGGAGTGTTGGCGGTTGCGCCTTGTCGAGGAAGTAGAAGGGAGAGGCCGACAGCAGCGTGTCGCGATCGAGCGAACCAAAGGTGTCGTAGAGGATCGCGTCGAAGAGGGGAGGGAGGGTCGTCAGATCGTAGGCGCCACTCATCAGGACGAGTCCCCCGATCTCCCCGGGTACATGCCCCAGTGCATCGAGATAGCGTGCATCCGTGGCCATGAGCGCCGAGAGGTGCGCCCCTGCCGAATGCCCCATCACGAAGATCGTGTCCCTATCCCCCCCGTACGCGGCGATCTCCTCCCGAACCCACGCGAAGGCCGCCGCAACATCCTCGACGTGTTCCGGAAAGACGGCGCCGCCATCCTCGGGATCGGGACCCTCGTAGGAAAGGCGGTACCGGATCACGACGGTGACGTACCGGTAGAAATGCGCGAACATCAGTCCGAGTTCGCTGTAGTCGTCCTTGTCGTCCCCGGAACTCGTCGCGCCCCCCACCTCCTGCGGCGAGATGTTCCACGCTCCGCCATGCACGAAGAAGAGGACCGGCCGCGCGGTCCCGTCTCCCTCCAGCGGAACGTAGATGTCGAGCAGGTTCCAGTAGGGGATCGGACCATAGGCCACGTCCCGGAAGACCGCTACATCCTCGAAGTCGGAGGGGGCCGTGGCCGCTCCGGAGGTCTCTCGGCTCTCCGCCGGTGATGTGCCGGAGGTCTCTCGGCTCTCCGCCGGTGATGTGCCGGAGGTCTCTTGGCTCCCTCCTTCCCCGCTCCCTCCCCGGCTCTCCACGCCCGGGCCGCTCTCCGCCTCCTGAGCGGGGCCCGAACCGCAGTGCCAGAGAAAGAGCGCCAGGACCAGAGGGATGCAGTTTCGAAGAGACACCGATCTTCCGACTGGGCTTCCGTTCATGATCCTGTTCCTCTCCTTGGCATGCTTGCCACGAAACTTGTACGGATCTTGCTCGCCCGTAAGATCTTCCCTCGATCCCCCCGCCTCGTTGAGGCTCACCGCCGGGGGAGGACGCACCATTCGGGAAGAAGCGGAACGAACCGTCCCGTCAGGGCCTCGAGATCTTCGTCCACCCGGGCTTTCTCGCGCAACCGGGGAACCTGCTCCACCCTGTAGCGGTCGTGGGACGCCGCATCCTTCCAGAGGGAGAGGACGAGATAGGACCCTGCCCGGTCGTATCGGGTGAAGGTGCCCCACGACATCCCCGCCGTGCTGGTCATCGCAGGAATCCATACCGATTTCTGGACTTCGACGAAATGTTCGTCCCGGCCCGGTTTCAGCGTACAATCCGCCACCCGAAGGAGGGTCGCATGCGCTGCGGCTTGGAGGATCCCACGCTCCGAACCCGGCATCTCGAAGAGGGCCTGGCAGTCGCGGACCTCGATCGCATCGTAGGTCTGCGCCTGGGCATTTTTCTGCGTCACCCCGTCGTGAATCCGGTCCATGAAGTTCCGGTAGGCGGCCTCGTCCTGCCAGAATGCGGCGATACAGGCCTCTGAGGGGTCATGACGATTCCATCCTCCGATCTGTCCGAGGAAACCCGGAGATTCGGAGATGGTTTTCCAAGCCTGCTGCGCTTCGTCGAAGGAATTCCGCTTCCCTTCCGGAACCCGACATACGATCCACTTGATCACCATCGTCGTTCCTCGCTTCTTCCGCTTTCCCTGCCTTTTCGAGGTTGTTCATCATACCCCGAAAAAGGGATGGCTGACAACGCTCCCGGCGTTTCACGATGGTGACTGTGCCCTCTTCGAGATGCGTGGATTCCCAGAGCGGAGGGATCGTGGTATCATGGGCACCGCCGTCCCGCCCTCCACCCATCGAGGGAGGAGCGTGGCCGGCATGAGGACCCGACGCATCCCCTGTAAGGGGGAGATCCCTCCTCGGCGGGGGAGGGGAGGAGGAACACTCGCAATGGTGACGGCCAGATCGTTATCGAGCGCACTCCTGATCGCTTCGATGCTCCTTGCCGGATGTATACGCACGAAATCGGTGGCAAAACCTCCACCGGTCGTGGAAGTGGAGGACTCCGCCGAAGCGGAAGGGGCTGGCGCGGGGGAGGCGACTGCCCCGGAGGCACCCGTTGCCCCGAAGAGTGCGGAGGAGATCCGGCAGGAACGGCTGCGCCAGGCCAGAGGTGCCCTCTTCGCGGGCAATCGGCTACGGGCAACCGGAAAACCCGAGGATTGCAAGGCCGCGATCCCGAAGTTCCTCGAAGCCGCCGCTGCTTTCGCCGAAGCGGAGGAGAAGGATGGACGCGCAGAGGCCCTGTCGTTCGCCGGTGCCTGTGCGATCCAGGCCGGGGATCCCCGCGCCGCCCTCCCCTACCTCGACGAGGCTGCCACCCTCTGGGAGGAAACGGGCCGACCGCAACGGGAAGCCGGGGTCTGGGAGACGATCGGAGACGCCTACCGGTCCCTTGGCCAGGAGGAGAAGGCGCGGGAGAGTTATGAATGGGCCCTGGGCATGCGCCTCGAACATGGGGGAACCCCGATCGAGATCGCGACGCTCCAGGCCGAACTCTCCGCCCTCGATCGGCACGCGGGACGCATCGATATCGCCCTCTCCCGTCTCGAGTCGGCGCTGGGACTCCTCGAAGCGATCGACCTCGATCTGCTGTTCCGCACGTCCCGCTACGGCTCAGCGGCCTCCCTGCGGCGCCTCTACGAGGATTACACCGCCCTCTTCCTCGCGATGGCGCAAAGAGACCCCCAGGGCCCCTTCGTCGGGGAGGCGCTCAAGGCGATGGAACGGGAACGCGCATTCGAACGCCGTCTTGTTTCGAAACGGGCGGGAATCGACTGGCAGCGGATGATCGAACCCGCGTTGCTCGACCGTCTCGAAAGGGCTCGGATTTCCCTCAACGAGGGCATCGTCGAAGAGATGCGTCTCGAACGGAGAGGAACGAAAGAGGCGAGGCTCCACGCATCGCGCCAGGTCGAGCAACGGATCGCGCAGTACGAGGGCATCATCGAAGAGATCCGCCGGCGTCATCCCCGCTCAGCGGCCTTCCTCTTCCCAGAGATCCGCGATCCCCTGGAGGGAGATTGGGTCGATCTCGATACCGTGGTCCTCGATTACGTGCTGCGGGCGCGGGAGAGTGATCTCTTTGCGATCACCCCGGGGCGTGTGCGTCGTTACGCGCTCCCTCCGCGTGCGGAGATCGAAGGAGAGGTGCGCCGGCTCCTCCAGCGACTCACGGAGCGGAGCCGGCAGGTCCCCCATGAAAGCCAACTGGGGCGAAGAGAGCGGCTGGCCTTTGCGGACGAGGGGCTCTCCGAGGCGCTCCATCATCTCTCGGATATCCTCCTCCTGCCGGCGGCCAGGGAGATCGGCCAGGCGGACCGGATCGTGATCGTGCCCGACGGCCTCCTCGATCTCTTCCCCTTCGCCGCCCTCCCCGATCCGAACGACGTCGCGCTCCCCAAGGCCCGATCCCCCCTGATCGCCCGCCATGAACTCGTCATGTCCCCCATGCTTGCGGAGATCGGAGGGATGTCGGAGGAGATCGAGGCAGAGGGGGAAGGGAGGGGGCGGGTGCTCGTCTTCGCCGATCCGGCGTATGGAGCGAAGGGGTCGATCGTAAAGCTGCCGGGCACGGTGCCCCCCCTCGTGGTCCCGGTCGAACGGTCACCCGTGGCCTCCCTGGAGGTCCGCCGCCTCTCCCGCCTCCTCGAGCGCCGTTCGCCCACGATCCTCACCGGAACGGAGGCCACGGCCCAGCGTCTCCTTTCGGCAGGGGAGGGAAACTTCGATCTCCTCCATCTCGGTGTGGCGTGCGAGATCGGTGTGCAGCGTCCGGAGTTCTCCTTCCTGGCGCTTGCGCTTCGGGATGAGCAGGGGACACCGCTCAATGGGGTGCTTCTCCTCCCCGACATCTTCGGGTTGCGGCTTCCTGCGCCCTTCCTCTTCCTGAGCGGGTGTCGATGGAGGGATCTCTCCAGTCCTTCCGCGCTTCCCCGCTTCGTGGAGGGGTGGCGCCACGCCGGGGCCGAGGGGATGATCCTCTCCCTGTGGCGGGTGGAGGACGTGGCGCGTGCCGCCTTCGTCGAACACTTCTACCGCAAGGTCGTGAAACGGGGCCTACCCCCTGCCCAGGCGCTCCGGGAAGTCCAACTGGCGATGCGGGATGGATCGATCTGGGAACGGGAGGCGCGCAGGACGCTGCGCCGAAACCCCTGGCATCACCCCTACTACTGGGCGGGGTTCGTCCACTTCGGGGAGGGGATGGAATGAGCCAGCACGACCGGCAGCGGGGGGCGGGCTGCCGAAAGCCCCTCGGGTGGATCGACCTGGGACGCACGGATGTCGAACGTGTGAATGCGTGCCAGCGCCGCTGGCGGGAGGGGGTACTGCGGGGAGATCTGCCCGAGGTGCTCCTCCTCACCGAACACGATCCCTGTTACACCTTCGGCCACCGGGCCCAGCGGGAGGATCTGCGCCTTCCTCTCGACCAGCTGCGGGCGCGCGGCTTCAAGGTCGTCGAAACGGAGCGTGGGGGACGGATCACCTACCATGGTCCCGGACAACTCGTCTGCTATCCGATTCTCGATCTCTTCGCCCGGAATCTCGACGTCGCGGGCTACGTCTCCCGCCTCGAGGGGGTGATGATCGGCCTTGCCCGACGTTTCGGCGTGGAAGCGACCCGGCGTCCCGGATTCCCCGGCGTCTGGTGTGGGCGGGAGAAACTCGGTGCCGTGGGGATTCACATCCACCGGGGGGTGACGATCCACGGATGCGCCTTCAACGCCGCTCCCGATCTTTCCCACTTCTCCCACATCGTGCCCTGTGGCCTGCGGGACGCCGGGGTCACCTCCCTCGCCCGTCTCCTGGGCTCCTCTCCCCCCCGGCAGGCCCTCGTCGAAGCCGCCGTCGAGATCTTCGGAGAGATCTTCGGCACGGAACTACAGCCCCTCCCACATTCTTGCGCGTCGAGCGCAGGCAAGCGCGGGCAAGCTCCTGCAACGAACTGCCGGAAAAGCCGAACAGCCGGCCGAGACGCTCCTGATTCGATACCGAGCCGGCCTCAGTAGACCGAGATTTCGGAACATTTCTTGAGGATCTTCTGGGAGTGGCGGTCCAGGTCGGCCGAGAGATGGAGTCCCGACTCGCTGACGCGCTGTTCGAGGTCGAAGATCCGTTTCGAGAGTTCGTTCTCCACGATGTAGAGCCGGCGGGCCATCTCCTTCTCGAGGGCCGAGATGCGCTGGGAGAGCGCTTCTTCGAGGCGCTTCCCCTCCGCGGTGATCCGGGCTTCCACCCGTTCGGGATCGAGGGGGGTCGTTTCGAGCAGCGTCGCCAGCCGCTGGCCATGGGCTTCGATCAGTTCCCGAAGGGGGGTGGGGTCGATCCGTTGTTCGGCGAGGAGTTCCTGGAGGCGTTCCTCGCCGATTCCCCCCTCCTTGGG
>CAZTSL010000102.1:6058-15432 GCA_964616915.1 uncultured bacterium
GATCGCGGCCTCGAGCTGGCGCCGCTGTTCGGCGAGGAGTTCCTGGAGGCGTTCCTCGCCGATTCCCCCCTCCTTGGGGATCGCGGCCTCGAGCTGGCGCCGCTGTTCGGCGAGGAGTTCCTGGAGGCGTTCCATGTCGAAGGGGGCAGGTGTCGCAGCGCGGACTTCCCGCAGGAAGGTCTCGAGGGTCGTCTCGAGGCGGGAGAGGAGTTTTTCCTGAGCCGTTCGGTTTTCGGTCAGGGCATCGAGAAGACGTTTCTCCACGCCGCGAAGCGTCTTTTCGAGATGCCGATTCCCCCCCGTATCGATCCGTTTGAGGGTGGACTTCAGTTCCTGGGCGGTCAGCTCGAAGGTCTTCTTCTGGGCGGTGACCTGGGCCTCGAGGGCGGTGAAGGAGGCACGCATCTTTTCGGAGAGGGCCCCTGTGGCCTTCTCCTGCGCCTGAAGGAAAACGTGATCGAGCAGGTCGAATTTTCCCGAGATCTCCTTCAGCGTTTTCCGGCAGACCCCTTCGAGCTTCTCGAACGCCTCTACGAGTACGGGATCGGGGGTTGGTTTCCCTTCTCCCTTTCCGAGCGCTTTCACGGTATCCCGCAGCCGGTCGAGTTCCTTCCCGAACCGGTCGAGATCTCCCTGGAGAGGGGTGACGATCCGTTCGTGGAGCTGTTCGAGGAGTTTCTTCTCATCGATGCCACCGATCATATCCCGAAGTCCCATCTTCCTGTCCTTCCTTAGACGGTGTGAATCGTGACGGCCTGGGTAGCCTGCCATCGAACATATCCGGGATGTCCGCCGGGGGTCGTGTCTCCCTGCCGACTTCGAGGCGACACGATGGTCGGGTGATGACCAGATCCTCCGGCGCCGTACCGTGGAGGGGTATTCTAGTACGAGGAAGACGAAGTGTCAACCATCGTTCCGATCCTTTCCACGCCAGATTTTCCGATGCCGTGTGGGTTCTGCGAATCATGGGAATTCAAGGTGCGATTGCCCTGCCCCTCACCCCTCTTGGGGTTCCTCGGGGTCTTCGGGATCGAGGAGGAGGATCTTCGCTTCGGCCGGAGGGGCAGTCTCCATCTCCCGGGAAGACGCTGCCAGCACCGTAGCCGCCTGCTGCCGCACGAGTCGGGGAAGGGTCTCGTCCTTGGCGATCTGGCGCAGGTCTTTCCTCCGGAGGGTCTGGAGGATCTCGAAACGTCTCCGTTCCGGAAGGAAGGGGTTGCGGGCCAGGGCCAGACGGACCGCATAGCGGGACGACCAGATGAAGTGGGTCGCGATCCGATCGAGGAGGGCGGGATCTTCGAGGTGGAGGTGGATCGCCCTGCACAGACTCGTCTCCCGAAGGCGCCGGTTGTCGAGACAGAAGGGGGTCAGGGCCGGATCATCGATGATCCGGTCGAGAATGTTCGCGGTCGCCCGCCGCGCCACGGCGATCTTCGTCCCCCACGGCAAATCCTCCTTCAACCGGTCGAGCACGAGCCGCTCGGCCGCAACCCGGATGTCGGGCGCAACGTGCGGCGCGTGCAGGAGCGAGACGAGATCGAAGAGACGAAGGCGCTTGAGAAATTTCAGCGTGACCCGATGCGGGGTGTTCCGATTGTGGGCCAGGGCCACGAGCACGCGGTAGGCATCCCGCCACCGCGGGTGCTCGGCGATCCGGGCCAGGGTCTTCGGACTCAGACGACTGCGACGGATCGCGGCGCTCAACGCAAGCTCGGTCAGGTTCTCGTTGTTGAGGAGCACCCGGAGCAACGCATCACTGGGATCCTGGAGGAGACGCTCGATCTCCTCCGCATCGGCCTGGAGTGCGCGTGAGATCTCATCGAGTCTCATCGGTCTCGTGGAACCCTCTCTACGATCGATCTGGCCAGTCGGCGGCCCTGCGCCATCATCCCCCCCCGGCAGGGGGACGGCTTGTCGATC
This sequence comes from uncultured bacterium, assembly GCA_964616915.1. Taxonomy (GTDB): domain Bacteria; phylum Myxococcota_A; class CAZTSL01; order CAZTSL01; family CAZTSL01; genus CAZTSL01. Next base: position 7,979 of record CAZTSL010000102.1, read on the forward strand.
ATATTTTCACAACAAAGGTCGTTGTCGATCACTTCATACCCGAAAGTGATCGACAAACCGTTTCGTTGCTCATGCGCGGCGGTCAAGACACCTCTCTCCCTTCGGCCACGTCGAGAAGTTTCGGGAAAGAGAGCAATGCCGCCTGACGACCGCGTGCCGGAGAGAAGACCTTCAATACCCCTTCGTCCCGAAGCACCGCGAGGATTCTCCGTGCCGTGGGCGCGGGAATTCCCGATGCCGTAACGAAGTGAGAACTTCGGAAGATCGGACGCTCGAAGATCCAATCCAGCGCCCGAACTGCATACTGTGAGCGGGTCATCTCCGGTACCCGTCGCTTGAGATCGTCGTAGAGATCGAGAATGGCTCGTGCCTTCGACAGATTGTCCTCCGCCTGGGCCCGTACCGCCTCCAGAAAGAATCGACACCACCCGGTCCAATCGTCGTCTCTCGAGACCGCGAGCAACCGTTCGTAATAGACATCACGATGGGCCTCGAAGTAGGCGCTGATATAAAACATGGGGCGTTGGATCAAGCCTACCTGCCAGAGGTAGAGGGGGATCAACATCCGGCCCAAACGACCATTGCCGTCCAGGAAGGGGTGGAGGGCCTCGAACTCGGCGTGCAGGATGCCGAGCTGTACGAGGCGGTCCAGGGTCTCGGCATGGATATAGCGCTCCCACGCACCCATGGCTTCTGGCAACTTGTCGGCCCCGATCGGAACGAAATGCGCTTCCTCGATGGAGCATCCGGGGGGACCGATCCAGTTCGCTACCTTTCGGTACTCGCCAGGGGCTTTGTTCTGCCCGCGTACCCCTGCCATCAAGATCCGGTGTGCCTCGCGAATCACTCGCAGGGAGAGGGGCAAGTGGGCCAGCAGCTTTTCGGCATGGCGCATCGCCGCCCGGTAGTTCAAGACCTCGAAGATGTCCTTGCGCCGTTCCGGGGACGTGGCTTCCTGTGCAGCCTCGAATTCCAGCACCTCCCCCATGGTGGTCTGCGTTCCCTCGATGCGTGAGGACAAAACGGCCTCCTGGGTCTTGAGGGGCGCCAGCAACACGTCCCGGTTGGGCACGGCCTCCAGTATGCCATCGTATCGGGCCACGGCCGCCGACGCGGGGCCAAGCAAGGGGATCAACGCTTCCCACTGCAGCGTCTCTGGTGGGAAGCGGCCCTCGTGATATCGAACCGGCGGCATCGGACATCCTCCCTCTCGAATCCCGGGTGCAGGGTTCCCCGGCTTCGTGAACCCCTCTCGAGCACCCGGTCGCACCGCTCTTCACGTCGCGTGTGAGCTGCGGCGCAGGATCTCCTGGATCTCGTTGCGTCCGAGGATCGCCGAGGCGGTGAGCACCCCCCCGAAGAGGGCCCCCCCCACCCCGGCCGTCACGATATCCTGCCCGGTCAGGAAGAGATGCGCCACCGGCGTCTGCGGCAGGAGCCAGCGTTGCTCGAAACGGGTGGGCGTGTGCGCGATCCCGTAGATCTCCCCCCGGCCGTAGTTACAGAAATGCGCGGTGGAAAGCGGGGTGGAGAGTTCGTGGTATGCGACCCTGCCGCGGGTCTTCGGAAGATGCGTGTAGAGCGCCTCGAGGAGGCGCTCGGAGAATTCCGCCTTGAACGTCTCGTAGGCCTCCCCCCGCTTGCGCCAGGGGGTTCCCTCCCACGCCTGGAACCACTCGTAGGGAGCGAAACCGATCACTTCGATCGTCGAACGCCCCGGCCAGCGGTTCGGCCAGTCGGGATCCTTGGCCGAGGGGAAGGAGATGTAGGCCACGGGGAGGGGCGCATTGCGGTCCTCCCGGTAATTCCGGAGGTTGGCGTCGTGGTCGTACCCGGGATAGATCCAGAGGTTCGTGCGGGGCAGGCCGAGCGCCCGGGCCTCCTCCCGCAGTCCGACGTAGAGGCAGACATGGGCCACGGAAGGGGGAACGCGCACGAGCGCCTTGCGCAGCGGCGCACACTTCGGCTCATCGGGGAGGAGGCGCGTGAAGGTGTTCCACACCCCCGCGTCACTGACGACGAGGGGTGCCCGGATCTCGGTTCCGTCGGCAAGGCGGACCCCTTCGGCGCGCCCCTGGCGCGTGAGGATCCGCGTCACTTCCGCCCGCACCACGACGCGCCCCCCGCCCCGTTCGATCACCGGCAGGATCGTGCGCGCGATCTGGGAAGCCCCCCCGACAGGGTAGGCGCCCCCGTCGAGGTAGTGATCGACGACCATCGCATGGACCGCGAAGCTGCTCTCCCCAGGCGGGAGGCCGTAGTCGCCGTACTGCCCGCAAAGGACGCCGATCAATTTCTCGTTTCGCGTGAGGGCCCGCAGTGTCTCGATCGTGGTGCGCCGCGCATGTTCACGGAAGGGGCGCGAGAGGAGCGGGTAGGCGAGTTTTCCGAGGAGACGGGGCATCGCCCGCTGGGCAAAGAAATCGCGTGTCGCCCTTCGGACCTCCTCGACCTTCTCCAGGTAGGCCGAGATCGCCTTCCCTTCACCGGGGAAGTAAGCGGTCATCCGCTCCCGGAAGTTCTCCCTTCCGGCCACGAAGTCGTACGTCGCGTCCGGAAAGACGATCCGGTCATAGACCTCGTCCATGGGGGCCCACTGAAGTTTCCCGTCGGTGATGTCGTCGAAGACCCGACGCAGGATCGACCCCTCCCGATGGACCTTGCCGATGTAGTGTACGCCGACGTCCCACTCGAACCCCTTTCGGGTGTAGGTGTGGGTAAACCCGCCGGCAGTGTAGTGCCGCTCGAGCACGAGGACCCGTTTCCCCGCTTTGGCCAGGAGGGCGGCGCAGGCCAGCCCCCCGATCCCGGAACCGATCACCACGGCGTCCCAGGGTCCCTCCACCTCCCGATACTGGTACTTTCGCCCTACGAACATCCCGGTCCTTTCCTGAGGGGATTCCCTTGGCGGGCGTGGACTTCCCGCCTTCTCACGTCCCGACGGCGTCCCGGAGGCGATCGGACGCCTCACGTCCGAAGGGGAGCTTAGCGGAATTCTCCAGGGGAATCAAGCCCGGATCGATCGCCAAAAGGCGTGACGGGCGATTTCGAGGACGGGGTCCTCCTCATGGGTGCCGTCGAGGATCGACACGGCGTGTGCCTCCTCGGGACTGGCCGCCCCCCGCCGGCGGGCGGGGGGGGGTCCAGGCGGAGATCGTGGAAGTGACGGCTCGGAAGCATCGGCCGGTTTTCGCTCGACCGGACACAGGATAGGTGGATCCCCTCGGTCGCCGTGGCGAGGAGTGCATAGATCCGCTGAGGGATCAAGAGGCATTCTGCAACTGCTCGATCTTCGCCTCGGCCTCCCGGAGGATGCGGTCCGCTTTCTTCTCCCCCTCCCGGAGGATCTGGTCGGCTTTCTTGTCCGCTTCTTTGCGCATTCGGTCTGCGGTGGCCTTGGCCGCAGCCTTGGAGAAGGGATCCTTGGCCTGGGCTTCGACCTTTTCGGCGGCGGCGTAGCCATCCTTGCGCACTTTCTCGGCGGCCTTCTTCGAGGCGCGGCGGACCCGTTTCGCCTCCTTTTCGGCGCGGTCCCGGATCTTCTTCGCTTCTTTGGCGATCCGATCCTCCGCCGCTTTTTTGGCACGCTTTGCTTCGGCCTCCCCTTTGGCCTTCGCCCTCTCGATCTCTTCCTGGGCGCGTTTCTCGGCGGTTCGTTTCGCCCGATCGATCTCTTCGCTCACCTTTGCGCGTGCGGCGGCGCCGGCACCGCCGGCTCTGCCCTTGGGGGTGATCTTGAAGTGGGGCTCCTTCATCGTTCCGGAGATGAGGATGTCGAACTGTACCCGCTTCGGGATCTTGCTGCCGAGATCGCCGAGGAGGTTGGCGAGCATGTCGGCGGCGTTGCCGAGCGCGGCGGTGGGAACATCGAGGGCCAGCCGGTAGTCGAGGCTCTGGTCGAAGCCGTGGGATCCGGAGACCTCGGCTGCGATCCCGCCGCTCTTGAAGCGGAAGGGCTTGATCTTCACCCGCCCCTCCTCGAAGGCGTAAGTGATCCGGGTGTTGTAGAGTTTGAGCTTCTCGAGGTCCTCGATCTTGAGCTGGTCGGCCAGTTTCGCCAGGGTGCCGCTGCTCTCGATCGTGACCCGCTCGGTGAAGAGGCTCCCCCCTCCGGTGAGGGTGTCGAGGCGAGGCGCCATCTGGGGATCGAGGAGCCCGGTGACCCGCAACTTCGTGGAGAACTTGCCGGAACTGTTCCGGGCGACCGGCGCGATCTTCTGGACCGTCTCGACCTGTTGCCAGAGGGTGGGCAGATCGATGCGCTTGAGATCGAGTCCGAAGTCGAAACGAGGGTTCCTGGGCTCCCGCGTGTCGTACTTCCCGGTGACGAGGAGGGTTCCCCCGAAAATTTTCAGGCCGAGATCGTGGAGATCGGCGACACCGTCCCGCACGACCACCTTGCCCCGCACCTTCGTCATCTCGATTCCGCCGGCACGCAGGGTGTCGATGCGGGTCCGGAAGACCGCATCGATGTTGCGCGGGACTTCGATGACGGAAAGCGGCGCTTTTTCCGTCTCCTTCTCCCCCGTCATGAACGGCGTCACGTCGAGAAGGGTCGAGGTAAGCGTGAAGTTCCCCCGCAGCGTTTCGTCACGCAGCGCAAAGGGGAGGTAGTTGTCGATCCTGCCGGTCAGGTGGAGATCGCTGTGGCCGATCTTCGCGTCGAAGGGGGAGAGTTCGAGGAATTTCGGGGAGAATGCAAGGCGCCCCTTCTCGACGAGGAGGGGGAGGGGAAGCGTGGGGCCTGTGTAGCTCACTCCTGCGAGTTCGACCTTGCCGTCCGCCTGGAACGCATCGTAGCGCCCGGCCTGGAGGGTGGAGAGCTTCCCCGCGAGCGTGACGTCGGCATCGATCCGCCCTCCGAACGATTCCCCCTCCTTCAAGGGGATCACCTCCCCGAGCCTGGCCAGGTCGAGATGGGCAAGGAGGGTGGCATCGATCTCGGGGTCGGAGACCGGGTGACGGAGCACGAACTTGAGATCGACGGGATTCTTCGCGATTTCGAGATGGAACCGCTCGAGGGCGACGGTCGTCTCGTCCGCGCTTCCTCCACCATTTTCGACGTGGAGTTTCGCGGCGACCCCCTCTACGCGCGAAGGGAGCTTGGGATCGTGGAACATCCCGTCCGCCACGCGCAGATCGAGGCCGAAGGCGGGGAGTTGCTCTCCCTGGAGGATCCCCTTGGCGAACCCTTCGAGCTGGACGGTGCCGGCCGTTTCGAGGTTGGCGAAATTCTGGGTATAGACGGCCGGAACGAGGGAGAGGATCTGCTTGAAATCGGTCCGTCGCGTCTTCCAGGTGACATCGAGGTCGAGCGCGCCGTCGTTGCGGAGGGCGACGGCCCCGTCGAAGCCGAGGACGAAGTCGTTGAGCCGCAGTTCGTTCTCGTCGAAGGCATAACGCTTTTTTTCCAGATCGAGCCGCAGATCGAACTTTCCCTCGATCCGGGTCCGCTTGAGGTAGGGGATCCCTCCCGAACGGAGCGTGACGGCTCCGATCACCGTTTTCGTGCGCAGGAGGACGAGGGCCTGGGAGAGGTCCCCGCTCCCCCGGTGGGTGAAGTGCTCGATGTGCGCATAGAGCGCCCCGGGTCGGTCCTCGTAGGTGACCTCCGCGTCCTCGATGAAATACTCGCGAAGCGCGATCCGAAGCTCCTTACCCCCTTCCGATTTCCCCCTCGGTTGCGGGGGCGCTTCCCCTTGGGGCGCCTCCTTCCCCACCGGCACGGCGATGTCGTAATTCGCGCTTCCATCCTCGAGGATCACGACGTGGAACTTCGGCGCCACGATCCCGATCCGCTTCACCGCGATCGGCCGACGCAAGAGGGAGCCGAGATCGATGGTCGCCTCGACGGCGCCGATGTCGGCCAGCGTCGTTCCCTCGAACTTCCCCACGCCATGAACCTCGATCTGCTCGATCCGGAGGGTGAGATCGGGGAAGTGCGAAAAGAGGGTGAGATCGAAGTCTCCGAAATCGATTCTGGCCGTCACCCGCGCCTCGACCTCTGCCTTCAGGCGCTCGAAGATCCGATCCTTGAAGAGGAAGGGGAGCGCAATCGCCACGCCCAGGAGGAGCAACACGAACCCGACGACTCCAGCGATGATCTTCTTCCACATCGTATGGCCTTTCATGATCCACGGTTCTACCCTTCTCCGGTTCGATCCCCGGACGGCAAGAGCAAGAGAAAGAGATTATAGCGCAATTTTGGAGTTTCTGCCTACCACTTCCTCGTTTTCGAAGTCCCTTGAAGCCGATCGTACGTCTTTCATGGATCGATCGTGGGTGAGGAATCGAGGGTTGCAGCGATCGGGGAAGGGTTGTATCATGGAGTCTCTAGTCGGTTCGAGCGCCTCTGGGCGCCGGAGGAGCCCCCTTGGAGAGAGATGGCGTGCCCACCCCCTGTTTCGGACGGTTCCGGATCCTGGAACGGATCGGCGCCGGTGTGATGGGAGAGGTGTTGCTCGCCGAACAGGTGTGGGAGGGGGGAATCCGCCGCAAGGTGGCCCTCAAGGTCATTCGTCCCGAATACTCTCAGGACGAACGATTCCGGGAGGTCCTCTTCCGGGAGGTCCGGATCCTGGCCCTCTTGAACCACCCGAACATCGTCCATATCTACGATTTCGGTCGGGAAGAGGGATGCTACTACATCGTGATGGAGTATGTCGAGGGGTTCGGGCTCGACGAGGTGATTCGGCTGTGCAGACGGGGGGAGATCGAGATCCCCGTTCCGATCGTCCTGCAGATCGGGACCGCGGTCTGTCGCGCGCTCGATCACGTCCATCGCAGACGCCACCTCGACGGGCGTCCCGCCCGCTTCATCCATCGGGACATTCGCCCTCAGAACATCCTCCTCTCGCTGGAGGGGCGGGTGAAACTCGTCGATTTCGGGATCGCCAAGGACACGACGCTCTCCGGTACCCTGATGTCGGACGGGGCCAAGGGGAAACTCTTCTACATGGCCCCGGAGCAGGTGCTCGACCCCGAAGGGGTGGATCGGCGGGTCGATTTCTTTGGGCTCGGGATGACCTGTTACGAACTCCTGACCGGGATACGACCCTACGAAGGAGCGAGGGACCTCGTCGAGGTGATCGGCCGGGTGAAGGAAGCGCAGATCGCTCCGCTGCGGAGTCATCGTCCCGATCTGCCCGCCGCCCTCGAACGGATCCTCCAGAAGGCCCTGGCCGCCGACCGCGAGCATCGTTACCGAAGCGCCCGCGAGATGGGGCGCGATCTCCAGTTCGTGCTCGAACGGATCTATCGGGGGGGGGGGGAGGCGGGATCGCTCGTGAAGTTCGTTCGCCGTTGTCACCCCCTCCTCGAGCGGGTGACGCTCCCGCCGGAACGAGGGTCTTTCCCCTCCGGAAGGGCTCGGGTGACCTCGGATGGCACGACGGAGATCGGGGGAGGGGAGGAGCCTCCGACCGTCCCTGCACCCTCCCCGCCGATTTCCCCAC
>CAZTSL010000102.1:15532-17073 GCA_964616915.1 uncultured bacterium
CCCCACGCCACGAAGGAGAGGGGGAGCCCCCCACCATCCCGAAGCCGGTTCCCCCCTCCCCGCCGGCTGGCGAGGGGGGAGTCCCCGGCAGTGAGGTGACGACGAACGAGATCGGCTCCGATCCCTACTTCGACCGGGAGGAGGAGATCTCCACCCTGCGTCTGCGCAAGAAGCGGAACGTGCCTCGGGAGATGCACACGGCGCCGGCCCTGGTCACCCTCCGGAAATCGACGATTCCGGCAGATCGGAACCCTGCGGTGGAGACCTCCTCCCCCTCCCTTTCCACGCTCTCCCTCTCCGATCTCCTCCGTCTCTCTCACGATCGTCTCTCCACGATCACCGGTTCGATGCTCTTTCGGCTCTTCCTCGTTCTCTTCCTCGGCCTCCTCCTCGGCGTGCTCCTTGCGGTGCTCTGGGAACTCTGGCTGTGAGGGCTCTCGACGGGAAGGGAGTTTTCCTTGATTTCGTCTCCGATTTGGCTTACGATAACGAAACCGGTGCGTCGCGTGAAGGCGTGGCCGCCGGGAACCAGATGTTCGAACAAGCGGGAGGTCGGAGATGAAAGCCCGAATCGTGGGATGGATGTTGCTCGTGCCCTTCCTCGGACTGGCCATCGGATGCACCCAGGAGAGCCAGAATCAGCTCAAGCGTTCGATCCAGAATTATACGGGCGCTTCTTTGCGGGTCACGATCTACGCCTTCGATGGCACACCGGTCAAGACCTACGAAGGGGTGGACAAGGTGACGACGGGACGCGGAGAGCGGGGAGACGCGCGCCCCTACATCTACTTCTACGACAAGAACGGAAAATACGTCCAGACGAACATGGGCTATGTCGCGGAAGAGCCGTAGATGAAGAAGAAGATCTACATCGCGGACCGTCCGACCTCGTTTCGGAAGGGACTTGCCGAGTTCCTCGAGAAGCGTTCCTTCGAGGTCTCCCTCTTCTCCACCGGACCGGAGCTGATGGAGCAACTGGAGGGGCCGGAGGCCCCGGATCTCATTTTTCTCAACGTCCTCCTCCCCCCTCGTGGCGGTTACGAACTCTGCAGGGAGATCAAGCAGGCGGAGTACTGGAAGCAGATCCCGATCGTGCTCATGGGGGAGGTACTCGTCAGCCAGAAGCTCCAGTTGCAGGCGCGTCACAAATTTCTGGCGGACCAGTGCATGGTGACGCCGACCCCGACCTCGGAGGTCGATCGGATCCTCCGGGAGTTGCTCGAGGGCAAGAGCGTTCCCACCCCGAGCCAGCCCGCGAAGCAGAAACGTGCCTCCGCCGCCCCTGCCAAGGGGGAACGACGTAGGGTTCGCGTCCCGATCCACCGACGAAGCGACGATCGTGGGGGACCGAACCGGCGGCGGCCGGCGCGGAAGCGTCCGAAAGGGGGGGAGAGGGCACCCGAAGCGGCCGCACCCGGCGGGGAGGAAGGGGCCGGTTGTTCCGAACCGGTCGCGGGAGGGGGGAAACCCCACGTGCGCGCCCCTCGTCCCCCTCCCGGAGCCTCCTCCGCTGCCCCCGGGCCGGCCGCAGGGGGGGGAGG
>CAZTSL010000103.1:0-16985 GCA_964616915.1 uncultured bacterium
CCCAGGGCAAGCGCGACGTAGAGGAGCAAGAGAAGGGGGAGGGCAAGCGAGGGGGAGGCGCTGGCGGTGAGGGCGCAGTTCGGATTCCCGTTGCAATTCTTGTCGATCCCATCTCCCCGCCGGTCATAGGCCCCGGGGTGAATCGAAGGGTCGGTGTCGTCGCAGTCGTCTCCCCCCTGTGCCTCATCGATATATCCATCGCCGTCGCGGTCCTCGTCACAGAGATCTCCCACGCCATCGCCATCGGTATCGGTGGACCCACACGCCTCACAGGGACCGAGCGCCGCCGCGACGTTGGCCAGGCCCCATCCATAGAAGTTGTCGGGGTCATCGGCCCGGTCCGCCGTGGAGTGGAGCGTGTTCCGGATCCGGTCCGGGGTCCAGCGCGGATGGGCGGAGAGGAGGAGTGCCGCGGCACTCGCGATGAGGGGGCAGGAGAAGGAGGTCCCGTTCACATGGGTATATCCCCCATCGGGGGAGGCCACGAAATCGGAGACGCCAAGCGCCACCAGGTCCGGTTTCGTTCTTCCGTCGAAGGTGGGACCCACCGAGCTGAAATCCGCCAGGTTTCCGAACGAATCGACCGCACCGATCGAGAGGACTCCGAAGCCGTCGGCTGGAGCGGCGATCGAGCCCCGGCTGTTTCCGTAGTTGCCCATCGCGTTGACGACGACGACGCCCAGATCCCAGGCGCGGTTGGCCGCCTGCGTCGTGATGGCGGTCTCCCCATCCATGTCGCTGTAGCTGTACCAGTTGGTATAAGCGAGGGAACTCGATACGATGTCCGCCCCGTTGCGTTCGAGCCATTCGATCCCGGCGACCCAGTAGTCTTCCTCGATGGGGGCCTCCTGGGAGGTGTCCTCGGTTTTCGCCAGGAGGAAGCGGGCGCCGTAGGCGCCGCCGATGAGCGTTCCCGGCGCATAGCCCCCGATCACGGAGAGGGTCATCGTGCCGTGCGTGTCCTGTTGCGGCGGATCTCCCCCTTCGTTTTCCGTGTTCCGGTCGTCATTGATGAAGTCGTATTCCCCGATGACATCGATGGAGGAGAGGGCGGGGTGATGCCGGTAGCGAAAGCCGGTATCGAGCATCCCGACGATGACCCCTTCTCCCGTATTCCCACAGAGATGGGCGACCGGGATGTTGATCTGATGGAGTTGCTCGTACGAGGCCCCATAATCGAGTCCGCCCACCTTCGAGGGGGAGGGGGGGGGGACGCGGTTGGCCGGAAGGATGTCGATCCGCGGGAAAGCCCCCACCCGCTGGAGATGATCGACGAAGGGGAGCGCCTCGATCGCCGTCACCCGGTGCGCTTCCACCTCGATGCTGATCGCGTTGAACCAGCGACTCTTTTCCCGAAGAACGGCCCCGAGCGCGAGAACGCGTTCGATATAGGCCTCGGAGACCGGCAGGTCGCCTTCATCGACGATCCGGTCAGGCCCTCGGACTTTCCCTCTCCGCCAGCGGACGTGCGCCGGCAGGGCGCGGGCGGCCGCATCGAGTCGCGCCTTCAAGAGATCTCCCGAGACGCCCCGGTCCTTGAAGAAGACCCACAAGACCTCCTTGCTCGTTCCCTGGGCCGTCACAGGGAAGAGGAAGGGAAGAAGGAAGAGGAAGGGAAGGATTCGAGGTCGTCGGACGCTCATCGGCAACTCCTCGTACGTGCCATGTCTTCGAGCGGGCATATGCCTTTCGTGTCGATTCGAGGCGCATATCCCCCGGGATGATGGATGATTTCAGGGTATCTTCCTTCCTGGAGCATGTCAATTCTGGGTAGCGGCGGGTTCCCTCGAAGCGGTCGTGGCCCGATCCCCGATGGGAGGAAGCATTCGAGCGTGCGTTTCCCCTCCTCATGGCAGGGGGTTTCCGGGCGGGCGGACATCGTTGCGGCAGAAGACGACCGTGTAGGCGGTCCCGAGCACCCCCCCCCACTTCCAGATCGGGGAGAGGGGGGCATAGGACTTCCGGAACTCCGGGTGCGCGAGCACGGCCGCCTCCCCTGCCCAGTAGTCGGCGACGATCTTGTGGTCCTTGGGGGGGGTCCTCGTGTTGATGATGATGAACTCCGGCCGCCGCCGAAGCACGTAGTCGGCGTCGAACTTCGTGTGAAGGGGCCGATTCCCGGAGAGGTGCGCGATGTGCCGGTCGTTGAGGCCCGTCATGTCGAGGATCGCCAGGTCGGTGTAGTAGGCGAAGACCCCCACGTGATTCGAGGCAAGGGTTGCGTGGGGGGGCGCGATGCCTTCGAGGAAGCGGGAGAGGCGCCTCCCCATCGGCACGAGATCCGATTCCATCGCGTAGGCGATCGGATGGGGACGAAAGGCGAGGTAGTACCGGCTTTGGGTCCAGGAGGGGGTGTGTTGCCAGAACGCCAGGAGGAACGCGATGCCCACGACGATACGCCAAAGGACGCGCTCCGTCGAGCGATCCCAGAGGAGGCGCAACCCCTCCACGACGAGGAGGAACATGGCCGGGAGCACCGGATGGACGAAACGCTTGTGCCACATCCAATCCCCCCCCACGGCGACGATGAAGAAGAACTGCGCGACGACGAGGGCAAAGGGGAGGAGGACCCGGAGCGGAACCGGACGGCGACGCAGGAGGTAGAAGAGGGGAACCCCGACGATCCAGGGAACCCAGGTGGCATGGTCACGCAATGTATGCCGGAGATAACGCAGCCCCATCCAGAACTGCGCGTGCCCCCCCGTGGCCTTGGCGTAGAAGGTGTTCGGGAAGAGATCGCCGAAGTAGAGAATGCGCCAGAGGGTGTAGCCGAGATAGAGCGCCAACGCGATCCCCCCCCAGCGGTAGAAGGCCCTTCGCTGTCCGGGGGATCGAAAGAAACAGAGGAGATAGGCCACCCCCCCGAGAAAAGCCCCCTCCGGGCGGGTCAAGGCCAGCAGGAGCGCACCAAGCGAAAGGAGGAAGACCCGCTCCCGTAACGCCGCATGAATCAGGAGCGTCACGAGAAAGGTGTAGAAGGCCGTCTCGAGCCCCGTCACCCCCCAGATCACGAAGGGGGGGAAGAAGGCGAGCATCGCCAGCGCAGCCGCGGCGAAGGGGTCGTACGCCTTGCGGGCCGTGATCGAAAGGAGGAGGAGGAGCGTTCCAAGATTGGCGAGCATCCCCACGATCTTCGCCCATGCGACGATGTCCCCCCCCATCCGCCGGATGAGTGCCATCAGGATCACCCAGGAGAAATTCGAATACCCCTCCACTCGTTCCCCCGGGTTCCAGACGAGCCCATGCCCCTCGGCGAGCATCCGGGAATAACGCAAGGAGATCAGGGCGTCGTCGTAGGTGATCTCATGCCAGGCCCACGAGAGGACGAAGAAGAGATAGAGGCTACCCCCAACGAGAAGAAGGGTGAAGATCCGTTCGCGCTCTTTTGAAAATCCGTCCAGGAGATGCTCGGTGTTCATGATTTCCGATCCACGATTTGGAGATGGCAATGGGTAGAGCAACCGGATGATAGGATTTTCCTCTCGACAAATCAAGGTGGATCTGGTCTAATGGTCACCCGATCCAGGGATAGCCTCAGGGAGCGTGCTCCATGGGAGAAACGAACGAAATCAAGGGACACTCACTCGATCCGGCTTCGATCCGGCTTCTGCCGCACCCCTTCTGCCTCCTCAACCAGTGCGTCATCCTCGGGCGGGTGAGACCGGCGGGACGAGAGCCGATCACACTGGGGATCGTCGATCCGAAGAACTACCAGGCGCTCGATCTCGTGCGCACGAAGTTCGAGCGGGAGGTGCGGGTCGTCCCCCTCACAGCGCTCGAGGTGAAGCGGGCGCTGAGCCTGGCCTATGGGGCGGGTTCCGCGCCGAAGCCCCGCCCCGAACCGGAAGGGGAGGGGGAGCGGGGGGAGATGCGCATGCCCCGGACCGCTCCCCAGAAACGGAAACGGCCCTCCGTCATCGATCGTTTCCGCCGGATGGGGCGCCGTCGGTCCGACGGCGAGATCTCCCGGCCGATCATCGAGATCGTCGATGAGATCCTCCTCGACGCGATCCGGAAGGGCGCGAGCGACGTCCACATCGAAACGTACCAGGACGAAGTCGATGTCCGTTTCAAGATCGACGGGGTTCTCTTCCAGGTGACGACCCCGATCCACAAGGGGAACATCGCGGAGGTGATCTCCCGGATCAAGGTGATGGCCGGCCTCGACATCTCGAAGAAACGGATCCCCCAGGACGGCCGGATCGTGATGCGGATCACCCGCGAGGGGAAGGAGGAGGGGATCCCGATCCGTGTCTCGATCCTCCCCGGTCCCCACGGCGAGGATGCGGTGATGCGGATCCTCGACAAGAACGCCGCCCCGATCGGTTTGAGCAAGCTCGGCTTCACCCCCCGCGATCTGGAACTCTACAAACGCCTGATCCACAACCCGCAGGGGATGATCCTCGTGACCGGCCCCACGGGGAGTGGCAAGACGACGACCCTCTACTCCACGCTCGAGGAGATCAACTCCCCCCACAACAAGATCCTCTCCGCGGAGGATCCGATCGAGTACAACCTCGATTACGTGAACCAGAAGCAGGTGTCGAAGAATTTCGGCTTCGCGGATCTGGCCCGCGCCTTTCTGCGCCAGGACCCCGACATCCTCCTCATCGGGGAGATCCGGGACGAAGAGACCGCCGACATCGCGATCAAGGCGGCCCAGACCGGTCACCTGATCCTGAGCACCCTGCACACGAACGATTCGGTCAGTGCCGTCTCCCGACTGCGTAGCCTCGGCATCCACCCGAACATGCTTTCTTCCGCCCTCCTGGGCGTCCTCTCCCAGCGGCTCGTGCGGCGAATCTGCCCCCATTGCATCGCCCCCTACGAGCCCGATCCCAAGCTGCGCACCCTCTTTGCCCCGAAGCTGAAAAAGGAGCGCTTCTACGCGGGAAAGGGGTGTGACCACTGCAACTACAGCGGTTACAAGGGACGAATCGGGATCTTCGAACTCTTCGTCGTCGATCCGGAGATCCAGCGGTTGATCCGGGAGGACCGCTCCGTCGAGGAGATCCAGGAAGCCGCGCTCGAACAGGGGATGGTTCCGATCGTCGCCGACGCGCTTCACAAGATCACCCGCGATATCACGACGATGGAGGAGGTCGTGCGCGTCGTCCCCTACATGCAGATCCAGTCGCAACTCAAGGTCGCCACCCTCGATCCCCTTTCGGAGGAGACGCCTTCCTCGAAAGGGTAGAGGAGAGGCAGTGACGAAAAATGTCATCGGGTTTCCCAAAAACGTCAGGATCGTTCCCCCCTTCTTCCCGCTCTGCGCCGGTGGGGAGGGGAGGGTGTCTGCATATCTCCCCATTTTCGTTACGGAATCTGATGGATTCATTTTTTTTCGCCCCGCACTCGACCTTTGGTATCGAATCTGCTATAACCTCCGGGCAACGGCTGTGCAGATCAGTATTCTATTTGTGAGGGGGATGTTCCCCCTCACCTTGCTTCAACCCCATCATTCCAAGACCTTCAGTAAGGAGGAAAGAAGAGCATGCTGATGAAGCTGAGAGAACGTCGGGAAGGTTTCACCTTGATCGAGCTGATGATCGTGGTCGCCATCATCGGAATTCTCGCGCTGATCGCGATTCCGAACTTCATCAACCTCCGCAAGAGAGCGTACAACTCCTCCGCGGAATCGGCGGGCCGCAACGCCAAGACCGCCCAGGAAGTCTACTACCAGGACAACGACGGCTACGTCAACGACCTGCCCCGTCTGATCGGCGTGGACCGCAACCTGGGTGACGACACGCAGATCACCTTCACCTTCTTCGGTGCGGACCTTGAAGGTTACACCTACGTCACCTCGCACTTCCGTGGCGATCAGTCCTACCGGTGGACGGACTAACCGGCCCCAACCGATTCCCCTTCTTTCCGCCTTCGGCGGAAAGGGGGGAACAACATTCCGATGCATGCGGCAAAAGTGTAATGGAAGTTACCTTTTGCTTTTTTTTTGCTCTTCTCCTTCTCCCCTCCGTACCTGATGTCGCACGCATGCGGCTTCCCCTCTTCCGGCACGCCTGAATGCGCTCTTCTTCGCGAGAATTTCGTGGTATCCAGGACGCGCTCTTCCTGATCGTATTCCTGATCTATCTCCTGACGCAGGCGGAGACGATCGTATGGCGGGACAGCGCGGAGTTCACGGTGGTGGCCTGGGGGTTGGACATCGCGCATTCTCCCGGTTCTCCGACCTTTGCGCTCTTCGGGAAGCTCGTCACCCTTCTGCCGCTCGGTTCGATCCCCTTTCGGGTGAGTCTTCTCTCGACATTCTGTTCGGCGGTGGCGGCGTGGTTTCTCTTCCTCTGGTGTTCGGCGGTGGTGCGGCGGATTTTCGGCAGGGTTTCCGGGGGGGCGATCGCGGTGGGGGTGCTGGCCTTCTCCCTCTCCCGGTCGGCGTGGGAGTGGGGCAACGCGCAGGAGGTCTATGCGCTGCGGGATCTCTTCTTTGCGGCGATCGGGTATCTCTGGGTGACGGGGCGGTATCGGCCGGCTGCTTTCTTGTGGGGGCTGAGTCTGGGGGCCCACATCACGATGGTCCTCTTCGTGCCGGGGTATCTCTGCGCGATCCTCCTGGGGGAGGGGAAGGGGGGACGTCCTGCGGTCAAGGAGGTGCTCCTCTGGGTCACCCTGGCGATCCTCGGGGGGAGCGTCTTCCTCTACCTGCCGCTGCGCAGTGGCGCGCAGCTTCCCCTCGACATCGGAGATCCGCAGACGTGGGGGCGGATGATCCGCCACATGTTCGTGACGAGCGATGCGTCTGCGCGGATGTCGCTCTATCTGGGGCGATTGCCCGTGCAGCTCCATCGCTTCGGGGGGTGGATCGTCGAGGAGTTCTCCCTTCCTCTCCTTCTGGCCGGTCTGCTGGGGTGGGGCCTGATTTGTCACCGCGTCCCTCGGCTCGGTATTTCGCATCTTCTCCTCTTCTTCGGGATCGTGGGTTTCTTCATCCGTACCTGGACACGCCCATTTGGTTTCGTGCCGGGCTTCATGGTCTATGCGCTGGCGATCGCGGTGGGGGTGCAGTGGCTGCGGGGGAGGCTTCCGGCGCGTTTGCTTCCCCTCTTTCTTCTCCTCCTGGCCGGACTTCTCGTGAGGAACGGGGTCCGGCATGGCCGGATGAACCGGAAGTTCGACACGGCCCGGCGTCATGCGCTGGCGATCGCCCGGTCGCTCCCGCAGGGAGCGCTCCTCTTCTCCGCGAACGACAACGTCTCCCTTTCGCTCGCCTATCTCCGCTTCGTGGAGGGGAGACGTCCCGATCTTTCGCATGTGCACCGGAGCATTCTCTTCGACCGTCGGCGAAGGCCGTGGCAGTGGCCCCATATGCAGCCCGAGTGCATTCCTACTGGCTATGATCCGGGCCGTGCGCAGGAGACGCTTCTTCCGGCAGTTCGACGGAATCTTCCGGTGTGCCCGGCCTTCTGGGACTACGGGAGGGACGAGGATCGTTACATCCCGGTGACCTTTCTCCTTCCGCACGGGATTCTCTTCCGGATCACCGCGGAACCGCTCCCCCTCTCCGCCGGGGTCTTCGACGAGCAGGAGCGTTGGTTTGCCCCCTTCCGCCGGATCGTGGCCGATCTCGATCCGGCGGATTGGACAGGTGTCGAGAACTATGTTAGAGTGTGGAACATCCTGGGCGAGTACTACGACAGGCGGGGAGACCGCAAAGCCGCGGAGCGGGCCTTCCGGGAAGCCCTGTCGATCGCCCCGGAGGACCCGACGGCCCTGACGAACCTTGGCAGTCTCCATGCCCGCCGCGGCGCATGGGAGACCGCAGCCGCCCTTTTCGAGCGAGCGATCGAAGCCGATCCGACGTATCTGCTGGCCTACGACCATCTTGCGGCGGTGTCGGTGGCCTGTCATGCCTACGACCGGGCGGTGGAACTCCTCGAAACCTCGCTGCGCATCGCCCCCGATCAACCTGAGATCCGGCTCCGTCTCGCGCGGATCGAACTCGAACGGGGGAATCCCGACGCGGCAGCGCGGCAGCTCGATCTCCTCCGGGACGCCCCCCCTCGAATCCGGGAGGCGGCGGCCCGGGAACGCCCGAAGGTCGATTTCCTTCGGGGGGAGTGTGATCGCCTCTTGCAGGAGCCCTCCCTCCTGCGCCCCGACGATCCCGAACACCTCTTCATCGCCGGCGTCTGCGCGGCCCGTGCCGGCCGGATCGATCTTGCGCGTCGAAGGCTCGAAGCGGCCCGCGGCCGATGCATCGGTCCCTGCGAGGAGAGGGGGTTCGGCAACCAGATCCGCACGATCCTGCGAAACCTTCAGGATGCACAGCACGATGAACGAGGCAAGCGAAAACCCTGATATCGAACTCTCCATCGTCATCCCGGCCTACAACGAGGCCGGGCGGATCGAACCGACGCTCGAACGGATCCTCGCCTTTCTCGACACGACGGGGATCGCGGCCGAGGTGCTCGTCGTCGACGACGGGAGCACGGATGCCACCGCCCAGGTCGTCTCGCGCTTCGTCGAGGCGGATCGAAGGGTGCGTCTCCTCTCGAACGATCGCAACCGGGGGAAGGGATATACCGTGAAACATGGGATCCTGGAAGCGGCAGGAGAATGGATTCTCTTCTCCGACGCGGACCTCTCCACCCCGATCGAGGATTACGAACGCCTGGATGCCTTTCGCGACGACTACGACATCGTGATCGGCTCGCGCGCCCTTCCCGACTCGCGCGTCGAGATCCACCAGCCCTTCTACAGGGAGTGGATGGGGAAGATCTTCAACCGGCTCGTTCAGACGATCGTGCTCTCCGGGCTTCGGGACACGCAGTGCGGCTTCAAGCTCTTTCGGGGGGAGATCGCCCGGCAGGTCGCCCGGCGCCAGCGTTTCGACGGTTTCGCCTTCGACGTGGAGTTCCTCTATCTCGGCCGCCTCCTTGGCGCCAGGATCCGGGAGGTTCCGGTTCGCTGGTACAACTCGCCGGCGAGCCGGGTGCGGGTCTTGCGGGACTCGTGGCGGATGTTTTGGGATCTCCTCCGGATCCGGTGGACCCACCGGGGGGGGCGGCAGTGCGTGGCCCCTCTGGCAGCCGGCATCCCTCCCGATCGCGCGGAACTCCCCTCCTGACCCCTCCCCTCGCCGGGGGGGCTTGCGCTCCGTGCTTTGCCGAAACGAGGGACCATGCCACGCCCGATCGCGAAGAAGCGTTTTCGCCGCCCTCCTTCCCGGCATGCCGGAAAGGAAGAAAGGGAGGTCCCCTTGTTTTGCGCCTGTCTCGGCCTCACGAAGGGGGAGATCGAGGCTGCCATCGGGGAAGGCGCCACCACGATCGAGGCCTTGCAGGAGAAACTCGGCATCGGGACCGGCTGCCGTACCTGTCTCCCCCTCCTCGAAGCGCTCCTTCGTGGTGAATGAAACAGGAACGCTCGGCGCAAGTCGGTGAAGTGCGAAAAAGTTCCGGGTGGGTTTCATGGATCGATCCTGGCAGGGGCATTGCGTGTCGGAAGGGATTCACGTATAATCGGCGGTGGCGGAAGGAAAGGGACATCCTGCGCAGCGAGGCGGGGGTGAAAAGGCCCTCCGGAAACGGCGATAGGGGAGGAAGGATGCGCAAAGCTCGAGGTCGTGTGGGACAGGGCGATGGATGAAGGTGGACGCCTCCTCCTCCTCCTGATCGGGGCCACCTTCGTGACCTCGACCGTCTCCGGCATGATCGGCATGGCCGGAGGTGCGATGCTGCTGGCGCTCCTCGTGATCGTGGGGATCGCGCCGGCCACGGCGATTCAGCTTCATGCGGTGATCCAGCTCGTCTCCAACCTCTCGCGGATCGTCGCCTATCGGCGGACGCTTCATCTTCGACCGATCGTCTTCTTCCTTCTGGCGGCCATTCCCGGACCTTTTCTGGGGGTTCGCCTCCTCACCTGGCTCGATCCGGCGAGCGTGAAGGTGCTGATGGGTCTTTCGATCCTCTATGCCACCTGGGCGCCGAAGTGGGGGATCGAGAGGCTCTCCAAGGTGGGCGCGCTCATGATCGCGGGGGCGCTTGCCGGCGTGCTCGGGGTCGTCATCGGCGCGATCGGTCCGATCATCGCTCCCTTCTTCCTGCGCCCCGATTTCTCGAAGGAGGAGCTGATCGGAACGAAGGCGTGCGCCCAGGCCGGGGTACACCTCCTCAAGTTGATCGCGTTCGGGAGCATCGGCTTTTCGATCGGGAGGATGAGCGGGTGGATCGTTCCGATGGCCGTCGCTTCGGTGATCGGAAACTTTTGCGGAAAATGGCTCCTGGGGTATCTCACCGACCAGTGGTTCTTCCGGCTCTACCGCTGGGGATTGACCTTTCTGGCACTTCGACTCGTCTACGATGGAATCTGAACGTTCGGCAAGGGGAACGGGAAGGATGATCGCGGCCGTCGATGTCGATTACCGTGGGGAGGAGGGGGTGGCGGCATGTGTCCTCTTCTCCGAGTGGACAGCCAAAGTCCCCGCCGCGGAACAAATCGCCAGAATCCCGCGGGTGGCCCCCTATGAATCGGGAAAATTCTTTCAGCGGGAGTTGCCCTGCATCCTCGCCGTGCTCGACCCCCTCGACGAAGCTCCCACCACTGTGATCGTGGACGGCTATGTCTGGCTGGGAGAAGAGGGGCGTCCGGGGCTTGGCGCCTACCTCTACGAAGCGCTGGAGCGAAGGATCCCCGTGGTTGGGGTTGCCAAACGTCTCTTTCTTCCGGCCCGCTCCGTTGCGATCGCGGTGAGACGGGGGACGAGCCGCCGTCCCCTCTACGTGACGGCGGCCGGCATCGATGCCCACGAGGCGGCCCGTAACGTGGCCCGGATGGATGGTCCCTTCCGGATCCCTACCCTTCTGGGGTGGGTGGACCGTCTCTGCCGGCAGGCTCTGCGAGATCCGCCGCACACCGGTTGAAACGGGGCGAAGCGAGCTTCGAGGAAACCGCCGGCACGGGAGATTCGCGCTTTGCCGGTGCAAAGGGGAACGACGAGCGCCATGGGACGCAAAGAATTCCTTCCACTGGCCCTCCCCTCGATCGGGGAGGGGGAGAAACGGGCCGTGCTCGACACCCTTGAATCGGGGTGGGTGACCACCGGCCCGAACGTGCGCCACTTCGAGGCACTGATCGCCCGCTATACCGGGGCTCCCCATGCCGTCGCGCTCGGGGCCTGTACCCACGCGCTCCATCTTGCGCTCCTCGTGCTCGGGATCGGTCCGGGGGACGAGGTCGTCACGACCCCCTTCACCTTCGCGGCCACCGCCAACGCGATCCTCGCCACGGGGGCGATGCCGGTTTTCGCCGACATCGAGGAGGAGACCTGCAACATCGATCCCCGCCGGATCGAGGAACGGATCACGGAACGGACCCGGGCGATCCTCCCCGTCCACTATGCGGGGCATCCCGCCCGGCTCGACGAGATCCACGACATTGCCCGGCGCTTCGGGCTCTTCGTCGTCGAGGACGCGGCCCATGCCTTTGGCAGCGCCTACCGGGGCCGCAAGATCGGCGCGATCAGCGACATGACCTGTTTCAGTTTCTATGCGACGAAGAACATCACCACGATCGAGGGGGGGGCGGTCACCACGCACCGGGAGGAACTCGCCCGACGGATCCGGATCCTCGCCACGCAGGGGGTGAGCCGTGATGCGTGGAAACGCCGGGGGGAGAACGCATGGCGTTACGACGTGGTCGAGCCGGGCTTCAAATATACGATGAACGACGTCTCCGCGGCGATCGGGATCGTGCAACTCGGCCGTATCGAGGGGTTCCTGCGCCGCCGCAGGGCGCTTGCGGCGCGCTACGATGCCGCCTTTGCCGGTCACCCCGCGATCACGCTCCCCAGGCGCGCCGCCTACCTCGCGGAGGAGGACTACGCCCGGCACCTCTACCCGATCCGGATCGACTTCTCCCGAACCCCCTGGCAGCGGGATCGGTTCGTGGAGGCGCTCGGAGAACGGGGGATCGGCGCTGGGGTCCACTATCAGCCCCTCCATCTCCACCCCTGCCCTTCCTTCTCCGCACGATACCGGCGAGGGGATTTTCCGGTGGCCGAACGGGTTTTCGCATCGATCGTCTCTTTGCCCTTCTTCCCCGAGATGGGGGAGACCGATGTCGATCACGTCGCGGCCACCGTGCTCGAGTGCCTCTCGCGTTGCGCATGAGTTCTCGGCGTTTCCTCGCCGATGGAGGTGAGCGATGAAGAGGTCCCTCTCCGGAACGGATGCCCGGACGCACCGGCGAGAGGGGATCGTGACGCTGCTCCTGTTCCTCCTTCCCGTCGAATTCCTCCTCCTCTCCGCCCTTCTCCATGGCGGGGAAGCGCCTTCCGATATGACGAAATCCCTCGTGGGACCGGAACTCGTCGCTTCCTACGTCCTCCCTTTCCTTGCCCGGCCGACGTTGTGGGAGAAGTTCGACGCCTTTGTCCTCTGTCCCTTCCATCTCCTCGCCGTGGGGGTGTCGATTGCCGGAGGGGTGGGACTCTACGTGACGCGTCGGGCTAGATTTCCCTCCTGGCGCTGGGGGGTTGGGATCTGGATCGGGCTGTTGCTCTTCCATGTCGCGTGGTTGCGTCCCTGGAACGACGAGCGGTCCCTCCTTGCGGCAGCCGACTTCGTCCATCGGCATGGGCTCGAGAGGTTCTTCGCGGAGTATGGGCGCATCGAGCCGTGGCTGGCGGAGAAACACCCCCCCCTCGTTCCGGTCGTGCTCGGCCTGCTCCTGCGCTTCGTGGGGCCGTCGCTTCCGATCACGCGGGGGATCGGGATCGTATCGGGAGGGGTGACGTTGTGGTTCACGGCCCGGCTCGCCCGTCTCTTCCGATGCGACCCGCACCGCAGCGTACTCGTGCTGGCGGCGTTTCCGATCTTCTTCTGGTCGAGTGGTTCGGTCCTCCTCGACATGCCGGCCACGGCGTTCTTTACGATGGCGCTCTTCCATCTTCTCCGGTACGTGCGGGGAGGGGGGAAGGAATCCGACCTTTTCGTGGCGGCGCTGGGAGCCGGTGCGAGTTGTCTCGTGCGCTACAATGCGGTCGTGATCTATCCGATCGCGGCGCTCTTCCTCTGGCGGGGAAAGGCGACTCGGAGGGCGTGGATCCGCTTCTTCACGCTTCCGGTGGTGATGTTGCTCGCCTGGGGGAGCGTGCTCTTCGTCTCGGGGACGGCCACGCTCCAGTTCCGAAGGCTGACCCGGCTTGCCGCAACACTTCTGGGAAGCGCGGGGGGCGGGGAGTATACGCTCTCCACGCTCTTGCCCCTTTTCCCCGTACAACTGGGCATTCACCTCTTTCCACTCCTCCTCGCAGCGTTTCCCGGTGCATGGCGGGAGGAGGGAGGGCGCACGCTCCTCCTGTGGGGCGGAGGCGTTTGCCTCTTCGTGCTCCTCACCCTTCCTGTTCCCCGCTATCTCCTCCCCGCCCTCCCCCCCCTCTCGATCGTCGCGGCAGAGGGGCTCGCCCCTTTGGACGATTCCCCCTTCCTCCTGCGTATGGCCCTCTTCGAGACGTTCGTGATCGTGGCGCTCTACGATTTCGAAACGAACCTGGGCATGACCTACATCTTCTACTGATTCTCCCCCCTGTACCCCCCATGCCCCGCAGCGGCTGGTGGCTTCTAGCTGAACAGAAAGCTCCGGGATGACGCAATGCATAAAAAAGGGGTTGACAATTTCCTAAAAGATGGTTATATTTCAGCTTGATAACGCATTGCGTCAATCCGTTCACCACCCCGAATCAGGAGGTAGCCCATGAATCCGCAAGAGCGTCACGAAGAGGAAGCCCGCCGCGCAGCGGAGCGGGAAGTCGAAGCGACCACCGAGGAAACGACCGAGGCCACGGAGAGCCAGGAGGCACATCCGGAGGGCGAACACCGTTTCACCGAGAGGATGCCCCCCTTCCTCCAGGAACGGATGAAGGGACTCGACGAGACGATCTCGAAGATCGAGCAGCAGGCCCGGGAACAGTGGCGCCGGCTCAACGAGATCGGGGATCAGGCCCAGGAGGACGGCCGGAAATTCTGGAAGTCCCTCCTCGATCGCGCTCTCAATACCGAAGAGATCGAGAAGTGGATCGACGGCATGATCGAACGCGTGATCACCCGGATGAACCTGCCGACGAAGCGCGAGATCGAGGCGATGAACGAGAAACTCGATCGCCTCTCCCGGAAGATCGACGAGATCCGGCGGGCGCAGAAACGAAGTTCCGGCACGACCGGGGAGAAGAAGACGACGCGCTCGAGGAAGACGAAGACGCAGGAGGCGCAGAGCGCCTGAACGATCCGTTTCATTCGCTGGTACGCGCCGCGGCACGTGCCGGCGAACGCCCGCCCGAGCCCCCCCCACCGTTGCGCAATCTCCCGTTTGATCCGATCGATGTTGCCTGAGGGACGGGATTCGCATCCCGCGATCGTAGCCCCGGGGCTTCTGTGTGCGCAGTTTCATGTCGAGCACGGGGGCACCGGGCCTGTGCCGCACCCCTCTCTTTCGGGTCGGGCCTGTGCCCGCCTTTTCAGGTCTTTCGGGTGGCCACGCAAAGTACGAGGCAGAAGCCCTGATCGGGCAGCCCCCATGTGCAGGCGTTGACGATTCGCTTACGGATATGGTTATGGTATTTCACATAATACCCACATTTCATATTCATTTTTTTTCTTGCAATGATGTAATTACTTTGATATGCTAAATGATAGGATATTCATGTTTCAATTCCTTTTATGGTAATTCACTCAGGGTCATTCGGACAGAAGGAATGGGGGCATCATGCGGCGGATCGCCGTGGTGAATCAGAAGGGAGGATCGGGGAAGACGACGACGGTCGTGAACCTCGCGGCGGCCCTGGGGAAACGGCGCCGGC
Organism: uncultured bacterium; assembly: GCA_964616915.1. Classification (GTDB taxonomy): domain Bacteria; phylum Myxococcota_A; class CAZTSL01; order CAZTSL01; family CAZTSL01; genus CAZTSL01. The sequence continues at coordinate 14,816 of CAZTSL010000103.1, forward strand.
GCGTGCTCGTCGTCGACCTCGACCCACAGGGCGCAGCCACGGCCTGGCTCGACGCCCGGCACACGGAACCGGGTGTCGCAGAGGTCCTCACCGGCCAGCGGGGGTTGCACGCCGTCATCGCGGAGAGCGGGGCGCGGCGCGTGGAGATCGTGCCGGCGACCCCCGCGCTCTCGGCCGTCGAACCGGTGCTCAAGTGGCGGGAGATCGAACGTTTTCGCAACCTCCTCGACGCCCTGCCGCCGGACCGCTGGGACTACGTCCTCTTCGATGCTCCCCCCACGACGAGCCCCCTTGCGCAAACCGCGCTCGTGGCGGCCAACGAGGTCATCGTCCCCGTGGAGGCACGGGCCCTTGCCCTTCGCGGGATGGCCCAGATCTTCGAGACGATCGAAGGGATCCGCAAGAACCGCAACCGCGGGCTCAAGATCGCCGGTATCGTGGCCTGTCGGGTCGATCTGCGCACCCGCCACGCCCGCGAGGTCCTCGCGGCCCTCAGGGAGGCGTTCGCCCCGCGGCTCTACGCCACGCTCATCCGCGAAAATGTCAAGCTGAGCGAGGCGCCCTCGTTCTTTCAGACGATCTTCGACTACGACCCCACGTGCCACGGGGCCCGCGACTACCAGGCCCTGGCGCTCGAGGTCGTCCGGCAGGAGGAAGGTGCGCGATGACGAAGAAAACCCCGCAAGAGAAGGGAAAGGCCCCGAGGACCCCTTCCCGCGAGGCGGCCGGCGCGGAAGGCACGGAGCGTCGCCGTCTGGGGGCCTCCTTCCTTACCGACGTGATCGCCACGAGCCGGCGGGCGCTCGAGACGGCGATCGAGGGGGAGGAGGAACTCGATCGGTCCCGAAGAACCCGCATCACCCTCAACCTCCCGGAACGCCTCGTCGAAAAGTTCCGTGACGCCGTCTTCTGGACACCGGGGCTCACGATGAGCGGCCTGGCGGAACAAGCGCTCGCCAGGGCCATCGCCGCCCTCGAAGCCGAGCGGGGAGAACCCTTCCCCCCCCGGACGGCAAGACTCTCCCCCGGTCGTCCCCCTCGCGACCGAGAGGAGAAGAAGAGATGATCACCCTCGCCTGGCGACCGTGAGGAGGGGGAGATGGAGCCGCTCGATCCCTTGCCGTTTCACTTCCTCCCCGCGCCGGTCGTAGCGGGCCGTCGTCTGGACCTGCGCATGCCCGGCAAGCTGTTGCACCGTCGCGATATCGACGCCTGCCTCGAGGAGGTGCGAGATGAAGCTCCGGCGCAGATCGTGGGGGGAGAAGGGCGCAATCCCGGCCTGATCCGCGCGTTTACGGACGATATGCATCACCGCCTGATCCGTCATCCGCCGAAGCACGATGCGACCCCCTCTCGTGATCGGAAGGAAGAGCGCTCCCGGTGCCTCGCCCCGCATTTCCACCCATGGATCGAGGAGACGCGCGCATCCCCGCGAGACATAGGCGACTCGATCCCCTCCCCCCTTCCCCCGGCGGATGGCCAGCTCCCGCCGGGCCGGATCGTAGTCTCCAAGGTCGAGCATCACCGCTTCCCGCCGCCGGATCCCCGTCGTATAGAGGACGGCCAGGAGCGCTCCATCCCGGCAGCCCGCCGGTGTGCGATCCTCCGCACAGACCGAAAAGAGCGCTGCGAACTCGTCGTTTTCGAGCGCACGCCCCCGGAGGCGGCGCTTCCCCTTGACCGGCGGCACATCGATCGCCTGGTGAAAGACCTCGGCGGGGAGGTAACCAAGCCGCCAGCACTCCCGCAAAACCCCCCGGAGAGCACTCAGGATCTTGTTCGCCGTTGCCGGCGCGTAGCGCTCCGCCAGAAGGGCGCGCAGAGCCACGACGTGCGGATAGCGAATCGCGGCCCAGTCGAGCCCCTCGGCATCGACGCGCCCCCCTGTCAGCAGGCAGGCGATCGTCTCGAGGGCCTGGCGCAGCGTTCGCCGCGAACCGCGGGAGACTCGGGCGAGATAGACCGCGGCCGGATGGCGGTCTACCGGCCAGATCACCCGCTCTCCCAGTTCCGCGGGAGCGTCTCGCCCCATCTCCTCCATGCCCCCTCCCTGAAAACACTCGGAAAAATGGGATCTCTTTACTTTCGAGAATCTACATTCTCATAAGAAACTTCTCCTGTCAAGCTCCTGGATCGATTGGGCATGCGACGGGCGCACGTCAAAATTGTG
>CAZTSL010000104.1:0-16980 GCA_964616915.1 uncultured bacterium
AGTCTGGACCGTGTTCCAGTTCCAGTGTGGCTGATCATCCTCTCAGACCAGCTATCCATCGTCGCCTTGGTGAGCCGTTACCTCACCAACAAGCTAATGGTGCGCGGACTCCTCTCCAAGCGATAGCTTACATGTAGAGGCCACCTTTGGCCGAAAAGACCGAAGTCCTTCCGGCATTATCCGGTATTAGCACCCCTTTCGAGGTGTTATTCCTGACTTGGAGGCAGATTATCCACGTGTTACTCACCCGTGCGCCACTTTACTCCCAGGCGAACCTGGTTTCTCGTTCGACTTGCATGTGTTAGGCACGCCGCCAGCGTTAGTTCTGAGCCAGGATCAAACTCTCCAATTAAATCGGAAAATCAGGAAAAACCTGTTTTGATCCTTACTTCAAAGGACTTACCGAAGTCCGTCACGTTCGTGGCTTCTGCTATCTAGTTTTCAAAGATCAAAATGCTCGTTGCTTTTCTTCGGTTCGGCGGGTTTCTTTCGTTCCCCCCTCACCGTGGAAAGAGGTTATAGCAAAGTTCCTGCAGAGAGTCAAGCAAAAAATCAAAAAAAAATCATTTTTTCTGTAACCCACTGAAATTCAAAGACTTTCAATGCTCGACCCGATTGCTCTCCCCCCGCCTACAGGAGGAAAACAGGAATTTTTTCAACTCGTGCTTCCATCCTCGACAACGAGAATGGGCGTCTCCCCCACGAGAATCGTCTCCCCTCGTTCACTCGTCGTGGTTCCATCCGCATGGCGAACCGTCCGGGAAACAGGGAATTCATCCCCTACCGGCACCGCCACGTTCCCTGCGTCGGACCACAGGAGCCACAAGAACGCTCCCTCCGGATCGCGGAACCGCTCTCCCCGTACCCCTTCAGGCAGATCCGCCACCTCTCCATCATGCGCGGCATCCCCCAGCGGCTCGAAGAGAAAGGCAAGCTCCTGGCGAGGACCTCCCTCCTCATTGTTGTCGATCGAAGTAACCCCAGGATGCGCCTCTTCCCACTCGAGAAAACGCGCCTCGACTTCACGATAGTTCGCCCAACGCGCGATCTCGTTTCCGTTCGGCGTCTCCTTGCCCACATAGTACTCATTGAGCCACGCCACGATCTCGCTCCACGAGTCACGAACGAGCCGCCCATCCGTTCCCCGACTCTGCGCCGTGGTCTGGTAAGGATGGCTCCCCCACCCAAAAACCCAAATCCGCGGCGGCTCTCCCGAAGCTCCCCGCTCCACCTCCCGCCATTCGAGATACTCGAGAATGAAGTCCCGCTTGATGTAGGGCACCGTACCATACACCATCCCCTCCGGACCGTGCACCTCGTCATAGCCGATCACCCCGGAGACGATCGGAACATGCACATAGGGCGCCCCAAAATCCTCGTCCTCCGACGGATCCTCCTGCCCCGTCACCGTCGAGGCCGGACCACGATAGGGATGGTAGATCCCCCTGCGCCCCTCCAGAAGGGTGAAGACATTCGGATAATCGACGCTCCTCGTCTCCGAGGTCCCGTAAAGCTCGCTCATGTCGTCGAGTTGCACATGAGAACCATGCATGATGATGTTCTCGATCGGATCCACACCATTTTGACGAAACAACTCGTTGACGAAAAAGATCTGATCCTCGTAGATCGCCCGGGCAATCTCCGGATCCTCGATGTTCGCCGGCTCCTCGACCCACGTCCAAGGCGCATCGGGCGCATCGAACGGCTTGTGATGGGCATGCAGATGAACACCCAACGTATGTGGCCCACCCGGCATGAAGTCCGCAAAATCCGAAAAATCTCCACTCCGTACGGCGCCCTCGGCATAGAGACCCGTGGAGAAAGCATTGATCTTCATCCCACTTTGCTGGGCAAGATCCTCGAGCCACAGCACCGCGTCCCGATGCTGCGCATATACCGTCGGCCCACTCTGCGGCGTCGTCCCGATCGGATCGAGGTGATAGCTGTGAACGAGATAGATCGGCTCCACCACCTTCGCACTCGGTCCCTCGCAACGCCCCCCAAGACCCACGATGGGCAACATCGCACAAAAGAAGAGTAGAAATCTGCCCCTCCCCAGGATCCCCCTCGGATACATACCTGCCTCCGCTTCGTGATCGAAAATCTTGTTGGACAACCGCTCTCGTTTACGAAAACACTACGAACGCCTGCGACGGTAAGCCTGCCGGAAAGAGAACGCGATGATCAGCGGAAGGGAATAGAAGAAGAAGGCCAGTCGAATCGCCCGAGCATCCCCCACCCGCAACACCGAAGAAGAGGGACATACCGGCTGGAGATCACACTGGGGAATCGGAATCGAACCCACCATGAAACCGATCTGATCGGGAAACAGTGGATAGTCGGTCACACGAATGTCGTCGATCCCTCCCCGGAAGAAACCGTCGAGTTCCCCAAATGCATTCTTCTGGTACGCCCCCACGATGATCTGCTCGTTCGTCACCGTAGACCCCCGCAAGGGACCGTAATCCTTGATGGAAGGCACACCGTCGAGATAGAGCGCCACCGTCCGATTGAGCGGACTGCGCACCACCGCGAAATGATGCCACTCCTGCACGCCCGGATCACTCGGAAATGGCTGCTCCGCCGTCATGTCACTCAACCGCGTCGTCCCGGAGTTGTCGTGCAGCGCGGCAATGATCTCGTAGCGCACCCGCCACCCCGTCGTCGTGACGAGGAGCTGCACCTCCCACCCCCTCGTCTTCTCGGGTGGATCGGGATAACCCCGCTGACTGATGATCCGATAGAGTCCAGGATCGGGAAGATTGTTCGGATCGAGGTAAAACCACGCCTCCACCGAAAAGGCCTGGTTGAGCGTCACATCGGGCTCCACCAGAAAAGCATCCGCATGATCGTCGATCCCATCGAAGTAGAGCGCCCAACCAAACGGACCCTCGATCCATACCGGAGATTGCGCATCATCCCCGATCATCAGATTGTTGCGCACCGGTTCGTTGATCAAGAAACAACTCAGATCGACACTCTCGTCCCCATGCCCCTCATCGAGCTTCCAGAGCGCACGCACATTGAGCAGATCATCGATCGGCCCCGGAAGCCGAAGCACCGTCGGCCAAAACCCGATCATCGCATCCTTGAACTGGCTCGCCCCCGATGGCTCGGCAAAACCGATCACCATCTCCCCCATCGTCCCCCCGAAATCGTAGTTCTGCGACGCACCAAAGTTCCCCGCATTCCCAAACACATACTTGATCACGGAGAACACCGCCCCAGATCCAGCCCAGACCAGAGAAGAGATCGAGAGAATGAGCGCCAACGCCAACACGATCGGAAGATGCAACCAGCGACGGGCACTTTTCATCTTACTGCTCCTTGTTCGCCGCCACACACGGCACCTCACTCCGAAACGATCCGGCACTCCTCAGAAACAACGAATACCTCGGATCATCCCGCTCCTGGCCGTGAATCCCTATCGAACACGGCGCAACATCAAATGAGCCCCCCCCTCTCCTGGAAAATTGAGGTATACCCTTTTTTTTCATATCTCCCGATGCCGTCCGCCAGAAACCGTCCCCCCCGAGCTGAAAGCCCCCTCTTTCCGCCCTTCTCCGGCCGCTCCTCGGCTGCGACAAACGGGTATCCCCCACGAGAGCCCAAAAGCCCGGAAAATCTCCACCTTCTCCCCTCGGATCCTCGAACATCAGGATATCACCCGGTTCCGCCGATGTCAAGATCGCCAGACGCTGTCCGAATGATTCCGATCCATGGGAACGCCGACATCGACCCCGGAGAACTCTTCCCGCCACTCCTCGAAACTCGAGGAAGCTAGCTCTCCCCCCTCCCTTCGATCGCTGCAATCTCTCTGGAAATCTGACGTTCCTCACGCCAAAGATAGACGACGTACCCCCCCACGATGAGACAGAGACTCACCAGCGCAGCGTAGAAGTAGTTCGCGTTCACCCAGGGGTTCTCCGCCGGGTTCGTCGAAGTCCCCGGTTGCCCGGCCAGGAGCGAGGCCGCAGGACCAAGGAGGGAAAGGGAGAGGAGAAGGGCCAAGAGGACTCGTTTCATGATATTGCCTCCCTTGAAAGATCACGATCACCCCTTGCAACGCGACCCCTTGCAACGCTCCCATGTCTGAGGGAGGTGGCGCCGAAAGCTCGACGATGATCCTTCAAAGCGCATTGGCGCGTTGCAACGCTTCCAGGGTTCTTCGCCGCTCGATGATCGAGATCTTGTAGATCATGAGCGTGACATAGAGGAGGGTAAAGGCCAGAAGACAGAAAAGGAGCGTATGGAGCATCTCCGGGGCCAGGTTCTTCCCCACGCCCTCTTTGGCCATGACCACCGGCTTCGGATGAAGGGTCCGCCACCACCGCACGGAGTAATGGATCACGGGGACATCGAGCGCCCCCACGATCCCGAGGACCGCGCACGCCTTGGCGGTTCGTTCCCCGCCGCCGGCATAGACCCGCAGCATCACGTAGGCCAGATAGATCAGCCAGAGGATGAGCGCCGAGGTGAGCCGTGCATCCCATACCCACCAGGCCCCCCAGATCGGTTTCCCCCAGATCGGCCCGGAGACGAGCACCACCGTACAAAAGACGAACCCGATCTCCGCCGATGCCTCCGCCACCGTGTCCATCCATACCGCCCGTTTCCAGAGATACCCCACGCTCCCCAGAAGAACGACCCCGATCGCCAGATACGCCACCCACGCCGAAGGAACGTGGAAGTAGAAGATCTTCTGCGCCATCCCCTGCGTCCTTTCGATCGGCGCGTAGAAAAAGATCATCCATGTCCCAATGGCCAGCAGAATCGTCGTGACCACCGCGAGGGGAAGAAGCAATCTCCGCATGATCCCTACTCCGTCAAGGTGTACTCGAAAAGAAGGAAGGAGAGCGCCAGGAACATCAGATCGATCCCGGCCAGGAATTTGAGCTGCGTGGCCACGTCGGCCAGAGAACGCCCCACCATCACCCGCCCCGTGGCCTTGACCGCGAAGATGAGCAGCGGCACCACGATCGGCAGGAGAAGCAGGGGCAGAATCACCTCACTCAGCCGCGTATGCACCGAAATCGACGCAAAGAGCGTTCCCACACTGGCAAACCCCACCGTTCCCAGCACAACCACCGGAACGATCCGCAACAAGTTCGAGAACACCGGTGCATTGAGAAAGATCCCGAGCAGGGGGAGCATCACCCCCTCCATCGCCAACAGAAAACAGACGTTCGCCCCCGTCTTCCCAAGATAGATCGCCCCCGGATCGATCGGGGCGATCGCCATCCCCGAAAGCCCATGATGCTCGAGATCCTTCGCAAAGGAACGAGAAAAACCGAGGAGTCCGGAAAAGACGATCATCACCCACAAAAGGCCCGGTGCAAGATCGGTGAGATTGACCTTCCCCGGCTCGAAGGTGAACTGAAAGATCACCACGAGGAGGAAGGCGAAGAAGATCATCACACTCGACATCTCCCGCGACCGACGCTCCAGCGTGAGATCCTTCCGGAAGATCGTCCATACGTCGGCAAGCATCAGCGTGTCCCTTCCCGGTAGTGAGCCAGAAACTCCTCGAAAGGACACGCGGAACGGCGATAGATCCCCACGATCCGCCCCCGATGCTGGATCATCATCTCTTGAGCCAGAGCATGGCCCAGATGCATCTCGTGGGTGATCATCACCACAGTCTTGCCCCGCTCCCGATGCATCCGCCCAAGCAGTTCGGCGAGCCGATCCCGGGAGTCGGGGTCGAGCCCGGTAAAGGGTTCGTCGAGGAGGAGAATCGGAGGATCGTGCAGAAGCGCCCGAGCCAGCGCCACCCGCTGCTGATACCCCCGGGAGAGGGTCCGAACGGCCTGCCCCCGACGCGCCTCGATCGAAAAAAGCTCCATGACCTCCGCCACCCGCTCGATCCGATGAGAGAGATGATAGAGCTTCCCATAGAAGTGGAGATTCTCCTCTACGGTCAGGTCCCCGTAGAGGCAACTCACGTGGGAGAGGAAACCGACCCGCCTGCGAATCTCGAGGTCGTCGCGGGGCCGCCCGAAGCCCATGATCTCCACCACACCGGCACTCGGCGCGATCAGCGTGGTGAGGATCTTGAGCAGCGTCGTCTTCCCCGCCCCGTTCGGACCGAAGATCGCTAGAAAAGTCCCCTTCGCAACCGAGAAGGAGAGACCCCGAAGCGCGGTCACCTCCCCGAAGGAACGCCGGAGTCCCCGCACCTCGATCGCATTGCCCTCATCCTTGCGTCGTGCCACGGTAGCGTGCTTCCAGCGTGAGATATTCCTCGCCCTCGATCTCCCCCTTGCGCAACATCTCCTTGAGAATCTCGAGCTTACGCGCGTTGTGCTCCGCCAGCGCCGCCGCCAGCCGTGCCTCGGCCTTGCGGCTGCGCGAGAAGAGCTTGAAGCAAAGAGGCAGCAGGATCACCCCCGCAGCGAGACCCATCAAGACATCCCGCAGCGTTGCCGGTGCTTCGGGAACGGGAAGGTTCGAGAGGGTGATGGTGAAGTTTTGCCCCTTCCCCATCGTCGCAGACTGGTAGATCCGGTACGTGCTCTCTCCAAAGCGACGCGTTTCGAGTTCCCGTAGTCCTTCCCCCTCCGCCCGTACCGGCCCCTCTTTGAGCAGCAGCATGAAACGCCCGATCGGAAGATCGAGTGGTTTTTCGAACGAAAGCACCGGCGTCGTATACGGAATCCGGTAGGCGATGCTCATCTCCTGCCTGCCGGGATAGACCGCCCCCTTGTAGCGGTAACGACCATTTTCGAGCACGATCGTCCGGGGGGGCACCCCCTGCACACTCTCGAAGACCCCCGTGACCGGCAGCGGGAGGGGAACCCCCCTCTCCGGGTCGTTGAAAGCCCGGTCGCTCCGGTTCTCCAGCACGACGATCTCCATCACCGCAAGCTTCCCACCCGCTGGATCGATGATCTGGTGGTCCCCTGCGATCGAGAGGATCGAGCGATCCTTCGACGACTCATAGACGGAAAGTTCTACGGAAATCCGGTGATCCGGGAATTTCGATGGATCGAGCACGCTCCGGTAACGAACCCCCTTGTATGCCGCCACGAGGAAGGGGATCGTCCCCTCGGGGATCTCGATCCCGGAAAAGACGAACGCACCCTTCTCATCGCTTTGCGCCTGCTCCGAGGCGACCACCTGTCCCGCCTTCATCAGATTGAAGGTCACCGCCTGCCCCGGAACCCTCTTGGGCGTTCCCGTCTGGAGAACGACCTCCCCTTCGATGCGCCACTCTCCTCCTTGGACGGGGGCATCACCGGCGGCTCCCTCCTTGGGGGCATCCTGTGTGGGGGCAGCACGCAGCGCCCCTCCGACGAGGCACCACGAAACGACGAGCGCCACGAGAATTCCCTTACGCATCCCTTGCCCCCCGCAATTTCTGAAGATCGGAGAGCACCTCCTTGCGAAGCAGGCTCAGGCGATCCTCCATGGCATCGTCCTCCCGGCGCTCGATCGCCTGGAGAATGGAGAGCGCCCGTTTCTTGTAGACCGAGAGGAGATGCGCGTAGTCCTCGTCGGAGAGCTTTCCGGTCAGATAGTCGAACTCGATCTCCTTGATCTCCCGGAGCGCCGCTTCCTTTTCGGCAAGGAGTGCCTTCATCTCCCGGATACTCCCCGGCAACGTCCCCCCTTCGGTAAAGAAGGGCGCTACGATCAGGTAGAGCGATACGGCCGTCACGAGCGCGACGAACACCATCGTGGTCATTCCATTCTCCTCTCCATCCGCTTCCTTGTCCGACTCAATAGTCGAACTCCTCGAGCGCCCGGTCGAGTTCCTCTTCGAGGTCTGCCCCACCGGCCGCCTCCCCTTTTTCGCGCTCTCCGGAACCCGTGGTCTCTCCCCCTCCGGAAGCAGAGATTCGGCTCTTCCAGCGTCGCAACACGAAGGCCACGATTCCCGCTCCAATGAGGAGCATCACGAAGGGGAGAACCCACGCCGTCATGTTGAACCCCTCGGTCGTGGGTGCCGCCAGGACGATCTCTCCATACCGGTCGATGAAGTGCTGGATGATCTCCTCGTTGCTCTTCCCGCTTCGCGCAAGTTCCGCGATCTCCGCCCGGAAACCGTCGGAGTAGGAACAGTTGCAGTTGATGAGCACCTTGTTGCAGTTGTCCTTGCACATGCACATGATGTGCTTGGAGACCTCGGTGACCCGCTTCGCGATCTCCGCATCATCGGGACTACCAGCCCCCATGAGGAAGAGCAACCCGAGGAACGAACACCAACCGATCCTCGAACTCCGGAGGAAACCCAGGTGGGATGAAGAGGGACGACTCGTCACGGATTACGCCTCCCCAGGGGTGATCGGTGCATACTTGGAAGGACATTTCGCAAGGAGCAGCGTTGCTTTGAAGACCCCCCCCTCCGTCAGACGCCCTTCCACCACGACGTCGGAGTCATCGACGAAGGTATCGGGGACGATCCCCTCGTACACCACGGGGAGCCGCTCGTTGGTCTCTGGATCCCGCATGACGAAACGCAGATGGAGACGGTCCTTCTTGCGTTCGATCGAGCCGGGGACCACCTTGCCGCTCACCCGGATCCCCTCCTCCTTCGCATGCTCCGAATTCTCAAGGAACTCCGAGACCGTCACGTAATAGACCGCCGTCCCCTTCGTCCCCGTGTAGATCAGGAAACCGAGCGAAGCCGCCACCACGGCGATGATGATCAAAAATCGGAATTGCTTGGGGTTCATGGCTCACCCGCTCCTCGAAAGTATGGCGAACAGAATCGTTCCTTGGCGCAATTATAGGGAGCAGGAAGAAAAAGCACAAGTCGAACCGCGTTCTCCGCAGGACAATCGCATGAAAATCCCCAATGATTCGCGGAATCCGCATGGCATCCCCTCCCCGCCTCCTCAACCGATCCCGGATGAACGTCTGTTAGGGGAGAAACCCCTTCATTTCAAAATGAGCCGCACGTTTACCGAGAAAGGGAAAAAAAATTCCCTCTTCCTTCGCTCCCCTTTCCTCCCCTTCTCCCCAACCGCCACTCGAATCCAGGCTGCCACCTGGAATCAAGGAATCAGTGCGGCCTGGCATCTTTCATGCATATACTCCAGGCATCACGAATGCGAAGATGACATCGATCTTCATGAGATGACATTTCACAGCTTCCTGGTTGACGCTCCGTCACGAATCGAGGAGAGAGAGATGGAAAAGATCAGCAACGGTAATTTCGGTGTGAGCCTCGTCCTTTCCCTGGCAACGATCCTGGGGGTGGGCGCCCTTCTCGTATCCTTCGTGAACGAGGGCGTGCGGCGCCACGAGCGCGCCACCCGAATCGAAAAACACCGCCTCGCCCTGCAAATCGCAGAATCGGCGATGGAGACGGTCGAAGAGGACGGCCTCGAGGATGTCATCGATGGGCTGACGCTCCGTTACCCCCTTCCAGAAAGGGATCGGGCCCTCGCCTATCACTTCGAACGCCAGGAGAATGGCTTCCTCGTGAGCACGACCGGTATCGTGGGCGAGGTCTCCCGAACGATCCACCTCTTCATCCCCGAGAAACCGGCCTCCTTCAGGGGAATCGCCACCTTTGCCCTCCGGTAGGAATTGTGATATCCTCGGTCCCATGGACGGTATCGTTTTCATGAAGCGAGACACGAAGGCGATCTTCAAGACGATCTTCCAAGGGGGAGGGGGCTTCCTCCTCTGCCTCCTCCTGAGTGCCTGTGCCCTCTCCGAAGGAACGATCGGAGATGAAACGGCTCGGCTCTCCGGGGAATACGCCCTCGTGAGCTTCGAGAGCGTGATCTATCGCTTCGAGTCCCCAGAATCGGGAACCGGAACCCTCGTGCTCAAGCCGAACTTCGATTTCTTCCTCGAAGTCGACTCGAACGATCCCCCCTCCCGGATCCGAGTGGCAGGCGAATATCTCGATCTTCCAGAAGAGACCGAGATGACGGCGAACATCCAGAAGGCGGTGCTCGTCACGGCCAGCGGAGAGATCCCGATCGATTTCCCCCCGACCCTGACTTTCTCCTATCGTCTGAACGAGGGGGAAGCGGAAACCCTCCTCACCCTGAGCACCGAGGAAGAGATCAACGAAATCCCGGGTGAAAAGACCCTCGTATGCCGGAAGATGTGAAGCTCCACCCCGTGGTGGAAGTCGAAGGACTCACCGTCACCTTCGGGGACTTCGTCGCGGTGGACCAGATTTCGTTCGTGCTCGAGCCCGGCGAGATCTTCGGCTTTCTCGGCCCCAACGGCGCAGGAAAATCGACCACGATCCGGGTATTGACCGGCCAGGAACGCCCCGCAGGCGGAAAGGTCCGCGTGCTCGGTCGTGATCTTTCCCGGGCGTTCGCCCACCTTCGCACCAGCTTCGGATACGTCCCCGACTTCGACAATCACTTCGAGGAACTGAGCGCGTTCTACAACCTCAAGTTCTTCGCCCGGCTCTATGGCGTTGCCCCCTCCCGCATCCCGCTGGTCCTCGCCCGTCTCGAACTCGAGGATGCCGCACGGATCGCGGTGCGGAACTTCTCGAAGGGGATGCGCAAGAAACTCTCGATCGCCCGGGAGATCCTGCACGAACCCCGGATCCTCTACCTCGACGAACCGACCGCGAATCTCGATCCGCACGCCCGGGTCCGGATTCGAAGGCTTCTGGAAGAACTCGCGGCCGAAGGATGTACGGTCTTCACAACGACACACGACATGGAAGAGGCGGAAGAGATCTGTGACCGGATCGCGATCATCGACCACGGCCGGATCGTCGATACCGACACACCGGCCGGCTTCAAGACCCGCTTCGCCAGACCCCGGGTCGATGCGGTCGTCCGCCGGGAGACCGAAGAAACCCGGCACGTCTTCGACCTCTCCCGGGAACCCGACCGCATGGCCCTTGCCCGCCTGATCGAAGAGGGGAGGGTCGTGACCCTCCACTCGCGGGAGGCGAACCTGCGGGAGGTCTTCCTGCGCCTCACCGGTCATGAGTTCGATCTGCCCGCAGAGATGAGGGAAGGAAGCTCCTCATGATCCGTCTCCGCGTCGTCTGGGCGATCCTCGAAAAAGACCTCCTCCGCTACATCGCAAACCGGGCACTCCTCCTCGTTCTCCTCCTCTTCGTGGGGCTCGCCCTCCTCGTCTCCGGCTCCGAGACCTTCTCCGACACCGTCACCTACCAGGTCCTCGTTCCCAAGACGGTCGAGAGTGGATTCATCGACCGTTTCTTCACCGAACACCCCCGTTTCGAGCGCGTCGACGTGCCCTACATGAGCATGGCGTTGCGAAGGCTCGTCGCCGCACCCGAGAAGCTGGTCCTCGACGTGCCCCTCCCCGATTTCGACGAACTCCTCTCCCGGCGACTCCACCCCCGCATCGAGATCCACGCCTTCGAGGTGAACCGGATGGCGGCCGAGGCGCTCGCCGAGGCACTCCTCTCGGCGGCTTACCGCGTGGTCGAGCCCACGCCCCCGCTGCAGGTCGAGATCCGCACGGAACGAGAAGGGGAAGGAAGTCACCCGGCAGAAAGCGCGCAACGAAGCGTTTTCCCCTCTGCTCCTCGTCACCTCCAGACCTTCGTGATCGCGGGACTCTTGACCCTCGCATTCAACATCATCGGCTTCAACCTTCTCGTGACCCTCTTCAGCGAGGAGAAGGAGAAACGCACCCTCCTTGCCCAGATGATCGCGCCGGTGCAGCGAGGGGAGATCCTTTTCGCCAAGTTCCTCTTCTCCTTCACGCTCAGTGGCACCCTGGCCGCAGTGATCATCCTGATCCACGCTCCGCGGGTCCTCGGCAATCCCCTCTTCCTCCCCCTCGTAGCCACCGCGACCCTCGCCTACGTTTCGATCGCCACGACGATCGTCTCACTGACCCGCCGGCAGACCACGGCAAGCCTCACCGCGCTTGGCTATCTCTTCCTGCTCGCCGCGCTCTTCCTTCTCGCGCCCCAGCTCTCCGGTGCCCGACACCTCGTTCGACTCCTCCCCGAAAACTATCTCTATCAGATCTTCCTGCGTCTCTTCAGCGGTCCCCCGATCCGTTTCGATACCCCCCTCTTCCTCCGCTTCCTCGGCGTCACCCTCCTCCTCACGATCGTTGCACTCCTCCTTCAGCGGCGGGGAAGGCTCTCGTAGAGAAGAAGGCCCTCATCGGTTCAACGGACAGCGCTCTCAACTGGATTTTTCGAAAAATCTCTGTTAAGGATGGAGGGGAAGGGGCTCCGTGCTGCCATACCGCCATCCTCCACCCCGATCCCCACGACGCCGTTGGGAACGCTTTCATGGTACAAACGCGACACGACCGTCTCGACTATGAAGTCCTCTGGGGCGTCATCACCCACAGGCTCGGCCATGCCCCTGCGACAGCGATCGAAGCGGCCTTCCAGAGATGTACGATCGATCCTTCACGCTCGTTGGGAGAGATCCTCGTGGAAGAGGGCGTCATCACCCCCGAAACGCGGGAACGAATCGAAGAACTCGCCTTCACGGCCCTCAGAAACCACCGGGGGAATGCCGGCGAAATCCTTCGATCCCTGGGAGGAAGGACGACCCTCGAGCACTGCTTCGGCGGCAGGGTCTGCTTCGAGGGGGAACACGAACCCAGGCTCGCCTTCACCTCCCAGGAAGCAGACGCCACGACCGTCGCAGAACACCCCACCACGGAAGCGAACGCCACGACCGTCGCAGAACACCCCACCACGGAAGCGAACGCCACGACCGCCGCAGAACACCCCACCGAGGCGCCGGAGATGCTCCCGGCCGATCTCCTCCCCGACGAGACGGAAACGATCCATCTCGAAGGTTCGACACAAGAGGGGAAGGAGCGTCCCTTCTCCCGGCCAGACACCTCCCCCCCAACCGGCGCGCCACGCCCCTCCTCTCCCTCTCCCGCATCCTGGCGACACCGTTTCGGGGAGACGCAACCCCTCGATCTCGGCTCCTCCCCTTCAGATTCCTCTTCTCCGAACTACACGCGCGTCTCCGATTTCGACGAACGCTACGTGATCGCCGATCCGATCGGCAAGGGGGGGATGGGACTCGTCTATGAAGGGAAGGATCTCGAACTCAACCGGAAACTCGCGATCAAGGTGATGCGCCAGGAATACCGCACCTCCCCGAAACTCGTGGCGAAATTCATCAAGGAGGCCCAGATCCAGGGACAGCTCGAACACCCCAACATCTGTCCCGTCCATGAACTCGGCGTCAATGCCAAGGGGCACCTCTACTTCACGATGAAGCGGGTCAAAGGGCGCTCCCTCCAGCAGATGCTCGATGACCTGCGGACCAAGGGCGACAGGGGGGAATCGCTCTTCTCGTTGCTCGAGATCTTCAAGAAGATCTGCGACGGCGTGGCCTTTGCGCACGCCAGAGGGGTCATCCACCGCGATCTCAAACCGAACAACATCATGATCGGAGAATTCGGTGAAGTCCTCGTCATGGATTGGGGCCTGGCCAGACTCCGGACCGACTCCGCCAGACCCTTCGAGAGCGAGGAGGACGGCCTGGCTGCCTTCCGCAAGGACCACTCCGATCCCGCCAGCACGACGCAGGAGGGTGCGATCTTCGCGAGTCCAGGGCTTCGCGCCCTCCCCGAGACCCAGGAGGGAGTGATCGTCGGAACGCTCCACTTCATGCCCCCCGAACAGGCGCAAGGAGCGCATCGTGAAGTCGATGAACGCTCAGACATCTATGCGCTCGGGGGTATCCTCTACGCGATGCTCACCCTCGAGGCCCCGATACAAGGGAGGACGAAGGAGGAAATCCTCCGAAAGATCTACCACCATGAGATCGTCCCCCCCTCCCGGCGCACCCCCCAGCGGCCGATCCCCTTCGACCTCGAAGAGGTCACGATGAAGGCGATGGCCTTCCGCAAGGAGGAACGCTACGCTTCCGTGCTCGAACTCAAGGCGGAGATCTCCCGCTTTCTCGAGGGACTCCCCGTCGAGGTCGCGGACTACAATCCCTTCCAGTTGCTCGCCAAGTGGGCACGGCGCAATCGCGTCCTCGTCGCGAGCGCCATGGCCCTCTTCCTCATCCTTTCGATCTTCTCCGTCGTCTACGTGATCAGCGTCACGAAGGCCAGGGACGAAGCAGAACGACTGCTGGCGGAGAGCCTCGTCCTGCAGGGAGATGCGCTCGTCTATGCCGGCCGGCATACGGCGGCGATCGATCGCTACCGGGAAGCACGCCGGCGTTTCCAGGAAGTCGGGGCATCCCCCTTCATCGTCGATCTGGGATTGTGGGACGCGTTCCAGCGCTTCCCCCTCCCCCTCAACGATCTGATCGGCCATACGGAGTGGGTCAACGCGATCGACTTCTCCCCCGACGGCACCCGGGCGATCTCCGCAGGGAACGACAAGACCGTCGTCCTTTGGGACGTGGCCACGGGGCGAAAGATCCGGATCTTCGAAGGGCACCGCGATACCGTGGCCTGTGTCGCGTTCTCCCCCGATGGCACCCTTGCGGTCTCGGGGGGCTTCGACCGCACGCTCCACCTCTGGCAAGTAGCCACGGGAAAACTCATCCACGATTTCGTCGGACACGAAGGGTGGGTACGGAGCGTGGCCTTCTCCCCCGACGGCAAGTTCCTCCTCTCCGGTGGCAACGACCGGGTCGTCCGGCTGTGGAACGTCACCACGGCGGAAGAAGCCGAAAGACTCGAAGGACACGAGAACTACGTGACCCAGGTGGCCTTCTCCCCCGATGGAAAACAGATCCTTGCCGCAAGTTACGATGGCACGATCCTGATCTGGAACCGGGAGGATGGGCGTCTCCTCCGAAGACTCCAGATCGATTCCGATTACGAACTCAAAAACCTCGCCTTCTCCCCCGACGGCCGCCACGTCGTCGCCGGTACACCCGATACCTCGATGAAGCTGTGGGATCTGACCACCGGCCAGGAGATTCGTACCTTCACGGGAAGAGGCACACGCATTTGCACCACCCGTTTCTCTCCGGAGGGCAGCCGCCTCCTCACCGGGCACTACGACGGTACGATCGACCTCTGGGAAACGGAGACGGGCCGCCTGATCCGCACGTACCAGGGACATCGGGACGCGGTCTGCACGCTCGCCTTCTCCCCGCGGGACGATCTCTTCCTCTCCGGCAGTTATGACCGGCACATCAAGCTCTGGAGCCTCCTCCCCCCCCCCGGACACCGTCGCGTCCAGGCCCATGAGGGGACGATCACGAGCACATCCCTTTCCCCCGACGGCCGTCTCGGCCTCTCCGGCGGAACCGATGGAAGGGTCCGGCTCTGGGACATGGCCACGACCCGTCCCCTGCGAACCCTCCAGGGAGGAGAACTCCCCGTGGAAGCGGTGGCCTTCTCCCCCGACGGCAAACGGATCGCCGCAGCAGGCGGAGATCGGGAGATCCGGATATGGGATCTGGCCACCGGAACCGAGGAAATGCGTCTTACCGGTCATGATGGCGACATTCTGACCCTCGCCTTCTCCCCCGATGGAAAACGCCTCCTCTCCGGCGGAAAGGATCACCTCCTGAAACTCTGGGATCCGGCCACGGGCCGGGAGATCCGAACCTTTTCCGGCCATACCCACTGGGTCGATGCCGTCGCCTTCTCCCCCTCCGGCACCCGGATCGCCTCGGGAAGCCACGACAAGACCATCCGACTCTGGGACGTGGAAGAGGGACTCCTCCTCCATACCCTCACCGGTCACGAAGGCGCGGTGCGGACCGTCACCTTTTCGAAAGACGGAAGCCGTCTCTTCTCCGGCAGCCAGGACCACACGATCCGAGCGTGGGATGTGGAGACCGGCCGGGAAATCCAGAAGCCGAAGTTCACCGGTCATTCCGGATGGGTACGCCGGATCGCCTTCGCACCGCTTCCCCAGGTCTCCCTCCTCATCTCCGCAGGGAACGATGGAACGATCCGCTTCTGGGATGCCCAGACCGGAAGGGAATGGCGAAACTTGACCCAAGGGGAAGGCGCGGTGACCGCGCTCGTCTTCGATGCGGAACGCCGCCGTATGCTCTCCGGCGGAGAGAAGGGGGTACTCCACTTCTGGGACTTCTCCCCGCCCCAGCCCAATCGGGAAACCCGCATCGAGAGCCTTGCCAAGCGCCTGCAGAAGAACGGAAACGACACGGAGGCCCTCGTCGAACTGGCCGGTTGGTATGCCTTGCACGCCGCATGGCCGATGGCCCTCTCGACGCTCCGACGCAGCGCTGTGGTCGCCGGCGATTCCCTCCCCTTTCTCCTCCTGGCCCGTGCCGCCTGGCGCTCCGGCGATCTCCCCACCGCCAGGGATGCCTTCCTCGAGGCAAGAGCGCGGGGGGAGGCGCCGGCCGGCTATCTCGATCTATGCCTGCAAGCCCTCACGAAGAGGGAGGAGGAACGATGAATCCGAAAACCGTCCCGGCTTCTCCCGCGCCGACCGGCAGGGATCGCTTCGCAATCCCCCTCTTTCTTGCGATGACATTCCTCCTTTCGGGCGTCTCCCCCCTCTCCGCCCAGGTGGAACTCAAGCTCGCCACGATCCTGCCGGAACGCACCCCCTGGACCGAATATCTCCGGACCGTGGCCCGCCAGGTGGAGGAAGCCACCGATCACGCCCTCACCTTCCGCTTCTATCTCGGAGGCGTCCGGGGGGACGAACGGAAGCTCTTCAAGGCGTTGCAAGCGGGCAGGATCGATGGCGGCCTCTTCTCCTCCACGCTGATCGGAAAGATCTATCCCGACTGCCGGGTCCTGGACATCCTCGGATTCTGGCGGGAAGAACCGGAGAAAGCCTTCGACCTCATCCGAAAGGAGATGTTCGACACCTTCACGGCGGGATTCCGGGAGCGCGGCTTCGTCCTCGTCTCCTTCCTCGAAATCGGGCCGGTCTACGTCTTCTCCCGCAAACCCCTGGCCAACTACGACGATCTCGTGGGGGTCAAGATGTGGTCCTACGAGGAGGACCCGATCATCTCGGAGATCTTCCGGATCTCCCGGCTGATCCCGGTTCCTCTCCCCCTCCCCAAGGTCGAGGAGGAGTTGCACCGGGGGCTCATCAATGCCTTCTTCGCCTCTCCGATCATGGCG